>JBASIS010000001.1:0-3875 GCA_049654905.1 Chromatiaceae bacterium
GGCTGCTGTCTGGGCTGGCTCGGAACATCCGCGCAGGTGCTCGGTTGGGCGCTCGGCGGCTACGCGCCATTCTACCAGCCAGGCACTCGGACCCCATCGCCGGGAGGACTTTTCGGAGGGGACTCAAGGATAGAGGGCGACGCGGACGGCAGAGCCTAGAACGGGGTTTTATCCGCCTCAACCGAGGCGGCTTCATTGAAGGAAGGATGCGGACGGCTCCACCCTCTATAACTGGTTTGTTTTATCAGCCTCAACCGAGGCGGCTTCATTCAAGGACGGGACGGAAGAAAGGAGGAATCGGCCCTTACTTCCACCTTAACTCCTGAAACGGGCATAAAAAAACCGGTAAAGCTTTTCAGCTTACCGGCTTTTTACGAGCGTTTTATGGTGCCCAGGGACGGAATTGAACCGCCGACACGAGGATTTTCAGTCCTCTGCTCTACCAACTGAGCTACCTGGGCTTGGTGCGAAGGGGCATATTAGACCGGACCCCCGGGTTTTCGTCAAGCCTGGGGAGGCCGGTAATCCGGCGGCGGGGCGACACCGGTGCCGAAGAAGAAGCTGTCCATCTGTTCCTCAAGGAATTTTCGGGACTTGGGGTCCATGGGGCTCAGGCGGTTTTCGTTGATGAGCATGGTCTGGTGGCGGAGCCAGTCTTGCCATGCCTGCCGGGAGACATTCTCGAAGACGCGCTTACCGCGTTCGCCGGGATAGGGGGGACGGTCCAGACCTTCGGCCTCGCGGCCGAGCTTGACGCAATTTACCATTCGAGTCATGAAGAAGGAGCCTCGGTGATTAACAAGTTGAATGATTAAGTTTTCTTAGCCGAATCGCGGGTAGCTGCCCCTACTGGGTCCCGGCCAACGCCAGCCCCTTGCCGCTGATTTCCCGCAGCAGGCGGTCCACTGGGGTTGGCAGGCCGACGACGAGGGCGGTACCCGGGGTGTGCCAGATCAGGCCAGCCGTCTCTGCCACCCGAGCGGGCCAGGTTGCCAATTGCAGCCGAAGCGGCTGTATCTCGAGTTTGAAGTGCGAGAAGGTATGACGGCGGGCCGGGAGTTTTTCAACCAGTTCCGCCTCGACGCCCAGGTGGGCAGGGCACCAATCCAGGGGATTCTCGGTGATCTGGCACTCGGGCAGGCTCCAGAGCCCACCCCAGATACCCGTCGGGGGACGCCGCTCCAGCAGCACCTCGCCCAGGGGGTTGTGCAGGACCAGGAACCAGGCCGCGCGGCTCGGTAGAAGCTGGCGGGGCTTGGGCTGGGGATAGGCCGTGGCCTGACCCGCGACATGGGCCCGGCAATCCGCCACCAGCGGGCAGCGCGCGCAGGCCGGGTTGGCGCGAGTACAGACCGTGGCCCCCAAATCCATCATGGCCTGGTTGTAATCGCCGGGGCGCTCGACGGGGGTGAGTGCCTCCGCCAGCCCCCAGAGCTGGGCGAGCACGGGGCCCTGCCCCGGCCAGCCGGGAATGGCCCGGTACCGGGCCAGAACCCGTTTGACGTTGCCGTCGAGGATGGCATGACGCTGGCCGCGGGCGAGGGACAGGATGGCGCCGGCGGTGGAACGGCCAATCCCGGGGAGGGCCTGGACCGCCTCCAGGGTCGGCGGAAAGTCGCCGCCATGGCGATCCTGGAGCAGGCGCGCGGCGCCATGGAGGTTGCGGGCCCGGGCATAGTAGCCAAGGCCCGACCAATAGCCGAGCACCTCGTCCACCTCGGCGGCCGCCAGATCCGCCAGCCGGGGGAAGCGGATCATGAAGCGCTCGAAATAGGGGGTGACTGTCGCGACCTGAGTCTGCTGGAGCATGATCTCGGAGATCCAGACCCGGTAGGGGCTGGGGTCGCGCTGCCAGGGCAGATCCTTGCGGCCATGGCGGTCGAACCAGGCGAGGACGCGCTGGGCGAAGTCGCGGGGAGCGCTCGGGGCAGGGCCTGGCGCGCCGGGGCCATCACCCATCCCGGTCGCCGCAACCGGTCCCGGGGATGGGGGTGCCATCTCCGACCGTCACGCAGGGCCAGCCCCTAGGCACGGGCCCCTGCTCAGCGTCCCAGCAAGGCCTTCAAGCCCTTTTCCAGGCCCCGGATACCGGTGCGTTCCTCCAGTTGCTGGAGACGGTTACCCTCGCCGCGATCCAGCTCCTGTTCCAGGCGCCGCCGAGCCACCTCCTTGACCACGGGAGTGGGGTCGAGGCGCCAGTCGGGAAACTGGAGACTGCCACTGACGTGAATGGGGATGGGGATGCCTTCGAGCTCCTTGATGGGACGATCCGCGGGAGCATTGACCACCCGGGCCTCGATATCAAAAGCTACTTCGTCCTGGGGCAGGTCAATGCGACCTTTGCCCTTGGCCTGGAAGTAGCCGGAGTTGGCCTGGAGATCCTGGGTGGCGATGATCCCCTGCTCGATCCGGGCCGTAGCCTGTAAGTCGCTGAACTCGGTTTGTTCCGGCCCGTCCGCCTTGGGCGGGCCGGACTGGCCCCGAATTCCCGCCTCGGCGCGCTGGACAGCCCGCTCCAGATCGAAGCCCTGCAGGTGGCCCTTGGCGACCTTCAGGCTGGCCTTGCCGGACAGAGCCTGGACCATTGCTTCCTGGGACCCACCCCGGGTACTCAGATCGACCACCAGGTTGCCAGTGCCGGTCAGGCGTCCCGCGCCCTTCAGGTCGCGCAGCAGGTCACCGATACTGACCGCCTCCGCCTGCTGGTTCAGGGTCAAGAGGGGCGGGGCCTGGGTGCCGTCAATGTTCACCTGGCCCCGCAGCTTGCCGGCATAGAATCGCCCGACCTGCTCCTCCAGGCGGAACTGGCCGTCTTGGCTGGTGAAACGGCCATCGAAGTCGCCAAAGGTCAGGCCCCGGAAGCGCAACTGGTTGATGCGAAGTCGGCCTTGCGCATTCAGGACCCGCAGCGCGGCGACCGGGTCCAGGTTCGGGGCCGGTCCCAGCACGGGAGCAGGGGCGGCGAGGGCCTCGGCGACCAGCAGCCTCAGCAACCAGGGCGCACGGGTGAGAACGGGGGCCGCTGGGGCGCCGGAGTTGGCGACCGGTGCGATCGCGGCTGGCGCCGGCGGCAGATAGGCATCGAGATCGAGCCGATCCATCCGCAAGTCGAACTCCTGGCCCGCCGCCGGCCCCGGCAACCAGGACCAGGTACCGCTGACCCGGCTCTTGTCCAGGGTCATATCCAGCCCCTTGAGATCGAACCGGTCCGCCGCCCATTGCCAGTCGGAGCGCAGGGCGAGCAGGGTCATGGCGGTGGGGTCGGTCATGACCGGCGGTTTCAGACCCTGATCCGCCAGCCAGGCGCGGGGATCGAAGGCGTCCAGAACCAGGCGACCCTGGTACCGGGGACCCACATGGAGCTGGGTAGCGGCGGCATCACCGGTCAGCCTGAGCTTGCCGCTCTCCAGGACCAGGCCGCGCAGGGCCAGGGTCTGGGCTTCGTTATCGAGATCCAGATCCGCCTGGCCATTGATTTGCAGTGGCTTGGCCTGGAAGACCCCGCCGCTCAGGTCCAGCCGCAACTTGAGCCCAGGGAAGGCATAGGTCCGAGCATGCAGATCGCCCCCTATCGTCCCCGCCAGGTTGCCGTTCAGCCTGGCGCCATCCGCCAGGGCCAGGCCCTCCAGCCGCAGGGTGAAGGGGGTCGCCGCCAGGGTACGGCCATCCGTGGGCAGTTTGAGGCTGGCTTCCAGGACCAGATGGGCATCGCTCTCCATCCCCTGCCCCGCCAGGTTGCCCGCAAGGGTCAGCGCCAGCGGCGCCGCCAGATCGAGTTGGGGAATCGCCAGACTGAGATCCTTCAAGATAAGCAGGGACCCACTTTCCTGATCGTCCCAGTTGAGTTGCAGGCCGGCGAGGGCGATACCTTCACC
>JBASIS010000002.1:0-3890 GCA_049654905.1 Chromatiaceae bacterium
CAGACTGCGGATGCTCCGTGACAGCGCGGGTTGGGAGAGGTGTTGCGACTCGGCCGCCCGGTGAAAATTTCCGGTGCGGCTCAAGGCCAAGGCATGCGCAAGCTGCTGCAGTTTGATCATGATGCAGGTAGGGTATCAAAATGGGCGTAATATCGCATTGGACAAGTGACTGCCATTGCTGGACTATCCCTCAGGAGTCGTATCCCACCAGCCCAGAGGCGATTTTCGGTGAAGTTAGCCTGTACCTGCCTATGCGTGATGCTCACTGGACCGGCGGTAGCGCAGACCTCTGGGTGGACCTTTGTCCTCTCGCCATACGTCTGGATGCCGGGCATCGGGGCCTCGGTGGCCACCGAATGGGGGACGGTTGAAGTCAACAAGAGCAGCCGCGAGGTGGTCTCCAAGCTCAATGTCGCCTTCATGGGCACGTTCGAGGCGCGTAATGGCCGCTGGGGTCTGATCGCCGACCTGTTCTACGCCGACATCTCCCACAGCCGCACGACCCCACTCGGCCTGTTGTTCGCTCAGGGGCGGATCGAAACGGTAGCGAAGGCGCTGAGCGGCTACGCCGCCTACCGGGTCGGGGAGAACGAGCGGGTCACCCTCGATCTGATGGCCGGCTTCCGGGTCAACTCGGTCGATCTCGACCTGTCCCTTGCGCCCGGGCTACTCGCGGGCCAGCGCATCGGCGTGAGCGGGACCTGGATCGACCCATTGATCGGCGGCCGCGCACGCTTGGCGATCACCGACAGGTGGTTTGCGACGGCCATCGCGGACGGCGGCGGGTGCAGCGCCGCCTCTGATCTCACCTGGCAGGCCTTCGCGAGCCTCGGCTATCAATTTAACGACCGCTGGTCGATCCAGGGCGGCTGGCGCTACGTCTCGATCAAAAAGGAGATCGAAGGGCGCGTCGTCGAGACCGATTTCAGTGGTCCCTTGCTTGGCTTCACGGCGCTGTTCTAATCCGCGCATTCCCGTAACCTCAGCGCATCCTTCCGCTCCGAGCCCGTTTTGTTGCCGTAATGTGTGCCGGATTTCCTTAATCCAGGCCTGTCTAACTACCACCGAGGAGAAACCGATGACTACTCGATTGCCCATCATCATCGCCTGCCTGGCTGCCACATCGGCAGCGAGTCTTGCGGTAGCCGCGGAAACACCCGCTACCACCGCTCAACAACACACCTTTACCTTGCAGCAGGGGGAAAACCTCTCCAGCCTATGTGCCAATATCCGGCAGGGTGGAGTCGATATCTCGATTCCCGATTGCGTCAAACAGATCCTCTTCGCAAACCGCCAATGGTTCGATAACACCTTCGGCTATGTCTGGCAGGACCCGGCGGCCGTGAATCTCGACTCGGCCATTCGTCTTTGGGCCGGGGTTCCCTACCAAATGCCCGCGGAGTATGCGCAAGCCAGCCTCCAGGGGCAGCAAGCTCAAGGTGAATCGGCGGTGACGGATACCGCAACCACCCCTGCCGCCTTCCATCCGGGTCACTTCGACCCCAAGGGCAAGGCCCCGTCAACCTTCACGATCGAAGTGCTCAAGCAGGCACGGGCATCCCTGCCCTTCGCCGACACCCGGGATTTCGATGAAAACAACAAGGGCTTGATCGCGCCGATGAAGGATCTCCAGATCATGGCGGATGCCGGCCATGTCGCCTGGGACATGGAGCAATACCAGTTCATCGACCAACAGGAGGAATTCGACAGCATTCACCCGTCCCTGCATCGCATCGCCAAACTGAACAACAACTATGGGCTCTACGAGGTGGTCCCGGGCATCTATCAGGTGCGCGGCCTCGACCTCGCCCAAATCTCCTTTATCCGGGGCAAGACCGGCTGGATTGTGTTGGATCCCCTGGTGAGCGCGGAAACGGCCCGCGCGGGTCTGAAGCTGTTACAGGAGCATATTGGCGAGGGCCTGCCCGTCACCGCCGTCATCTATTCCCATGACCATGCCGATCATTGGGGCGGGGTGCGCGGCATCGTCGACGAGGCGGACGTGCGGGCCGGCAAGGTGGCTATCATCGCCCCCGACGGCTTCATGGAGGCCCTGGTCTCTGAGAACGTCTTCGCCGGTAACGCCATGAACCGCCGGCTCTTTTATCAGTACGGCACCCTGCTGCCGCGTAGTCCCTATGGTTACGTCAGCCAAGGTCTCGGCCAGGGCGTCTCGGCCGGCGCGGTGGGCCTGATCGCCCCGACCCGCTTTATCACCAAGCCCATCGAGGAGATCGATGTCGATGGCATCCGGATGGTGTTCCAGCTCACGCCGAATACCGAGGCGCCGACGGAGATGAACACCTGGCTTCCCGACACCAAGGTGCTGTGGATGGCTGAGAATGTCATGGCCGGCCTGCACAACATCTATACCCTGCGCGGCGCGCCGGTGCGTAATCCGCTGAACTGGTCCAAGTACCTGAACCAGTCGCTCCACCTGTTCGGTACCCAGGCCGAGGTGATGTTCGCGGCCCACCATTGGCCCCGTTGGGGCAACGAGCGGATTCAGGAGGTGCTGCGTGCCCAGCGCGATCTCTACGCCAACCTGAACAACCAGGTACTACATCTCGCCAATCAGGGCGTGACCATCAACGAGGTCCACAACGTCTATGAGATGCCAAAGAGCCTGCAAGACAAATGGTATGCCCGCGGCTATCACGGCTCGCCGGAGCACAACAGCCGCGGTGTGATTCAGCGCTTCCTCGGCTTCTGGGATGCCAACCCAGCGACCCTGATTCCGCTGTCCCCCGGCGACTCCGCCCCTCTCTATGTCGAGATGATGGGCGGCGCCGAGAAGATCCTGGCCCGCGGTCGGCAGCTCAATGACGAGGGAGCCTATCTCTACGCCCAGGAGATCCTGAACAAGCTGGTGCAGGCCGAACCCCGGAACCAGGCCGCCAAGAACCTGCTCGCGGACACCTTTGAGCAGATCGGCTACCAGCAGGAGAACCCGGGCCTGCGCAACAGCTTCCTGGCCGGCGCCTATGAACTGCGCAACGGCATCCCGCAGGGCGAGATCGCCCAGACCGCCGGCGCCGATACCATCCGGGCCATGTCCACCGGCCTCTGGCTCGACTTCCTCGGCATCCGCATGGACAGCCGCAAGGCCGAGGGGATGCGCTACACCATCAACCTGATCACGCCGGACAATGGCGAGAAATACCTGGTCGAGCTGGAGAACGCGACCCTCACCAACATCGAGGGCTTCCAATCCGATAAGGCCAACCTGACGCTGACCATCAATCGCTCCGATTTGGAGCAGACGATGATGGGGCTGAAAACCTTCGAGCAACAGATCGCCGAGGGCACCGCCAAGGCGACTGGCGACGCGGGGATCTTGAAGAAGATCGCCGCGATCATGGTGGACTTCGACCCGCGCTTCGAGATCCTGCCCGGCACCCAGGCCAGGACGGCCGAGTTGAACGCGGCCAATCCCTTCAAGGCGGAAATCGGCAAGCCGATCGCGGAGTAGCGGGCAGGCGGGCAGTGGGTGCGATCCGATGTCGGGTCGCATCCACGCCATCCATGATATCGCCGGTGCGGTCGGGTGCGTGCCTCTCCAAAGCATCGCCCACGCCCTCTAATAGGTCCCAGCCGTATCCCGCTCCCGCTGCCCAACCCAAGCCAGCGCACACCACGCCCCCTCACCCCACCCCCAACAACTCCTCCCACCGCGTCGTATAAGCCGGCGACAACCGTTCCCGGCGCATCCGCCATGGCTGGCCCACACCCTCCGCCAGATAGCGCAGGGTGCCGCGCCCCCAGCGACGGTTGATGTCATCCATCACCGTCATCACCCCCTCCCGCCGCGTCTCCCCGGCCGCCGACAGCGGCGCGAACAGCTCGCCACTGCGCGCCCCCGCCGGGGCCAGGTCGAGCAGCACCACCCC
>JBASIS010000003.1:0-1978 GCA_049654905.1 Chromatiaceae bacterium
CGTGGCTGTCTGACGCGTTGCGTGGGCGGGTAAGGGCAAAGCCAGGGGTGGGGTCTGCGGCGGGCGCTACGGGGCGCCTACGAGGGGGTTTTTTCGGCGGGTTGGAAAAAATATCGCCAGAGGAGGGTTAGGGCGCGGTTCGCACTCCTGCGCGAACAGGAGGATGTCAGGTGGACTGAAGGCGGCGGGCAGAGTCGGCTAGGACGGTTTTCGCCTCCTGCGGGTCCATGCCGCCAATCCAATAAACTCCGGCAGGGCTGTAGCACAAGCCGGTGGTGAGGTCATGGATCGCCCATGGATCATGCTCAAGGTCTTGGACGGTGATGGGGCGATCTGCGACCCAGCGACCGTCGATCAATTCGGCATCCCAGCCGACAACGGGGGTCGTGTCGAAGTGCGCTACATCCAGTTCGTCAACGGACACGGAGAGAATCACCAAGGCCGGATTGTGGTTAGGCAAGATGATGCGTTTTGGGCCGTGGTATTGGGTTTGATCACGATAAGTTTGCATTCGATTCCTCGGGGTAATAGGAGTTCAGGTTGATGAAACGGGTTCTGAATGGGGTGAGGTCTCCTCCTCCTGGCTGATGTCCAGGGCGTCGGGGTGCCAATCCCGTACCTGGCTGAGGGTTTGGGGTGGGGTGAAGGATGCTGAAATCCATGTCCGTGATCCCGTTTGCACTAGCCAGAGGCGGCGGGGCATCTGGGCGTCGTGAGCCCCTGGCGGGACCGGGACCGATGGGGGCGTGGAGGGTGTTCCACGTCCAAACTTGCTACTGCTGCTATCTTTGGCGCGGGGGCCTTGTTGAATAGCGGGAATAGCAAGATTCGACGTAGCAGCCTGCCCCGTGACAGAGGGCGGCGGGGTGCGGTGGCCGTGAATGAGGTCGAGGAGGTGGCTACCCATGGGAATTCTCCTCGGCCAGGATGGCGGGATTTAGGGCCAGGAGGAGGCGCCGACCCTCCTTGTTGACCCTGAGCCGGTCGAGGGCGTCGAGCTCCTTGATGGCCCGATCCAGACGTTCGCCGTCGCGGAGCGGGCCGAACTGCCGCGCCAGATTTTTAGGGACCAGGACGGTGCGCTCGCGCTGGGCGGTGGCGATCAGCCAGGTATCAAGCCGGGCGGCGTCGGCCAGTTCCTGCGGCAGGGCCAATTCTCCGAAGAAGCGGCGGGACTCGTGCAGGTGCCAGGCAACAACCCGCGCTGCGGATTCAAAGGCGGCGAGGCCGATGGCGCCGGTCGGGCCGTCCATGAAGACATGGAGGATAGCCGCGAGGCGGGCGGCATTGTCGGCGCACTTGGCCGCTACGTCTCGGACCTGGCGCAGTTCGCCGCCGTCGGCCAGTTCGCACTCGATGGCGTCGTGGAACTGAATCCAGGCGGCCTTAGCCTGGGGGTCTAGGTCCAGAAGCGGGGGTGCCAGTGTGCCATCGTCTTTGGTCGGCAGTTCGCTCGCCAGGAGTTCCAGAACCCGAGCGCAGTAGCGGCTATGGGCGGGCCAATGGGCCGGGGCCTCGCGGAAGGCGCGGGTGCCTTGGGTGGATTGCGGGTGGGCGATGAGGAATCTGGCGAACCAGCCGGAGCCTCGGGCCAGGGTGCCGGCGCGGTCGATGAAGTCAAGCAGGGCGGCCTGCTGGATCAACAGATGGGCGCTGGCGCGGACTCCGCTTACCTGGAAGGATTCCGAGGTTTTGCGGTCGATGCGGAAGCTGGCGCCATCCCACAACTGATTGAACAAGGCCAAGTTGCGCAGTATCGAATCCTTGCCCATGCCGCTGGCCCCGAGGACGAGGCCGGCTTCGGCGCTGAAGACCCCCCCGCTTGGCCAGCCCTTGACCAAGCCATAAGCCAGCGCTTCGGGGGTGGCGTCGGTGAAGAGCACGCGAGGCTCGCGGGGTCGAATGGGCTCCTCCTGCTCCAGGGCGCGCAGTTGACGCTTGAACTCGGCGGTGGGCTTGCCGGACTTGGCCTCATTTC
>JBASIS010000004.1:0-3799 GCA_049654905.1 Chromatiaceae bacterium
TCTCATCATCAAGGGCGTGGAAGGCGCCATCCTGGCCAAGACCGTAACCTATGATCTGGAGCGGTTGATGCCCGGGGCCACCAAGCTCAGCTGTTCGGCTTTTGGGGAGGCGGTGATCGCGAATATGTAAGTAAAAACCCCCGCGCAGCTCGATTGAGGAGCGCGGGGGGGTTAAATCTAGTTAAGGCGGTTTAAGCGGGCGGCGTGGAGACCCTTAGGACCTTGGGTAATCTCGAACTGAACCTTCTGCCCCTCCTTGAGGGTCCGATAGCCATCCATGTCGATGGCCGAAAAATGAACGAAAACATCGTCTTCTTTTTCATCGGCCTTTACAAACCCATATCCTTTGGCATTATTAAACCATTTTACGGTACCGGTCATCATCGCTGCTACTCCTCCAGGAGATGGGTGGGGTTTGCCCCCTGTTAGTTTTCAGGCCTGGAAACGGCTCCTCTGGGGCCTCGTCCAGGGCACAAGATAGCAACCTTGGCCGTAGGGAAATAGTGATTTACCGCTCGGTTCAGGGTACTGCTAGGGCCAAGCTCGTTGGGGCGCTCCAAACTTCCGGGCAGCCCTCTTATCAATATCCGGCATCCTGTCCCGCTAGGCGAGCCGATACCTTGAGTGCGAAGTATAATGACCCCATGGCAAGGGTCAAATCCAAAGTGACGGTTCCAGGGGGTTTCGCATTGACATGAGTGGATCGAATGTGAATAGGGAGCGCGAGGAGGGGGCGGCGGTCCAGGAATCCAGACCGGAACTCAAGCCACCGCCCCTCTACAAGGTGCTGCTGATCAATGATGACTTCACCCCCATGGAATTCGTCGTCCAGGTCCTGGAGACCTTCTTCCATTTGAATCGGGAAAAAGCTACCCAGATTATGTTGCATGTCCATACCCGCGGTGTTGGCGTCTGCGGGGTTTTTGCGCGCGATGTCGCCGAGACCAAGGTGGCCCAGGTCATGGACTTTGCGCGCCGGCATCAACACCCCTTGATGTGTACCATGGAAGAGGCCTGATAGATCCCTGAATACCGTATCGGTGACCCTTTATGTTGAGCAAAGACCTTGAATTCACGCTGACCCAGGCCTTCCATCAGGCACGGGAACGCAGGCACGAATACATGACGGTGGAGCACCTGCTCCTATCCCTGCTCGATAATCCGAGCGCGTCCAGGGTGTTACGGGCTTGTGGGGCGGACGAAGGGCGGCTAAGATCGGACATTAACCTCTTCATCGAGGAGACCACGCCCCTGGTTCCAACCGGGGAAAAGCGCGAGACCCAGCCGACCATCGGTTTTCAGCGTGTCTTGCAACGGGCTGTCTTCCATGTCCAGTCCGCTGGCAAGAAGGAGGTTACGGGGGCGAATGTCCTGGTCGCGCTCTTCGGCGAGCAGGACTCCCAGGCGGTGTTCCTGCTCAACCGTCAGGACATTAGCCGCCTGGATGTGGTCAATTATATTTCCCATGGCATCTCCAAGGTCCCAGGCGAGGGCGGGGACGAGGAGGCCCAGGGTGAACCTGGCGGGGAGCGGCGACAAGAGGCTAAGGAAAGCGCCAGCCCCCTGGAGAGCTTTACATCCAATCTCAACGAACTGGCGTGTCAAGGCCTGATCGACCCCCTCATCGGTCGCCAGACCGAGATCGAGCGCACCTTGCAGATCCTTTGTCGGCGCCGCAAGAACAACCCCTTGCTGGTAGGCGAGGCTGGTGTCGGCAAGACCGCCATTGCCGAGGGGCTGGCTCGGCGTATCGTCGAGGAAGAGGTGCCCGAGGTTTTGGCTGACGCGGTCATTTATGCCCTGGATCTGGGGGCCTTGGTGGCCGGCACCAAGTATCGGGGCGATTTCGAGAAACGTCTCAAGGCGGTGATCGCGCAACTCAAGCGTCAGCCCAAGGCCATTCTCTTCATCGACGAAATCCACACTATTATTGGCGCGGGTTCTGCCTCGGGCGGTGCCATGGATGCCTCTAACCTCATTAAGCCGGTTTTGGCCTCTGGCGACCTGCGTTGTATCGGCTCCACGACCTATCAGGAGTTTCGTGGCATTTTCGAGAAGGACCGGGCCCTGGCCCGGCGCTTTCAGAAGATCGATGTCGAGGAACCTAGCGTCGAGGATACGGTGGAGATCCTCAAGGGCCTGAAGAATCGCTTCGAAGAGCATCACCAGGTCAGCTACACCCAGCCGGCCTTGCGCGCGGCCGCGGAACTCTCGGCCAAGCACATTAATGACCGCCACTTGCCGGACAAGGCCATCGATGTCATCGACGAGGCGGGGGCCCACGTCCAACTGATGCCCGCGGCCAAGCGCAAGAAGCGCATCGATGTCCTGGATATCGAGCGCATCGTTGCCAAGATCGCCCGCATTCCGCCCAAGCAGGTCTCGTCCTCGGATACCGAATCCCTGCGTAACCTGGATCGGGACCTGAAGCTGGTGGTATTTGGGCAGGAGGCGGCCATCGATATCCTGACCTCGGCCATCCGTATGAGCCGCTCGGGCTTGGGCCAGGAGGAAAAGCCCATCGGCTCCTTCCTCTTCGCGGGCCCGACCGGCGTCGGCAAGACGGAGGTGACGCGTCAGCTTGCCCGTATCCTGGGCTTACAGTTGATCCGCTTCGATATGTCCGAGTACATGGAACGCCACACGGTCTCCCGCCTCATCGGCGCCCCGCCCGGCTATGTCGGGTTTGACCAGGGCGGCCTCTTGACGGAGGAAATCAACAAGCATCCGCACGCCGTGCTGCTGCTGGACGAGGTCGAGAAGGCCCACCCGGATGTTTTCAATTTGCTACTGCAGGTCATGGACCACGGCACCCTCACCGACAACAACGGCCGTAAGGCGGATTTTCGTCATGTCGTCCTGGTGATGACCACTAATGCTGGTGCGGCGGAGGCCAGTCGTCCCTCCATTGGCTTCACGGAGCAGGATCATGCCACGGATGGCATGGAGGCCCTAAAACGCCTCTTCACCCCCGAATTCCGCAATCGGCTCGATGCCGTGATCCAGTTTGGTGCCCTGTCGCCCGCCACGATTGTCAACGTGGTGGACAAGTTCCTGTTTGAACTGGAGCAACAGTTGCTGGAGAAGAAGGTCACCCTGACCGTGGATAGCGAGGCGCGTGCCTGGCTGGCTACTCGGGGCTATGACGCTCGCATGGGTGCTCGACCCATGAGCCGCATTATTCGTGAGCACATCAAAAAGCCCCTGGCCAACGAACTGTTATTTGGACAGCTCGTCAATGGGGGTGCGGTGCGGGTCAAGGTGGAGGGAGAGGAGTTGGGCTTCGAGATTACGCCCAAAACCGCCTAGCGAGTTCTTGCCGGCAAAGGGTAGGGCGGTCCGCTGGCGACCCTGTCGCCTAGCGGGCGCGGTAGGTGATGCGGCCCTTGGTCAGGTCGTAGGGGGTGAGCTCCACGGTAACCTTATCCCCGGTAAGAATGCGGATGTAGTGCTTACGCATCTTGCCCGATATATGAGCGGTAACGACGTGCCCGTTTTCTAACTCCACGCGGAACATGGTGTTAGGAAGGGTGTCGACCACCGTACCTTCCATCGAAATAACGTCTTCTTTTGCCATGGATATAGGTTGTTCGCCTTCCGAGCGTTCCTCTACTGTAAAGCCGCAGAATTATAGCACGGAGCTTCAGAAAAGCTTCTAGCTTTCTCCGCTGTCAGCAATTCTCATTTTGGCAGACTCATCCGGTGGTCGGCCGAGAGGGCGGCCGATTACAGCTGTCCAGCATGAACTCCGTCAGCGCCGCCCAACTGTCGAAGCACAGGTAAGTGGTCAGGGTGCGGA
>JBASIS010000005.1:0-8035 GCA_049654905.1 Chromatiaceae bacterium
GTAATGCACCAGCAACGCGATCACGGCGACCGAACCCAGCAACAGCGGCAGGCCAACAGTGGGTTTAACGACACACCAAATTCTACCCTGGTTCATGATCTTCTCCTCAGCCAAGCCACGGGGTCAGGAACGCCGCAAGGACGTGCGCAACCAGGGCGATCACAAAGAACACCCGCGTACCGTCGATAACGTGTTTATGAAGCTCTTCCGACTCTTGGATAGTGAGCCCGGTGGGCCATACCCGGTCCGGATCGTTCAGATCAGTTGCCATGTGCATTCTCCAAAGACAAAAAGAGGTCTCGACAACCTCGATATCGTGCGAACCCCGCGCGGAGCCTAAACGCTTACCGCGCCAGAGGGAGAGGAGGGAACAATTGCTAGAAACGGGCGGTGGCCTGCCGCTAACGGGAGACATATTTCCCTCTAGCTGAATCTTACGAACACCATCAAGCTCTGTCAACATCACTTAACAAATAAAAGTGTAAATTTTAGTTGACACTAGTAGGCGATCCCCCGCTCCGCCCGGTTCCGCACCCTCGTACCCTTGACCATGCTGGCGCTGACCATCACCCAGCAGGGAGTGCCACCAACGGCAGGCACGCCAGTGGTCGCGTGAGAGTGCCGTTCGTCGTGATCGCTGCTGAACATGGCCCGGACCACCCTTTAGGTGGCCAAGGTCAGGCTTCCCAAACGGGATAGTCCGTGTAGCCTTCGGGCCCGGGGGAGTAGAAGGTTGCTGGTTCGGGCGCATTCAGCGGCGCGCCCGCCCTGATCCGCGCCGGCAGGTCCGGGTTGGCCAGGAAGCCGGTGCCAAAGGCCACTGCATCGAGGGTTCCCTCCGCCACGGCGGCCGCGGCTTCCTCCGGGCCATAACCCATGTTGCCGATGAGGACGCCCTGGTAGCGCGCCCGCACGGGCGTCACAATATCACCCTGCTGCTGGCCGAAAAAATCGCCGCGCATCAGATGCAGGTAGGCCAGGTCGAAGCGGTTCAACTCCCCGGCCAGCCAGGTGGCCAGGCCAATGGGATCACTGTCGATCATGTCGTTGTAGCTGTTGAGCGGAGAAATGCGCAGGCCCACGCGATCACTGCCCCACACCCCACTGACGGCCTCGATGACCTCGAACATCAGACGGGCGCGGTTCTCCCGGCTGCCGCCATAGGGGCCAAGGCGCTGGTTGGTGCCGTCGCGCAGGAACTGGTCGAGCAGGTAACCGTTGGCGCCATGCAACTCGACGCCATCGAAACCGGCCAACTTGGCGTATTCCGCTGCTTGGCGAAAGCCCGCGACGATGGCGGGAAGTTCCTCGTCGGCGAGGACCCGAGGCACGACGTAGGGTTGCTTGCCTGCCGGGGTATGGACTTCGTCACCGACAATGGCCTTGGCGCTGGCCCCAACGGGTGGTACGCCGCCATTGAGGAGGGGGTGGCAGGCGCGCCCGCCGTGCCAGATCTGGAGGAAGATGCGGCCATCGGCGGCATGGACGGCATTGGTCACCTGCTTCCAGCCCGCGGCATGGGCCGCGGAGTAGATGCCCGGCTCCGTCCAGAAGGCCGAGTTCCCGGCCATGGCCATGGTGGCCTCGGCAATCAGCAGACCGGCACTCGCGCGTTGGGCATAGTGTTCGGCCATCAAGGCGTTGGCGAGGTGCTCCTCACCCGCCCGGCAGCGGGTGAGCGGCGCCATGAAGATACGGTTGGGGGTGGTAATGGCGCCGACGCGCAGTGGGGTGAAGAGATCAGGCATAATGTTATCCATCCAGAGGGGCCGGGAAGTAGGGAATCACGCAATTATCGTGCCCTAGTTAGGGTGAGACCATCGCCTTTTCAATCCTCTGGTCCGGCTCCTGCCTAGCCAGCGTACCCCCGCAACGGCCCTCCAGGACCCCTCGCGGGTGCGACTCATTCCCCTCACCGACACGGCAAGTCCCCCCTATGAACGAGACCAAGACGGCCATCCCAGCCTCGCACCCGCCTGGGGCGGAGTCCCGGTTTCGGACCCTCTTCGACCAGGCACCCGTGGGCATGGTCCTGATCGATCCCGCCAGCGGGGGCTTCCTGGAGGCTAACCAACGCTTGGCGAACATCCTGGGCCTAAGCCCCGCAGCGTTAGCGACCCTCGACTGGCACAGCATCAGCCAACCCGATGCCGGGGATAAAGACGAGAACCGCCCGCCAAGGCCGCGGGGCGAGGAGATGGACGACTACCAGGGGAAGAAGCGGTATCTCCGTCCCGATGGCTCGGTGATTTGGATCAGTTTGGTCGCAACCCGGGTCGAGACGGGATCTGAGGCGGGACCGCAAATTCTCGCGATTGTCGAGGACATCACGGCGTCGGTCGAGATCGAGGAAAAATCGCGCCTCAGCGAGGAACAATTCCGGTCATTGTTCGAGGTTACCGGTGACTGTGTCTGGGAACTGGATGCCCTGGGATACTACCGCTACGTCAGTCCGATTGCCGAAGACTATACCGGCTATTCATCGGATCACTTCCTGGGTCAATCCCTGCAGGATCTCTCGACCAGTGGCGAAGAGCATCTGGGTTGTCAGCCTATTCGGGATTTTTTCGTCTCCCGCAAAGGCTTCGCCCATCTAAGACATACTAGCCGTCATCGGGATGGATGCTGTTTGACGCTCGAAAGCAGCGGAATTCTGCTCTTTAACTCCGAGGGTGAATTCCTGGGGATGCGGGGTATTAGCCGCGACATTACCCTACGTCAACAAGCCGAGAAATCCATCAGAGCCAGCGAGATCAAATACCAGCGCCTCTTTCAGTTCGCACCCATACCTTTGGCGCTTAAGGATCTCAATGGCAAAATTCTGCTTTGCAATGATCAGTTCGTGCAGACCCTTGGGTACACCGCGGAGGATATCCAGACCCTCGATCGCTGGTATGAAATCTTCTATCCCGATGAATCTTATCGTCGCCAGGTCGTGGACTCCTGGGAGAAGGTTATTGAGCAAGGGTCGGATAACCCATCATCCATAGGTCCGATTGAATATCGTATGACACGCAAGGACGGCATGATCCGTCATGTCGAGATATCCACCATCATTCAGGATGATGAGCAGTTAGCGGCATTTATGGATGTAACGGATCGCAAGCATACGGAGCTCGCCTTGCGAGAGAGCGTGGAACGCCTGAATGAAGCCCAGCGGGTAGCCCACATCGGTAGCTGGGAATGGGACATGAAACGTAATCAGGTGTGGTGGTCCGAGGAACTCTACCGCCTGTTTGAATTGATCCCGGGTCGGGACTTACCCCCATCCCGGGAGGAATTATGGGGCAGGTTTGTTCACCCAGACGATCAGTCGTTGGCCTTGGCGGCCTACACCCAGGCCCTGGCCGAGCGACGTGATTTTAAGATCCATGTCCGCTTACTGCTACCCACGGGACGCATTAAACACATCGAGAGAATCGGCAGGGCCGAATATGCGCCGGATGGCACCGTCATCCTTACTCGCGGGACGACCCAGGATATTACTCAGAACAAATTAATCGAGAACAACCTGCGCATTAGCGAGGAACGACACCGCCTGTTGGCCGATAATGCCAGTGATGTCATCTGGACTTTTGATTTTCATAGAGGGCTGACCTATGTCAGTCCATCCATCGAGAAATTGACCGGGTATCGGCCGGAAGAATACCTGCGGCTAAAACTTGAGGATACCTGTCATCCTGATTCATGCCTCATTCTCAGAGAGGCTATCGCCGCGGCCTACGCTCAGGTACGGGCAGGGATTCCGGTTACATTCCAACTCTGGGATTTCGAGGAACTGCGCAAGGATGGCTCAAGCGTCTGGACCGAGATCAAGGCCAGCGGCATTTACGATAACGATGGCAATTTCGTGGAATTGCTGGGTATCACGCGGGATATCAGTGACCACAAACGGAGCGAGAATGAACTGCGGCAAGCGCGGCTCGTCGCGGAAAACGCCAACCGGGCCAAGAGCGAGTTCCTGGCCCACATGAGTCACGAGATCCGCACCCCCCTCTACTCTCTGCTGGGCCTGGCCCAGATGATCGACCGCGAACCCCTCAGTGCCAACCAGCGGGACATGGTCAGGCGCATCCATGACGCCGGCCAGACCCTGTTGGGCATCATCAGCGATATTCAGGATCTTTCCCGGATCGAAGCCGGCAAGATCGAGATCGATAACCGGCCCTTTGATCTCGGGGCGCTGTTGCACCAACTGGATGGCCTCCTGGGTCTTAAGGCCAGGGCCGAGGGGCTTGATCTGCGGATTGCGGGTTTGCTGGAACCCCTGGGGCCCCTCAGGGGCGATGACCTGCGCCTGGGTCAGGTGCTGACCAACCTGATCGGCAACGCCATCAAGTTTGCCCCGGGGGGAGAGGTCACCGTCCGGGTCCAGGCTATTGCCCTCACCCCAAGTTCCGCGCGTCTGCGCTTTGAGGTGCGGGACACGGGCATGGGTATCTCCCCGGAGGTCCTGACAGCGCTTTTCACCCCCTTCACCCAAGGCGATGCCACCATTACCCGGCGCTTTGGCGGCACGGGTCTGGGTCTGGTCATCAGCAAGCGGCTGGTGGAATTGATGGGTGGCGAGATTGGGGCCCTGAGCCAGCCGGGACAGGGCAGTAATTTCTGGTTCGAGCTACCTTTCGAACGGGCCGATCATACCGAGCTGGCCGCCCCAGTCCTGGCCGAACCGGCGCTTGGCGTGGGACCGCGGCTGCGGGGATGCGCTTTTCTGGTAGTGGACGATAGTGAGACGCACCTTGCCCTGATGAAACAGGCCCTGGAATGGGAAGGGGCCGGGGTCATCACCGCCACCGATGGGCAGCAAGCCGTCCAGATCCTGGAGTCGCAACCTCAAGACTTTGATGCGGTGCTGATGGACCTGCAAATGCCGGTGATGGATGGGCTCACGGCAACCCGGCTGATCCGTGACCGGCTTGCACCGACCGATCTGCCCATCATCGTCCTGACCGCCGGGGTCCTGCCAGAGCAACGGCAGGCGGCCCATCAGGCCGGAGCCGATGCGGTGATGACCAAGCCAGTGGATCTGGACCAAATCGCGAGGCTGTTGCGGCCTTGGGTGCCTGCCCGGGAGCCAGCGTCACCGGAGGCCTCGATACCGGAGCCGGCGGCCCCCGCTTGGCCTGGCCCCTTGGCGGAGGCATTCCCGCCCATAGCGGGGATCAACCGGATCAAGGCCGCGAAACTATTCCATGGCAACCCGGAATTGTTGCGAAAATTCCTCGATACCTTTGTCAGGGATTACGCCAGGGTGGTCGAGGCGACCCGTGATGATCTTGACCAGGGGGAGCGAGCGAACGCGGCCCGGCGCTTGCACAAGGTCCGGAGTGCCGCGGCAAATATCTGTGCCATGGAGCTGATGCAGCAGGCGGGCATGCTTGAGGATGCCCTTCTCCAGGGCGAGACCCATATCGAGGCGGGGCTCCGGGTCCTGGGCCGCCAGATCGATGCACTGATCATGGCCAGTGCCCCCTGGCGAGCGGTTGCGATGGCCGAGAGGGAAGGCCCAGCCCAGCCACACCCGCCGGCCAGTAAAGTTTGATGGTAAGCCTTCAGACCTTCCTACCACCGAGGTTGAGTTCGGCAGCCAAGCCACGGATTCTCCCGCTCCCTCCCCCCTGGTGGGGGAGAGTTGGGGAGAGGGGGCTGAAGGGTTACCTTTGATGTTCCACTCTTGATTTCATAACCCTATGCAAAATAACCCCCCTTTCCCTCGCGAGCCGGTGCTGGTGCTGGGCGCCGGCCTCATGGGCCGCCTGCTGGCCTTGACGCTGACCCAGGCAGGGCACCCGGTCCGGATCATCGATACGGGCCCGCCCGACGGCAGTGGTGCCGCCGCCTGGGTGGCCGCAGCCATGCTCGCTCCACTGGCCGAATCCGCTATCACCGAGCTCAATGTCGTCGCCATGGGCCAGTACGCCCTGACCCGCTGGCCAAGCCTGATCGCGGGGCTGCGGCGCCCGGTCTTTTTCCAGCAAAACGGCACCCTGATCCTCTGGCACCGGCAGGACGCTCCCGAGGCCCGGCGCTTCAGCGGCCTGCTGGCCGCCACCGGCCAGGCCCTGCCGGAACTACCCCAGCCGCTCACCCTTGACGGCGAGGGCATCGCCGGCCTGGAGCCCGCCCTGGCCCGGCGCTTCCACGAGGGGCTCTTTCTGCCGGGGGAGGCCCAACTCGACAACCGCCAACTGCTGGGGGCCCTGACCGAGACGCTGGGGGACCTGGGCGTGGCGATCGAATGGCACACCGCCCTGTCCCTGGAGCAGGCGCTGGACATCCATGACCGTCAGGGTGGCTGGGTGCTCGACTGCCGCGGCCTGGGCAGCCAGGGCGAATGGCGCTCGCCCGGGCAGACGCTGCGCGGCGTACGCGGCGAGGTCGCGCGCATCCATGCGCCCGACGTCACCCTGCACCGCCCGACCCGGTTGCTGCATCCGCGCTACCCCCTCTACATTGCACCCAAGGAAGACCATGTCTTCGTGATTGGCGCTACCGAGATCGAAAGTGACGACCTGTCGCCGGCCAGCGTCCGTTCCACCCTCGAGTTGCTGAGCGCCGCCTACGCCGTCCACCCGGGTTTTGGCGAGGGCCGCATCCTCGAACTCGCTACCCGGTGCCGTCCCACCCTGCCGGACAACCTGCCCGCGATTTACGAGGTGCGCCCCCGCGTCCTGCAGGTTAATGGCCTCTATCGCCACGGCTTCATGATCTCCCCGGCTCTGCTCGACGCCGTGCTGGAGTGGATGCACGCCGGGCAAACCACCCTGGCCGCGCGCCTGCGGCTGAGTTTCCACACCGCGGCCACCGCCGCCGTAACGGCTTGAACCCATGCGCGTGCTCATCAACCAGACCCCCTGCGAACTCGCCGACAACGCCACCCTGGCCGACGCCATCCAGGCCGTCGGGGCCCGCGAGCCCTATGCCGCCGCCCTCAACCTGACCTTCGTGCCTCGCGGCCGCCATGCCCAGACGCCCCTGGCCGAGGGCGATCACATCGAAATCATCGCGCCCGTATCCGGCGGCTGAACGCCGCGGCGCCCCACCCCACAGGCCATGCCATGACCCTTGCCCCCCAAGCCGATCCCCTGCTGCTGTATGGCGAAAGCTTTGCCAGCCGCCTACTGCTCGGTACCGCCCGTTATCCCTCGCCCGCCGTGCTGGAACTGGCTGTCACCCGGGCCCAACCCTGCCTGCTGACGGCCTCGCTGCGGCGCCAGGGCGCCAGCGGGCTCGATCCCAGCCAGGGGTTCTGGCCCCTGCTGCGCAAAATGCAGGTGCCGGTGCTGCCCAACACCGCAGGCTGCCATAGCCCCCGGGAGGCTATTACCACCGCCGAGATGGCGCGGGAGGTCTTTGAGACGGACTGGATCAAGCTCGAGGTGATCGGTGATGACTACAGCCTGCAGCCGGACACCCTCAATCTGGTCGAGGCCGCCGCGCAACTGATCAAGAGCGGCTTTAAGGTACTGCCCTATAGCACCGACGACCTGGTGCTGTGCCAGCGCCTGGTCGATGTCGGCTGCCAGGCCGTCATGCCCTGGGCCGCGCCCATCGGCACCGGCAAGGGCCCCATCAACCCCTACGCCTTGCGCACCTTGCGCGAGCGCCTGAGCGTGCCCTTGATCGTCGATGCCGGGCTGGGTCTGCCCTCGCACGCCTGCCAGGTGATGGAATGGGGCTTCGACGCCGTGCTGCTCAATACCGCGGTGGCCCTGGCGCGGCAGCCGGTGGCCATGGCCGGGGCCTTTGCCGATGCGGTGCGCGCCGGCCGCGGCGCCTTCCTGTCCGGGGCCATGACGGCCCAGGAGGTTGCCCAGCCCAGTACCCCGGTGTTGGGTACGCCCTTCTGGCACCACGCCTGATCCGGCCATGTCCGCTCCCGCCCTGCCGCGTGCGCTAGACCTGACCCTCACCCTGGTCGAGCGGCACGCGGCGCTCGGTCTGCCCACCCAGGCCGATCCCCAAGCCCTGCCCAGGGAAGAGAGCCCCTACGGCATCGCTTATGCCGCCGCCCGCCGGCTCGGCTTTATCC
>JBASIS010000006.1:0-19539 GCA_049654905.1 Chromatiaceae bacterium
GGGGCGCTATGCCGGAACCTGAAGACGGGAGCCACCAAATCCGTCATCCAGCCGTTATCGCGGGAGGGCCGGCTGGGGGCTGGCGGGGGTGTCGACAGCAGGGATGCTGTCGTCAAGCCTACAGGGACGTATTCACGGCGTCCCCGCCAAACACCACCCGGCGCTCCTTCCGCTATAGGCTGAAGCGCATTACCGGCGCTGGGATCAATACATCGCCTCTGCCCTCAGACCGAGAGGCGGTCGCGAGCCCGTTCCAGGATGGCCCTGGCCTCAGCGGCCACGGCATCGATCTCCGGGGTCCTGGCGAGGGCCAGCATGCTCACCGGGTCCATGAAATCGACGGCGGTGCTGTCGGCGTTGATGGCCCGGATCACCACGTTGCAGGGCAGCAGGACACCGGCGGCGGGCTGGGCCTGGATCACCCGCCAGGCCAGTGCTGGGGCACAGGCACCCAGAATGCGGTAGCCGCCGATATCCTCACCCAGCTTGGCGTGCAGGATGCCACCCACGTCCACCTCACTCACCAGACCCAGTTTTTCAGCCCCCAGGGCTTATTTGACCCGCTCCACCGCCTCCTCGAAAGGGGAATCGAGCACGACTCCAAAAACATACATGACCTAGCCTCCCGTGATGAAATAGCCACCCCGTCCGGGCGGGGTTCGAGGAAATCAGGTTAGCATCCGAAGCATAAAAAATCCCACCAGATACCCGCGACCCTGCTAAAGGTAGAATAGGGGGCGGATAGGGGCCATAGCCCCTTGCCTACCTGTCAAGACCCCCAGCGGCCCAGAGCACCAGGAGCGGATCCAGACACCCGATGGACACCCTGAAACTGCGGCGGATCGCCATCGATACCTACCGCGAGAACGTCGCCTTCCTCCACCGGGATTGCCCCCATTACCGCAGTGAAGGCTTCCAGGCCCTGAACAAGGTGGAGATCCTCGCCGGGCGGAACGCCATGCCAGTGCTAGCGGTCCTCAATGTAGTGGACGACGGGGCCATCGTCGGCCCCGACGAACTGGGGCTGTCGGAGCAAGCCTTCGCTCAGATCCGCGTCCCCGAGGGCACCCCCGTTACCGTCTGCCAGGCCCAGCCACCGGCCTCCTTGAGTTCCGTCCATCGCAAGATCCGGGGGGAGCGCCTGGAGGAAGCAGAATACGTCGCCATCGCCCGCGATATCGTCAACAACCGCTACTCCAAGATCGAGATGTCCGCCTTCATCGTCGCCTGCGCCCAGGTAGGGCTGGAGCGGGAAGAGGTCTTGTATCTGACGCGAGCCATGGTCAACAGCGGCGAGCGGCTGGACTGGGGCGCCGATCTGGTGGTGGACAAGCATTGCATCGGCGGGGTGCCCGGCAACCGCACCACCCTCATCGTCATGCCCATCGTCGCCGCTCATGGCCTCCTCATCCCCAAGACCTCCAGCCGGGCCATCACCTCCCCGGCCGGCACCGCCGACACCATGGAGGTCCTGGCGCGGGTCGATCTGTCGCCGGACCAGTTGCACGAGATCGTCCACCGGGAACGCGGCTGCCTGGCCTGGGGCGGCACCGCCCGTCTGGCCCCCGCGGACGACGTCCTCATCGCCGTGGAACGGCCCCTGTCCCTGGACTCACCCGGCCAGATGGTAGCCTCCATCCTGGCCAAGAAGGTCGCCGCCGGCGCGACGCATCTGTTGATCGACATCCCCGTCGGCCCGACCGCCAAGATCCGGCATCACCAGGATGCCCTGCGGTTGCGCAAGCTCTTCGAATTCGTCGGCGACAGCCTGGGGCTGCATCTGGAGGTGGTGCTGACCAACGGCAGTCAGCCCATCGGTCGGGGCATAGGGCCGGTGCTGGAGGTCCGGGACGTCCTGGCGGTGCTGGACAACGACCCCCAGGCCCCGGCGGACCTGCGCGACAAGTCGCTGCTACTCGCCGGCCAAATCCTGGAGTTCGACCCGGAGGTACGGGGCGGGGCCGGCCGCGCCCTGGCCCGCGACATCCTGGAGTCCGGCCGCGCCGCCGCGAAATTCCGCGCCATCATCGCCGCCCAGGGTGCCAACCCGGACCCGCCCACCCTGGGCAGCCTGCGCCACGAGGTGCCCGCCCCGGTCGACGGCATCGTCACCGCCATCGACAATTTTCAGCTCGCCCGCATTGCCCGCCTGGCGGGGGCGCCCATGGACCAGGGCGCCGGGGTTGAGTTGCACCGTAAGCTTGGCGACCCGGTGCGTCAGGGCGAGACCCTTTACGCCATTTACGCCCGCTTTCCCGCCGACTATCGCTTCGCCCGCGCCCTAGCCGGCCAAGATACCGGCTATGCTATCGCCGCCCTCCTGAACAGCCCGGGCTATGGCGGCGATTGGCGTATCCCCGTGCGGGGCCTGGCCATAAAGAAGTAAAACACCCACCCGCCGCCAGGCGTGCCTAAAATTCCTGATGGCCCATTCGTGAATCGATCGAAAAATCGCGTGAAAGTCACCTCCCCCCCCCTTATCCTGGGCTTTCCGGACTACCGGAAACAAGCCCAGCGCCTGGCCAGCGCGGCCGGACTCGGCTATGCCGAAGTCGAGATTCACCACTTCCCCGATGGCGAAAGCCGGGTGCGCCTCCCTGCGGGCCTGGGCGAACGGGTCATCCTCTGCCGGAGTCTGGATCACCCCAACGACAAGCTTATCGAACTCGCACTGACCGCTACCGCCGCCCGCGAACTGGGAGCGCGCCACCTGACGCTGGTCGCCCCCTACCTCTGTTACATGCGCCAGGACAAAGCCTTCCGCCCCGGAGAAGCCATCAGCCAACCCATCATCGGTCAGCTCCTGGCGGACTGGGTGGAGGAACTGATCACCGTCGATCCGCACCTCCACCGGGTTCCGCGCCTGGAGGACGCCATTCCGGTCCAGCGTGCCCACTGTCTGACGGCGGCGCCCCTGATGGCCGCCTTCCTCGCCCGCGAGTTGGAAGCTCCCCTCCTCATCGGCCCGGACGAGGAGGCTCGCCAGTGGGTGTCCGCCATCGCCGCCCACGCCGGTTTCGACTACCGGATCGGCGGGAAAGAACGCCACGGCGATCGGGCAGTCGATGTCCATTTTCCAGACCCGCCGCCACCTGGGCGCCATCTGGTGCTGGTGGACGATGTCGCCAGCACCGGTCACACCCTGGAGCAGGCCGTCGCTGCCCTGGCACCCACCCGGCCCGCGTCCCTCGCCGTACTCGTCACCCACGCCCTCTTTCTGGACGGTACCCTGGAGCGCCTGCGCCAGGCCGGGGTGACCCATATCTGGAGCACCGACAGCATTCCCCACCCGAGCAACCGCCTGGAACTGGCGCCCTTGCTGGCGGGCGCCCTGACCCTCTAGCCCGCGACTCGCATCGAAACCCATGGAACACTGGTATGCCGTTCACACCAAGGCCCGTGACGAAAAGCTGGCGGAGGAAAACCTTAAACGCCAGGGGTTCGAGACCTTTCTACCCCAGGTCAAGGCCCAGAAACGGCGGCGGGGGCGCTGGACCGAGAGCATCGAGCCCCTCTTCCCAGGCTATCTCTTCATTCAGTTGGACTTGGTACAGCAGGATAGCTCCACCATCCGCTCCACCCGGGGCGTCCTGGGCCTGGTGCGCTTTGGGGGCTACCCGGCCACCGTCCCACCCGGGCTGGTGGAGCAGCTTAGGGCCGCCACGACCAGCGAGGAGGGGGTGGTGCGCCGGGAGCACCTGTTCCACCCCGGCGATCGGGTCGAGATCCTCACCGGCCCCTTCGCCGGCCTGCCAGCCCGCATCCTGGCCGAGACCGGCAAGGAACGCGTCGCGCTGCTGCTCGATCTGCTCGGCCGCGCCAACAAGGTCGTGATTTCCCGGCACCAGCTTGCGCCCGCTCCCTAAGGGACCGGCTAAGACTCTCGCTCATCCGTCACCCTGCCCA
This sequence comes from Chromatiaceae bacterium, assembly GCA_049654905.1. Classification (GTDB taxonomy): domain Bacteria; phylum Pseudomonadota; class Gammaproteobacteria; order Chromatiales; family Chromatiaceae; genus M0108. The sequence continues at coordinate 3,907 of JBASIS010000006.1, forward strand.
TGGGTGACAGGACCATTTTGAAGCGGCGCCAGCACCAAAAAGCCGCCCGACTCAGGTGTAAGACCTGGGTGGGGCGGCTAGGGGCGGAGGAGGGCCAGTCCGATCAGGGCGGGCTTAGCGCCAGGAGCTATTTGGCCGCCAGATCATCCAGGGCCTTGGCGGGGATGATCTGGGCGTTGAGGGCGGCATCCTTGGCGCTGCGGCCAAAGGCGACGGCCATGAGGTTCGAGTAATAGACCACGGGCATCTTGAACTGGGTGCCATAGGTGGCGTTGATGTCGTCCTGATAGATCTCGACGTTCATCTGGCACACCGGACAGGGGGTGACGATGAGGTCGGCGCCATGGTCATAGGCGGACTCGATAATGCCCTTGACCATCTCCTGGGACTTGGCCGGTTCGGAGAAGGCCAGGGCCCCACCGCAGCATTGCACCTTCTTCTCGTAGCCCGGAATGGCGTCGCCGCCCAAAGCCTCCACCAGCTTGTCGAGATACTGGGGATTCTCGAAGGACTCACCGGCGATACCGAAGGGCCGGTTGGTCTGACAGCCCACATAGCCCGCGATCTTGATGCCCTCCAAGGGCTTCTTGACCTTGGCGGCGATGGCCTCGAGACCGATGTCCTCGATCAGAACCTCCGCCATATGCTTAATGGAAGTCTGGTTCCTGAGTTTGAGGCCGGCCTCCGCCAGGGCGGTGTTGCACTCGGCCAGCAGGGACTGGTCTTCGTGCAGGCGCTCGGCAGCCTCGCGGGTAGAGAGCCAGCAAGCGGCGCAGGTGGCGACGATATCCTGACCGGCGTTGTGCTGCTCGGAGAGGGCGATATTACGCGCCGACAGGGTCAGGCGGGGCAGTTCGCCGCCACCACCATAGCCGATGGAGGCGGCGCAACAGTTCCAGTCCGGGATCTCATTGAGCTGAATCTCGAGTTCCTGGCACATGGTCTGGACCGAGACCAGATAGTTGGAGGAGGAGGCACCCTTCTGGGAAGAGCAGCCGGGGTAGAAGGAATATTCTCGCTTAGCCATGGATGTCTTCTCCTCAAGCGCCATGCTTGGCAATACGGGCGTCTTCCAGTTCCTGGGCCTTCTGGATGACCTTCTGGAAGCCGCTCAGATCCTTGACGGCATGACCGCCGAGGATCTCCATGGGATTCATGCGGCCGGTCTTCATCATGTTCATGCCCAGCTTCTGCTTCTTGAGGGCGATCTTGATGCCCTCGCCAAAGCCGTTCATAAAGTAGAGCGCCAGGCCGAGCTTGAGCTCGTTGACCCGGCCCTTCTTCATGAGATTATTCCAGAAGAGTTGGGCAAACTTGGCCGTGGGCTGGTTCGCCGCCACCAGACCGAGGCGCTTCGCGTAGCTGGCCAGGCCATGCATGATGTGGGTGATGGGCAGTTCCCGGGGGCAGCGCACAATGCAGTTGTAGCAGGAGGTGCACATCCACATGGATTCGGAGGACAGGACCTCCTCGCGCTTGCCGGCGCGGATCATCATGAAGATTTCCTGGGGCGGGTGGGCCCAGAACTTGCCCAGGGGGCAGGAGCCGGAGCACACGCCGCATTGCATGCACATCTTGACCCACTCGCCCTCCTCGACATTCGCCTCCACCTCCTTGAGGAAGTTGGTGCGATACCTTTCGATCATCGCCGTGTTCAGATCGCTCATTGTCGGTATTCCTCTCGTGGGGCGCGCGGTCGCCGCGCGCCCCAGGCTCGTCAGAACTTGAAGGGGCTCATGCCGATCTTTTCGACCGTCGCGGCCATGTCGTTGATCAACCGAGGCGCACGCTGGACGTCGGTGATGGCGACCTCGTAGACCACGACCCGCTCGGTCTCCAGCCTGAGCTGCTGGAGGGTATCACCGACCTTGCTCAGACGCTCGGCGGCCATCTTGGAACCGCGTACGAAGTGGCACTGGTAGTCGTCGTCGCGACGGCAGCCCATCAGGATGATGCCGTCATAACCGGAGTTGAGGGCGTCCGTGATCCAGTTCAGGTTCACCGAACCCAGGCACCGCACCGGAATGACGCGGGCGAAGGGGCTGATCGTCGATCCCCCAGCCTGAGCGGCCATATCCAGGGCCGGATAGGCATCATTCTCGCAGGCCAGGACCAGGAGGCGGGGCTTCTCGGAGAATTCGTCCGGCACGTCCACGGCCTTGATTTGCTGGCCGACGGTCTCGATGGAATAGTTCTCGAAGGAGATGACACGGACCGGGCAGGCACCCATGCAGGTGCCGCAACGGCGACAGCGGGCCTCGTTGAACTGCGGATACTTCTGCTCGTCCTCGTTGATGGCGCCAAAGGGGCATTCCACGGTGCAGCGCTTGCACTGGGTGCAGCCTTCCTTGCGGAAGGTCGGGTAGGAGAGATCCCCAACCCGCGGGTGGGCGCCGGCGCCCCGGGCGGCGTTCTCGGCGGCCTGGATAGCCTTGAGCGTAGCGCCAGCGGCGTCATCGATGGCCTGCTTCATATCCATGGGCCGACGGACGGGACCGGCGGCGTAGATGCCGGTGCGGCGGGTCTCGTAGGGGAAGCAGATGAAGTGGGAATCGACGAAGCCGTGCTTGAGCTGCGGCAGGTCGGTTCCCTGACGATAGTCGAGGTTGAGGATGGAGGGCGGCGCGACGGCCAGGGCCCGGCGGGCGGCCTCCTTTTCCTCCTCGGTGGGGGCCTCGTCCACGGCCAACTGGGCGTAGGGGTCCGGACCCGTGTTGGGCACCTGGCCGGTGGCGAGCACCACCAGGTCGCACTCCATGGCCGTATCCTCGTTCAGGATCAGATCCTTGAACTTGACCGTCAGCTTGCCGCCCGCGACCACTACCTCGCTGGCCTTGCCCTTGGAGAAGGTCACCTGGGCCTGCTGGCCGGCGCGGTAAAAGTCCTCGCCCGCGGCACCCGGGGTGCGCAGGTCGTCAAAGAGCACGGTGGCGTCGCAGTCCGGGTTCTGGGCCTTGAAATACATGGCCTGCTTGATGGACTCGGTGCAGCAGAAACCCGAGCAGTAGGGCAGGTGCCCTTCCTGTTCGGAACGCTGACCGGCGCACTGGATAAAGGCCACGGCCTTGACTTCCCTGCCGTCGGAGGGGCGCTTCAGCGGCCCGCCGTTGGCGGCCTTGGCCAGCTTCTCCATCTCGAAGTTGGTGACCACGTCCGGGCTCTTGCCGTAGGCAAATTCCGGCAACCGATTGGCATCGTAGGGTTTGTAGTCGGTGGCCTGGACGATGGCACCGATGTTCTCGGTGACCGTGCCGCCGGATTCGGTGCTGATATCGGCGGAGAAACGACCGGGAGCGCCGGAGGTCTTGGTGACCTTGGCATTGAGATGGACGGTGATGCGCGGATTAGCCTGGACCTCGGCGATCATCTCCGCGACCCCGGGCTCCTCCGGCTGGGGCAGTGGGGCGGTGCGGGCGTTGGAGACACCCTGGGGGGCGGCGCGGAAGGGCACCCGCTTGTAAAGGTCCTTGTAGACGCCGCCCAGCACGCCCTCGTCACACACCAGGTGGACGCCATAGCCAGCCTTGGCGGCCTCCAGGGCGGAAGCCATGGCGGTAACACCATTGCCGACCACCAGCAGCTTGCGGTTCAGGCTTTGCTCGCCGGAACCGCTGGGGACGGTCATGAAGCGGACCTCGGCGCAGGCCATGCGCACATAGTCATCCGCCATCTCCTGGGTGGTTTCCTGGTGCTCGTCACCCTCCGGACGCAGCCAGATGACGCCCTCGCGCAGATTGGCGCGGGACATGGCGATGTCGGTGAAGTTGAAGGCCTCCATCTTGGCGCGGCGCGAGCAGGCGGCGATCATGACGTGGGTCGCGTTGCCGGCGGCGACGTCGTCACGGATGAGCTGGACGCCCTCGGTGGAGCAGAGCATGGGGTGCGACTTGCAGGAGGCCATCTTGCCCTCGCGAGTCGCCACCATGGTCAGTTGCTTGGCGTCAAGGCGCTCGCCGATGCCGCAGCCGGTGCACAAGTAACCGGCGAATTTCTTATCTACTGCCATCTGATTAACCCTCCACTCCGGCGGCGCCATTGACGACCTGGATGGCGCGCAGCGCCGCGCCGGTGGCATGCTGAACGGCGCGGTTCACGTCGAGCGCATCCGAGGCGCAACCCGCGGCAAAAACGCCGCCGTTGCCTGGATCGGCCTCGATGAAGCCCTCGCGGTTGAGGACGATTTCGACCGGGAAGCTGTCCTTGTCCACGGAGGGCTCCATGCCCACGGCCAGGACTACCAGGTCATGGGTGTCGGCAAAGCGCTTGTAGCCTTCCGTATCGACGCCATGGACGACCGGGTTGCCATCCTTGTCCGCCACGACGGAGGCCGGCTTGGATTTGATGAACTTGACCTGCTCGATACCCCGCACCTTGGCGTAGAAGTCCTCGAAGCGGTCGATGGCGCGCATGTCGATGTAATAGACACTCACGTCGGCCTCGGCGCCCCAGGCATCCGCGACATAGGTGCATTGCTTAAGGCTGGCCATGCAGCAGATGCGCGAGCAGTGCAGCAGATGATTGCGGTCACGGGAGCCAGCGCACTGAATGAAGGCGATCTTTTTCGCCTCCTTGCCATCGGAGGGGCGCACCAGTTTGCCACCGGTCGGGCCCTGGGGATCGGCCAGGCGCTCGAACTCGACGGAGGTGATGACGTTGGGGAAGCGGTCATAGCCGTAGGGCTGAATCTTGGCGGCATCGTAGGGCTGCCAGCCGGTGGCCCAGATGACGGCCCCACAGGGGAAGTCGAGGGTCTCCTCCCGCATCTCCAAATCGACGGCATCGTACTTGCAAGCCGCCTTGGCCTTTTCCGCCTCATCGGTACCGATGAGGCGCGGGTCGATGACATACTGGGTCGGCATGGCCATGCGGTAGGGCAAATAGGCGCCCTTGCGCTTGCCGAGACCATAGTTGTACTCGTCGTCAAACTCCGCCGAGACCGCCTTTTCGCAGTCACCGCAGGCGGTGCAGTTGCCGTTGACGTAGCGCGGGGACAGCTTGACGGTGGCGGTGTAGTTGCCTTTGTCGCCCTTGATGCCCGTAACCTCGGCCATGGTGAGGACGCGGAGGTTGGGATTCATCCTGGCGCGGCGCTGGTTGATCTCCAGACCGCAGGTGGGGAAGCAGAGCTTCGGGAAATATTTGTAGAGTTGGGAGACACGGCCGCCCAGATAAGGACGCTTTTCAACGAGTACGACCTGCTTGCCGGTTTCGGCGGCCTCGAGAGCGGCGGTCATGCCGCTGATGCCACCACCGACCACCAGAATGGTCTCATTGGTTGCGACGACTTCCGTCATGGACTTTCCTCCGTCAAGCGGAATAGGTGTAGCGAACAACCGAGTGGTGAGCGGGCGTCGCGCCTCCGCGGTTGCCGTTTATTGCGGACCCCTTGAAAAATTCCATCCCGGCAATATTTTCAAGTTCCAAGGCCAGCCAAAGGTCTGGACTTGATATGTTCAACCTGCCAAGCTCGGAAAAGGCCGTGAAACCTTAACCAAACCCTAGGCTTTAGGCAGCTCCGCTCGCCAGGTCAAACATCTTCAATGTGGCAGAATACTGTCTCGAGGACTTACCCGCTACTACTCTTCGGGGATATTCGTCGCCGGAGTGACAGCTCCTGCCCGGTACTCCGGGGCATACCTCAGGCAGGGATAAACCTGGCGAGTAGAAACAGCGATTTCCCTGCCTGAGGTACCGACCCCCTGCGCCTGACCCGCCTTCCCCAGGCCGGGGCGCGGGGATTCAGGCTAGAACCTCAGCCCTTGCGCAACCGGATATAAATCTCATCCTTGAGTTCCGCGCGGCGGAACTTCATGGCCTCGATCTCCGTGTCGGCAATGGGCAAGCCACGCTCCTCCAGCTCGCGGATCTCATCGTCCAGGCGGTCATGTCGCTGCACCAAATCGGTGAAGCCGGTGTCGGTGGCGCACAAGGCCTCCAGCTTCTGGTGGTATTCCGGGAATTCGTGATCGATATCGTGGTGCTCGGATAGCATATCGCCTCTCTCTTCTATTTCAGGGCGGCGGACCCGGTCGGCCCGGCCCGCGCCATCGGGTGCCTAGCCAAACCCGCCGACCAGGCCGGCGGGCATCCCATGCAGCGGGGCCGAGGGATCAGCCCTTCTTACGGTCCTGGACCTCCTTGATGACCGCCTCGGCCACCGTCTTGGGACAAGGCAGATAATGGGAGAATTCCATGGAGAATTGACCGCGTCCGGAGGTCATGGTGCGCAGATCGCCAATGTAGCCGAACATCTCGCTCAGCGGGGCATCGGCCTTGACGCGCACCCCATTAGGACCAGCCTCCTGCGCCCGGATCATGCCCCGCCGGCGATTAAGATCGCCAATGACATCGCCAACATGATCCTCCGGGGTAAAGACGTCCACCTTCATGATGGGCTCCATGAGCTGTGGACCCGCCTTGGGTACCGACTGACGGTAGCCGGCCTTGGCGGCAATTTCATAGGCAATGGCCGAGGAGTCCACGGCATGATAGCTACCATCGATCAGGCTCACCTTGACATCCAGCAGCGGGAAGCCCGCCAGAACGCCCTCCTTCATGCTGTCCCGGAAACCCTTGTCCACGGCCGGCCAGAACTCGCGGGGCACGGTACCGCCGGTGACCTGGGATTCGAACTGATAGCCCTTGCCCGGCTCGCCAGGCTCGACGGCATACTCGATGCGGGCGAACTGGCCCGAGCCGCCGGTCTGCTTCTTGTGGGTATAGGTGTCCTCAACCCGGCGGGTGATGGTCTCGCGGTAGGCCACCTGGGGCTTGCCGACCTCGACATCAATGCCATGAGTACGCTTGAGGATATCGACCTTAATATCCAGATGCAGCTCACCCATGCCCTTGATGATGGTTTCGCCGCTCTCGATGTCGGTCTCGACCCGGAAGGAGGGATCCTCCTGGATCATCTTATTGAGGGCCACGCCCAGCTTCTCGGAACCGCCCTTGTCACGGGGGGCGATGGCGATGGAGATGACCGGATCGGGGAAGACCATGGGCTCCAGGGTGGCCGGATGCTTGGGGTCGCAGAGGGTGTGGCCGGTCTGGGTGCCCTTCATGCCGAGCAGGGCGACGATATCGCCAGCCTGGGCGGACTCCAGTTCCGCACGGGAATCGGCGTGCATCTCGACAATACGACCGATGCGCTCGGTCTTGCCGGTGAAGGTATTGAGCACCGAGTCGCCCTTCTTGATACGCCCCGAGTAGATGCGGGTGAAGGTCAGAGCGCCGAAGCGGTCATCCATGATCTTAAAGGCCAGGGCGCGCAGGGGCCGGTCGGGATCGACGATGGCCTTGAGGCCCGTCTCGTTGCCCTCCAGGTCCACCTCCGGCTGCGGCTCGACATCCATGGGATTGGGCAGATAATCGACCACGGCGTCCAGTATCAACTGCATGCCCTTGTTCTTGAAGGCAGAACCGCAGTAGGTGGGGAAGAAGTCGAGCTTGATGGTACCCTTGCGGACGCAGGCCTTGACCGTCTCGATATCCGGCTCCTCGCCTTCCAGATACTTCCCCAGGGCCTCGTCGTCATGTTCCAGGGCGGCCTCGATCAGCTTCTCGCGCCACTCCTCGACCTGGGCGACCATCTCCTCGGGAACATCCTGGATAGTGTAATTCTCCGGCATGCCGGACTCGTCCCAGACCCAGGCCTTGCGGGTGAGCAGATCGACAACGCCGATGAAACCGCCCTCGACCCCGATGGGCAGGACCATGACCAGCGGAGTAGCACCCAGGATATTCTGGACCTGATCGACAACGCGATAGAAATCGGCGCCGATACGGTCGAGTTTGTTGACGAAAATCAGGCGGGCGACGCGGGAGTCATTGGCATAGCGCCAGTTGGTCTCGGACTGGGGCTCGACGCCCCCAGAGCCGCAGAAGACGCCGACGCCACCGTCGAGCACCTTGAGAGAGCGATACACCTCGATGGTGAAATCCACGTGGCCCGGGGTATCGATGACATTCAGCCGACAGCCCTTCCACTGACAGGAGGTGGCGGCGGACTGAATGGTGATGCCGCGCTCCGCCTCCTGCTCCATGAAGTCCATGGTGGACTCGCCGTCATGCACCTCACCCAGGCGATGGATCTTGCCCGTCAGCTTGAGAATCCGCTCGGTCGTCGTCGTCTTACCCGCATCCACGTGGGCAAAAATACCGATGTTTCGGTAATGTGAAAGGTCTGTCATAGCTGCTTCCTGAGTTCTACCAAGCCGGACCTGGTGGGAGGGGACGAAACCGCGCCAAGGATCGGGGGAGGGCCGAGGCGGGACCACGCGGCCCCGTCTCCGTGAAACCCTCAATTATAGGCAAGTATTGTCGCTGCTTACAAGAATTCCTGGCGAAAATCCCTCGGCAACTGCTTATAGGGGCACCGGAAGAGTTGCCGGCCGGCCGGGCTTGGCATCCAGCCACTCGGCGCGGACTCAGGGGCCCCCGGTAGCTTGCGCCACCCCGCCGCCCGTCAGGGGAACAAAGGCCACGCCCAGCACCGCGGTGAGGGAGAGGGCGCCATCCGGGCCCTTTTCCAGCAAGAGGAGGTCTTGGTGGGCATAGGGTCGACCCACCGGGATGACCAGGCGGGCGCCGGGGCGGAGCTGATCGACCAGGGCGGGCGGAATCGCCCGGGCGGCGGCGGTCACCAGGATGCCATCGAAGGGGGCCTGTTCGGGCCAGCCATGATGGCCATCGCCCTGACGGACACGGACATTGGCATAGCCCAGCCGCGCCAGCCGCGCGGCGGCGGCCGTCGCCAATTGCGGGATGATCTCCAGGGAATAGACCTGTCCCACCAACCGCGACAGCACCGCCGCTTGATAACCGGAGCCGGTGCCGATCTCCAGCACCCGGTCATCCGGGCCACAGGCCAGCAGGTCCGTCATCAGGGCGACGATGTAGGGTTGAGAGATGGTCTGACCCCAACCGATGGGCAGGGGGCCATTGGCGTAGGCCTGGTCCCGGTCGCCCTCGGGGACAAAGAGGTGGCGCGGCACCTCGGCCATGACGGCCATGACGCGCGGGGCGAAGGCATCCCGGCCGATCAGGGTGCGGGTGTAATGGATCTCGGCATCGATATCACTCAGCATTTGAGCCATGTCGGTTCGCATGGGTTGCCCCTCTCGCCAATGGTCGCCAACTCACGCGGGGCCCGGGAGGGGAGTCCCGCCAGGGCCGCGCGCCCCTCTTAACAAGAAGTCTAGGGCAGCCCGCGTTTGACACAAGGCAAGACTCTCGTCCGACTCCAGGGCCAGAGTGCCCCGGTGGCCCAAGTGCCGATCAGCCCTGATCTTCCAGCCCAAACTCTGTATCCGCGCCCGGGCAGTCCGCCGGCGGGGGGAATTTCTTCATCAGGCTGTCGGGCACCTCGCCGCGCCCGGCCTGATAGAGGGCTCCCGACTCCAGCATGATAAGCACCATGAGGGCAATGAGCAGGGGTGCGATGGCGACTCGCTGCAGGGCCACGAACATCAACTCCTGCATACCATGGGTCTTCTGGGTGCTGGACAGCAGCCAGCCCACGCCAATCAAGCCAGCCCCCACGGCATAGGCGATGAGCAGGATCTGGTAACGCATCCTGGCCAACCGCCAGTGGGCAGCGGTGAACCAGTGCCCTTGGGCGGCCAGCCTCCCCGCCTTCGCGAAAGTAAAGGCCACGATGCCCAGGGAGATACCCAGGGGCACCAGAACACCGGCCAGCCGGTAGTCGGCCAGGGGCGACCCCTTCTGCAGAAAACTCCCCGCCAGGAGGGCGATCAGCATCAAGAGGTTGACCAGCAGCAGATTGAACATAGCCAGCTCGTGGGCTGACTTGGCCTGGCGGCGGCTGGCGCTAGCGACGGGGAAGAACATGGCACGGGGTCCGGTTGTGGGGAATGGGGAATTTGTAGCGAAAACCCCGCGCTTTGTCATTGCGCATCGGCAAGGAAGTGAAACCACCGCAGCCAAAGCGAGGTCACAGGATGCCAAGGAGGCCGACTAAAACTATCGGAATAGGTTCGCGCCCCAGCCCCCCAGGCTCAAACATCGGAACTTGGCCCTCGGGGGGCGAATCGGTAGGATGGCACGCATCAAGCCCATCTTGTCCTTCCCTACTTCCGGAGACAGCGCCCATGACAGACCCCATCCTCATCGGCAAAGGCCTGGGCCCGGCCTATCTCTTGCCCGCCATGGCCAACCGGCACGGCCTGGTCGCCGGGGCCACGGGGACCGGCAAGACCGTGACCCTGCAGCGGCTGGCGGAGTCCTTCAGCCGCATCGGGGTCCCCGTCTTCATGGCCGACGTCAAGGGTGACCTGGCGGGCATCGGCCAGCCCGGCGGCGGTAACGCCAAGGTCGAGGCCCGGGTAGCGGAACTCGGGCTCGGGGCCGGGGACTTCTCGACCCAGGCCTGCCCAGTCACCCTCTGGGACATCCTCGGCGACCAGGGGCATCCGGTGCGCACCACCCTCTCGGAAATGGGTCCCCTGCTGCTGGCGCGTCTCCTGGGCCTCAACGAGACCCAGGAAGGGGTGCTCAACATCGTTTTCCGGTTGGCGGACGACAACGGCTGGCTGCTGCTCGACGTCAAGGACCTGCGCGCCCTCCTGGCGTATCTGGCGGACGACCCCAGCGCGGTCGGCGGCGACTACGGCCACGTCTCCAAGGCCAGCGTCGGCGCCATCCAGCGCAAGCTGCTGACCCTGGAGGAACAGGGGGCCGGCAAGCTGTTCGGCGAGCCGGCCCTGAACATCGCCGATCTGATGCAAACCGACGAGCGCGGCTGGGGCTACATCAATTTACTGGCGGCGGACAAGCTCATCCACACCCCGGCCCTCTACTCCACCTTCCTGCTGTGGCTGCTTTCCGAGCTGTTCGAGCAATTGCCCGAGGTGGGCGACGTCCCCAAGCCCCGCCTGGTCTTCTTTTTTGATGAGGCCCACCTGCTCTTCGACAGCGCCCCCAAGGTGCTGCTGGACAAGATCGAGCAGGTGGTGCGCCTCATCCGCTCCAAGGGGGTGGGCGTCTATTTCGTTACCCAAAGCCCGGCGGACGTGCCGGACGATGTCCTCGGCCAATTGGGCAACCGGGTCCAGCACGCCCTGCGCGCCTTCACCCCCCGCGACCAGAAAGCGGTACGGGTAGCGGCCCAGACCTTCCGGCCCAACCCAGCCTTCGACACCGAGGCCCTCATTACCAACCTAGGGGTCGGCGAGGCCCTGGTCTCGACCCTGGACGAGACCGGCACCCCCACCATCGTCGAGCGCGTCAAGGTGGCCCCACCCGGCAGCCGCATCGGCCCCATCACCCCCGCCGAGCGCCGCGCCCTCATGGCCGATTCCCTGGTGAAGGGGGTCTATGACGAGCCCCTGGACCGGGAATCCGCCTACGAGATCCTACAGGGCCGGGCAGCGGACGCCAGCCGGGAAGCGGAGGCCAGGCGGGATTCCACCCCGGCCCCCACCGCCCGCCGCGGCTCCAGCCGGCAAGGCCCCCTGGAGGCCTTCGCCACCAGCGCCCTGCGCTCCGTGGGCAGCCAGTTGGGCCGCCAACTGGTGCGCGGCCTGCTGGGCTCCCTGATGGGCGGCAGACGATGACCCGGGACCCCGAGGCGGCAGCCAACCCCGTTCCCGATATCCCGCGGCAACCGCGGGCCGAACACGCCACACCCTTAGCCGAGCCCGGCCAACCCTTCACTGAAGCCGAGCCCAACCAAGGCCCGGTGCCCGAGCCCAGCCAGGGCCCCGAAGAGCCCCGCATCGATCTCAAGATCGGCGCTACCCACCTGACCCTCCTCGGCACCGCCCACGTCTCCCGCGCCAGCGCCGCCAAGGTGCGGGAGCTCTTGGAGCAGGAGCACTTCGATGCCGTGGCGGTGGAACTCTGCCCCAGCCGCTATCAGGCCCTCTTGGACCCGGACGCCCTGGCGCGCATGGACCTCTTCGCCGTCATCCGCCAGGGGCGCGTGGCCATGGTGGTCGCCAGCCTGGCCCTGGCCGCCTACCAGCAGCGGCTGGCGGATCAGTTCGGCATCGAACCCGGGGCCGAGCAGCGCATGGCCATCGCCCAGGCGCGGGAACGGCATCTACCCGTCCTGCTGGTGGATCGCGAGATCGGCGTAACCCTCAAGCGCGTCGCCGCCAACCTGAGCTGGTGGAAGCGGCTCGAACTCTTTTCCGGCCTGGTCCTCACCCTGGTCTCCCACGAGGAGGTCCCCGAGGCGGAGATCGAGCGCCTCAAGGAAGGTGATGTGCTGGAGACCACCTTCGCCGAATTCGCCCGCAACCGCCAGGACCTTTTCCTGCCCCTGATCGACGAACGGGATCGCTACATGGCCGCCCGCCTGCGGGAGGAGATCGAACGGGAGGGCCACGGTCGGGTGCTGGCGGTGCTGGGGGCCGGCCACCTCAAGGGGGTCGCCGGCTATCTGCGGGCGGCCGAGTCTGAACCGCCACCGGGGGCGTCCACTCATGAAGGCACCCAACCCCGTCCCGACCCCCGCCTCGAGATCGAGGAACTGGAGCGCCTGCCTCCGCCCAGCCCCTGGCCCAAGCTCATTTCCTGGGTCATCCTCGCCCTGATCGTGGCCGGCTTCGCCTTCGGCTTTGCCCAGAACCCCCAGGACGGCTGGTCCATCGTCTGGGACTGGGTCCTCATCACCGGCAGCCTCTCCGCCCTAGGCACTCTCCTCGCCGGTGGCCACCCCCTGACGGTGCTGACAGCCTTCGTCGCCGCGCCCCTGACCACCCTCAACCCCGCCATCGGCGCCGGCATGGTGACGGGACCGGTGGAACTTTATCTGCGCAAGCCGAACATGGGTGACTTCGGACGCCTGCGCCAGGACGCGGCCCAATTCCGGGGCTGGTGGCGCAACCGGGTGCTGCGCATCCTCCAGGTCTTCCTCCTGAGCAACCTGGGCGCCGCCATCGGCACCTATGTGGCAGGCTTCCGCATCTACGACCGCTTATTCTCCTGAGCCCCGGTTCTTGCCGCACCGGGGTGGGAGGCTCCGGCGCACTGGGCGCGCATGCCCCTGAGGGACCGGGTCCGACAGGACCCCGTCACTGGCCCGCGGCCACATCCGGCCAGGTCGAATCCCGGTAAAAAAGGGTAAACTGGACCATTAGCCTTACCGCCTCCCTCAGGACCCAGCCCCGTGAGCGATTACAAGAACACCCTCAACCTCCCCAACACCGGTTTTCCCATGAAGGCGAACCTCGCCCAGCGGGAACCGGAGCTGCTCGCCCACTGGGAGGCCATGGACCTCTACGGCCAGATTCGCGCCGCCCGGGTGGGGGCCAGGCAGTTCATCCTCCACGACGGACCGCCCTACGCCAATGGCGACATCCATATCGGCCACGCCGTCAATAAGGTACTGAAGGATATCATCGTCAAGTCCCGCACCCTGGATAGGCTGGATGCCCCCTACGTGCCAGGTTGGGACTGCCATGGCCTGCCCATCGAGCTCCAGGTGGAAAAGAAGGAAGGCAAGCCCGGCGCCAAGATCAGCGCCGCCCAGTTCCGGCGTGCCTGCCGCAACTATGCCGCACGCCAGGTGGACGGCCAGCGCCGCGACTTTAAACGCCTGGGGGTCTTTGGCGACTGGGAGCACCCCTACCTGACGATGGACTTCCACTTCGAGGCCAACATCATCCGCGCCCTGGGCGTGATCCTGGCCAATGGCCATGTCCAGAAGGGCTACAAGCCGGTGCACTGGTGCATCGACTGCGGTTCCGCCCTCGCGGAGGCGGAGGTGGAGTACGCCGACAAGGCGTCCATCTCCATCGACGTCCGCTTCCCGGTCCTGGACGAGGAGGCCCTCTTTACCCGCTGTCACTCGGTGCCCAACGGGCGCGGCGACGGCCCCCTGTCCGTGGTCATCTGGACCACCACCCCCTGGACCCTGCCCGCCAACCAGGCGGTGGCCTTCAACCCCGAGCTGGAATACGTCCTCGTCCAGACCGAGGGCGACCATGGCCGCGAGCGCCTGATCCTGGCCGAGGGTCTGATGCGCGACAACCTGGACCGCTGGGGCATCGACCACTACCGGGTCATCGCCTATGGCCGGGGCGACGCCTTCGAGGGGCTGCAACTCCAGCATCCCTTTTATGACCGCGAGGTGCCCATCATCCTCGGGGAGCACGTCACCCTGGAGGCCGGCACCGGCGCCGTCCACACCGCCCCCGGCCATGGCCTGGATGATTATCTGGTCGGCAACCGCTACGGCCTGAAGGTGGAGAACCCCGTGGGCGGCGACGGCCGCTTCCTGCCCGACACCCTCCTCTTCGCCGGCGAGCATGTCTTCAGCGCCAACGAGAAGGTCGTGGACACCCTCAAGGCTCGGGGCGCCCTGATCCAGGCCGCGCGTTTCACCCACAGCTATCCCCACTGCTGGCGCCACAAGACCCCCATCATCTTCCGCGCCACCCCCCAGTGGTTCATCGGCATGGAAAAGCAGGGCCTGCGGGACGCCGCCCTGCGCGAGATCGAGGGCGTCACCTGGACCCCGGACTGGGGCCGCTCCCGCATCGAGTCCATGATGCGCAACCGCCCGGACTGGTGCATCTCGCGCCAGCGGACCTGGGGCGTGCCCATCCCCCTGCTGGTCCACAAGGAGACCGGCGCCCCGCATCCCCGCACCGCGGAGCTGATCGAGGAGGTCGCCCGTCGGGTCGAGGCCCAGGGCGTCGAGGCCTGGTTCGCCCTTGACGCGGCGGATTTGATCGGCGTCGCCGGGGCGGCTGAATACGAGAAGGTCCAGGACACCCTGGACGTCTGGTTCGACTCAGGCGTCACCCACGCCTGCTGCCTGGAGCAGCGCCCAGGCCTGCGTTCCCCCGCGGACCTCTATCTGGAGGGCTCCGACCAGCACCGCGGCTGGTTCCAGTCGTCCCTGCTGACCTCGGTGGCCATGTACGACCGCGCCCCCTACCGGGGCGTCCTCACCCACGGCTTCACCGTCGATGCCAAGGGCGAGAAGATGTCCAAGTCCAAGGGCAACGTGGTGCGGCCCCAGGATGTCATGAAGACCCTGGGGGCCGATATCATCCGCCTCTGGGTCGCGGCCACCGACTATCGCGGCGAGATGAGCGTCTCCGACGAAATCCTCAAACGCACCGCCGATGCCTACCGGCGCATCCGCAATACCGCCCGTTTCCTGCTCGCCAACCTCAATGGCTTCGACCCGGCGGTCAACCAGGTAGCTGCGGCGGATATGCTAGAACTGGATCGCTGGGTCGTGGATCGCGCCCACCAGCTCCAGGAGGAGATCATCGCCGCCTACCGGGACTACCAGTTCCACCTCATCTACCAGAAGATCCACAACTTCTGCGTGGTGGACTTGGGCGGCTTCTACCTGGACGTCATCAAGGACCGCCAGTACACCACCCCGACCGACGGCCGGCCCCGGCGCTCCTGCCAGACCGCCATGTACCACATCGCCGAGGCCATGACCCGCTGGCTGGCGCCCATCCTCAGCTTTACCGCCGACGAGATCTGGCGCCACCTGCCGGGGGAGCGGGAGGCGTCGGTGTTTCTGGCCGAGTGGTATCCAGGGCTCTTCACCCTCGATGCCGGCGACGCCTTTGATCGCGCCTTCTGGCAGCAGGTGCTGGCGGTGCGGCTCGCGGTCTCCAAACCCCTGGAGGCCGCCCG
>JBASIS010000007.1:0-1913 GCA_049654905.1 Chromatiaceae bacterium
GTTACCCCAAGCCTACGGCGATGCCGATCAGGCGCCGGATGGCGGCGAGCTCCGGGCCGTCGCTGCGCGACCGGGTGGGACTGACACGCTCCCGCGATGTGGTCGCGATCTGATGGGCCAGGGCATCACCGGGTGTGGCGCGGCCCTGGTTGGGGGTGGGCGGGATCAGGACGGCCAGGTCCGCGCGGGCGAGGTGGGGGTCCGCGGCGCGGGGCTGGCGCGCCAGGTCGCGGCCAGGGCCGGTACCGCACACCTCACTCACGCGCTACATCGTCAAACACCGCCGCCAGGGTCGGTGCGGTCAGTACCCGGGCGGACCAGCGGAGCAGGGTATCGGCATCGGCGGTGTCGAGGCGGTGATGCACGGCGTCGGGTAGTTCCCCGAATCGCAACCGCAGCAGGGAGCGGAGGATACGGGCTTCGCCGCGCTGCACACCTTGCGCGAGGCCGCGTTCAATGCCTTGCTCGATGCCTTGTTCGATGCCTTGTTCGATGCCTTGTTCGATGCCTTGCTCAATAAAGCGCTGGGCAAATCCGCTCATTTCGGCAGCCTCCTGGGGATAGCGTTGGGCGTAGAGGTGGCGTTCATTGTCGTCGAGGTTGGCATAGATGTCGATAAAATCGAGATATTTGAGACGGCGCTCGGGATGAGGTTCGAGTTCCACCAGGCCGCGCACGGCCTGGGCGTAGACCTCGAGTTTGTCGGGTGGGGCGTAGGCCATGTTGGGCAGATTCAGCCGCGCCACCAGGTTGCGGCTGTGCAGGTAGTCGCGGGCGGGGAGCGCGCAGAGGGCGCAGTCGAGGTAGCGAAAATCCAGATAGGCCATGCGCTCGCTGCCCAGACGCAGATGAGTCGCGTAGGGGCCAGGATGGAGGAAGATCACCACCGGGACCACCCGGTCGGTGGCGCACAGTTCGGCCAGGTCCAGGCAGTAGTGTGCCAGGCGATGGATGGCGAAGCGCTTGGGGTCGGTCTCTTCCTCGAAGACGAACAGCAGGGCGGTGCGGGCGCCGTCGGGGAATTCGATCAGCAGGGGGACGTCGAGTTCACGGAAGCGTTCGCCCAGGCGTTCCTGTAATTGTTCCTGGCGCAACGGCAGGATGCGCGCTCCGGCGGCGACGGCGTGGGACTCGACGGCGGCGAAGAAGGCGATCGATTCGCGCGGGTAGTCGAGGATGAGGTTCTTGAAGTTTTGATCATGGCTCATAGCTTGGCTCTGGGCGGTGGCAAGGGGCTCAATTCCCTGACGGGGTAACCGGTCAGAGCATCTTCAGCGGGGCCGACTGCTTAGGTTAGCGCTGGGCGCGCTCGCGCACAAAGGCTAGCCGTTGGATTTCGGCATCGGCGCTGAGGCTGCGGAGGCGTTCCAGGGCTTGTTGCACCGGGGGGTAGTCGATCTGTTGCATTCTCTGTTTCTCCTGCCCGTGTTCGAGAAAGGTGACCCCGGCGGCCAGTGCCGCTGCGCCGGCGTCAGTGTCCGGTGCGCTTGAGCCAGGCGGTAATGGCGGCGGGGTCAATTTGGCGCAGGAGGTCCTCCGGGGCATAGCGCTTGAGGACTTCCTCGGGATCCAAACCGCGTAGGCGGTCCTCGATGTCCATCCGCGCTAACAGGGCTTCGCTTTCGTCGGGGCTGAACTTCGGGGTGTCCTTGATGATCAGGCGCAAAGTGTCGTGGCGTAAATCCTCGAGGGTGTAGGCCATGGCGGCGAGCTCCAGGCGATGGATGGTTTCCAGATAATAGCGCAACAGGTAGGCGGCGGGGTCGCAGGGTTGGTAGTGCGTGAGACCGGCGCGGACGCGGGTCAGTTCGCTGGCGAAGAGCTCCCAGGGGGCGTTGCGGGGGTGGGCGGCGATGGCGTTGAGGACGATGAGGCGGACGGGGCGCTGGCCCCAGGTCAGGTCATAGACGCCC
>JBASIS010000008.1:0-35415 GCA_049654905.1 Chromatiaceae bacterium
GAATACGTCCCTGTAGGCTTGGCGACAGCATCCCTGCTGTCGACACCCCACACCCGCCGCCACCCGACCCTGCTGCTTTTTATGCCGAAGATTAACGCGTTCTGGGTATCTCGGAGGGGTCCCGATCAGGGCGCGGCATCGTCGCTGAAACCATAGTCCACCGGCACTCGCAGATAGAAGAGGTTTAAACCCTCGCCCTTGAGGCGGCCTAGAAAGCGGTCGGCCTCCTCCGGGGTGGTGACGAAGCTGATCTCTACCGGCAGGTCGCCGGCCAACTCAAAAAAATGCTCTTCATGGAGTCGCCCCTGGCGGCCGAAGCCCGCCAGGGCGCGGAAGGCCGATCCCCCCTGGAGACCCAGGCGCTGGCCCTCCTCTAGCAGCCATTCGTAGACCAGCAGGTGGTGGTGACGGCGATTCTCCGCTACGTAGAATTTGAGAAAACAGCCGTTCATGGGTCGTGTCTCAGTGAGGGGTGAGGAGGGCATGGGCCAGACCCATGCCGAGGGCGGTCAGGAGCAGGGAACCGAGCAGATGCGCCGCCGCCGCGGACAGGCCCAGGAGCAACTCGCCGCGCGAGAGGAGGGTTACCACCTCGGCGGAAAAGGTGGAAAAGGTGGTGAGACCTCCCAGGAAGCCGGTGATCACCAGGAGCCGCAACTCCGGGGGCAGGGCGGGGTGGCGGTTGAGCCACATCAGCAGGAAGCCAACCAGGAAGCCGCCCAGCAGGTTGGCGGTCAGGGTGCCCAGGGGGATGCTGGGAAAGACCGGATTCAGGCGCTGACCCAGGAGCCAGCGCAGCAGAGCCCCGAACCCGGCGCCGACAAAGACGGAGAGGGCGGCAAGCAGGCTCATGGCACTCCGGGGATGGGTCGGGGGTCGGTGCCGCCGGCGGGCCGATCCATTGGTGGTGCGCCCCTAATCCAGCCGAATGGCATCAGCTTCTACCGCCCGGCTAGGCCGCGGCCTGGACCAGCTTCGCCTTCAGCAGGGCCAGGGCCGGCTTGGGATCGATTTCAATCAGATAGCCCCGTTTGCCGCCGTTGATGTAGATGCGCGGCAGTTCGGCGATGCTGGCCTCGGCATGAACCGGCATGGGGTGGCGGGTACCGAAAGGGGAGGTGCCGCCCACCTGGTAGCCAGAATGGCGGTCGGCGG
Source organism: Chromatiaceae bacterium (assembly GCA_049654905.1). Lineage (GTDB taxonomy): Bacteria > Pseudomonadota > Gammaproteobacteria > Chromatiales > Chromatiaceae > M0108. Next base: position 1,156 of record JBASIS010000008.1, read on the forward strand.
TCTTGGGGTCGCAGGGCTGGATGCGCTTGACCCCCAGGGCTCGGGCTAGGAGACCGGTGGCCACCTCGCGGTCGCCGTGCATCAACATGATCAAGGGGTTGCCGGCCTCGTCCTCCATGACCAGCGTTTTGATGACCAGATGTTCGTCAACCCCCAACTCCCGTGCCGAGTGGGCGGTGCCACCCCCGGTCTGGTAGGGATAGGGGTGGCCTACGAAGGGTATGGCGGCGGCGCGTAAGATACGCACCGCCTGGGTCACGGGTTCCTTCTTCTTGTCGGACAATGAGTTCCGCCCCCTTGGTTCCGCCTGGGATTCAGTGCTCGCCCACGGGACCGCCAACATGGCCAGGCCCGCTGGAGGGGCCCTTGGCGGCTGGGCGTTCGCCACTGGTGGTCCCGCCAGCGCCGCCAGTGGGGTTGGCGCCGCTATCTTCGCCCTCCTCCGGGGCGAGGGCGGGTCGGCCCGCCATGATGTCATTGATCTGGGACAGATTGATGGTCTCGAATTGCAGCAGGGCCTCGGCCATGGCATGGAGCTTGTCCATCTCGCTGAGGAGGATGTCCTTGCTGCGCTGGTAGTTACGATCAATGATGGCGCGGATCTCCTGATCGATGGACCGCGCCGTCCGCGCCGAAATCTTGCTGGTCTGGGTCACGGAACGTCCCAGGAACACCTCGCCCTCGTCATCGGAGTAGGCCAGGGGCCCCAGGCCATCGGAGAGGCCCCAGCGGGTGACCATGTTGCGGGCGATCTCGGTGGCGCGCTCAATGTCATTCGACGCCCCCGTCGTAACGGATTCCGGCCCGAAAATGAGTTCCTCCGCCAGTCGGCCCCCGAAGAGGGTGGAGATCTGGCTTTCGAGCTGGCGCTTGGTCATGCTGTAGCGGTCCTTTTCCGGCAGGAAGAGGGTGACGCCTAAGGCTCGGCCACGGGGGATGATGCTGACCTTGTGCACCGGGTCGTGGTCCGGCACCAGGCGGCCGATGATGCAATGCCCCGCCTCATGATAGGCCGTCAGCTTCTTCTCATGATCGGACATCACCACGCTGCGGCGCTCGGTGCCCATCATGATCTTGTCCTTGGCCTTCTCGAACATGGACATGGTGACGGCGGCCAGGCCCGTGCGCGCGGAAAAGAGGGCCGCCTCGTTCACCAGATTGGCCAGGTCGGCGCCCGAGAATCCCGGGGTGCCACGCGCCAGGGTGCGGGCCTCAACGTCGTCGGCGATGGGCACCTTACGCATGTGAACCTTGAGGATGGCCTCGCGGCCGGCCAGGTCGGGCAGGCCCACGACCACCTGACGGTCGAAGCGCCCCGGCCGCAGCAGGGCCGGGTCCAGCACGTCGGGCCGGTTGGTGGCGGCGATCACGATGATGCCCTCGGTACCGGCAAAGCCGTCCATTTCCACCAGCATCTGGTTGAGGGTTTGCTCGCGCTCGTCGTGACCACCGCCCAGGCCGGCGCCGCGGCGCCGGCCCACGGCGTCGATCTCGTCGACGAAGACGATGCAGGGGGCCTGCTTCTTGGCCTGCTCGAAGAGATCCCTCACCCGTGAGGCGCCGACACCCACGAACATCTCCACGAAATCCGATCCAGAGACGCTGAAGAAGGGCACCTTGGCCTCGCCCGCGATGGACCGGGCAAGGAGAGTTTTGCCCGTACCCGGGGGGCCGACCATCAGTACGCCCTTGGGAATCTTGCCACCGAGCTTCTGGAACTTGCCGGGATCGCGGAGGAAGTCCACCAACTCCGAGACCTCTTCCTTGGCCTCCTCAACGCCGGCTACGTCGGCAAAGGTGACCTTGACCTCGCCCTCGGCGTGCTGGCGGGCGCGGCTCTTGCCGAAATTGAAGAGACCGCCGCCCCCGCCACCCCCACCACCGCCCATCCCCCGGCGGACGAACCAAAACCAGACGCCGATGAGGACCAGGAAGGGCAGCCAGGAGGCAAGCATCTGGGCCAGCAGCCCCGGGCGATCCGGCGGCATGGCCCGCACCGTCACCTTGCTATCCAGGAGATCGCGCATCAGGGCGGGGTCGCCGGGGCTGTAGGTCTCGAAGAAGCTGCCATCCGTGCGCGTCCCCTGGATATCCTGATCCTGGATAGTCACCTCGGTCACGGCGCCATCCGCGACGTCCGCGAGGAATTCGCTATAGGTGATGCGACTTGGATTGGGACCGGGGTTAAACTCGAAGCCGTTGATCAGCATCATCAGCCAGAGGCCGGCGGCGAACCAGAGGAAGATGGTAATGGGCTTGTATTTCATCGGCTTGATCGATCTCTTTGGGTCGGTTGGGCAGCGTAAAACGCTCTGAGTGACAAAATCGGGGTCGAAGCCGTCAATTAAAAGCGGCGCAGACATAATTGCGGCCAGGAGGCGGGCGTCCTGTCTGACAATCCTGGCCATATTTTCGGCATGTTAACCCAAACACGTTATCCTTGGCGGCTTCCCGGCGAATTTCCCCTGGGATTCGTCACTGGGGAGGAGCCGGCGTACAATTTTCGCACCCACCCTTCCGCAGGCACGGCACCATGACCGCGAATCACCTTCAGGACGAGGAAATCCGCCGCCTGCGCTGGCAGTGCCGGCGCGGCATGTTGGAACTGGATGTTGCTTTGCTGAGGTTTCTGGACGAGGACTACAGTTCCCTGGATACCCTCGAGCAGGCCACCTTCTCCCGCCTGCTCGAGGCCCAGGACCAGACCCTGCACGGCTGGCTGATGGGGCGCGACCAGCCCGAGGAGGCAGATGTCCAGCGATTGGTGGCCCGCATCCGGGCCTTCGGGCGAGATACGCGGCCATCTCCGGTTTAAATTCCTGGCGAACCCCCTGGGGTGCCGGCCAGACGTAGGTAACCCAGCCTCTGTTCTATACACCGCTGGTCATTCCCCGGCCTATCGCGGAAGGTCCGGGTGGGGGGCTGGCGGGGGTGTCGACAGCAGGGGATGCTGTTGCCAAGCCTACATGGATGTATTCACGGGGTCCCCTACCAGACACCACCCGGCCCGGGAAACCGAAAGCTCAGGTATGTTGGGAATATACAGGAAGCGAACCATGCGAGACGGGATAAAGGGACTGGTGACGGGCGGCGCGATCCTGATAGGGCTTGGGTTAGTCACGGGCTGCCATCCGAGTGCCGACCCGGCGGCGACCGGGGACTTGCCGCCATTTGTCCTCATCGCCCAGGTTGAGGACATCTCGACCGATACCTGGAGCCTGACCGGCGCGATTCGCCCACGCCACGAACCCGCCCTGTCCTTCCGCATCCCCGGCGAGATCCAGGAACGTCTGATCAATGCGGGGGAGCGGGTTGAGGCCGGCCAGGTCCTCTTTCGCCTGGATCCGCGTGACGTCACCCAGCAGCGCCGGGCCGCGGAGGCTACGGTGGCGAGGGCCCTGGCCGAGCAAGAAAATGCCGAGCGGGAGCGCGCGCGCCTCACCGATCTCCTCCCCAAGCGACTGGCCAGCGAGCAGGATTACGATCGGGCCGTAACTGCCGCCAGCGCTGCCGAGCAGGGCTGGCTTGCCGCCGAGGCCAATCTGGAACAGGCCCGCAATGCCATTGGCTACGCGACCCTCACGGCCCCGCGCCCCGGGGTCATCCTCGAGGTCATGGGCGAGGCTGGCCAAGTGGTCACGCCGGGCCAGGTGGTCGCGCGTCTCGCGGAGGATGGGCCCCTGGAGGTCGAGGTCTATCTTCCCGAGGACCGCCGGCAGGGCTTGCCCACCCAGGCCGAGGCGCATTTGCTGGGTCGGGACCAGCCGGTGACGGCGGAGCTGCGCGAGATCGCGGGCAGCGCCGACCCCATCACCCGTACCTGGCGTGCCCGATTCCGCCTACCGCCCCTCGACCCCGAGCCGGGTTTCGGCACCACGGTCACCTTGCTGTTCTCCTCGGCGACGGGTCATAACCAGAACCGGGTTCGGGTCCCCAGTGGCGCCATTCTGGAACGTGGCGACGGGCCCCTGGTCTGGCGGCTGGAGGCGGGACGCGTCGTGGCCGAGCCGGTCACCCTGCTGCGCATCGTCGGGGAGTATGCGGAAATCCGCTCGCCATTGGCCCCTGGCACACCGGTGGTCGCCCTGGGGGTGCATCTGTTGCAGCCTGGTCAGGCGGTGCGGGTGCGCGCGCCATGAGCCAGAACCCAGAAGAGGTCTCGCCCCAGCCCGCCGCCCGGGCCGCCACCCCTCTGCGCTTCAATCTCTCGGCCTTGGCGGTACGGGAGGGCTCGGTCACCCTCTTCTTCATCCTCCTCACGGCCTTGGCCGGTCTCCTGGCCTTCCTGCAACTGGGGCGGGCCGAGGACCCGGCCTTTACGGTGCGCGTCCTGGTGGTCTCCGCCTTCTGGCCCGGAGCCAGCGCCCAGCAGATGCAGGATCTGGTCGCCGATCCCCTGGAGAAGCGTCTCGGCGAGGTGGAGTATCTTTACAAGCTCGAGACCACCTTGCGCGCCGGCCGGCTGGATATCCTGATGGAATTCCAGGACTACACCCCATCCGAGCGGATCGCGGGCCTCTTCTACGAAGTCCGCAAGCGCATGCTGGACGAGGCCGGCAAGCTGCCAGCCGGGGTGCGGGGGCCCTTTGTCAACGACGACTTCTCGGATGTCTATTTCGCCCTCTATGCCCTGTCCGCCCCCGATCTGCCAGGGCGGCTGCTGGTCCGCGAGGCCGAGGGGATACGCGATCGCCTGGCCCGCGTCCCGGGCGTTCAAAAGGCCCGGGTCCTCGGCGAGCGCCCGCAACGCGTCTTTGTTGAACTCGACAACGCCCGGCTGGCCAACCTGGGGCTGACCCCCGCCGCTATCCGCGACGCCCTGGATGCCCAGAATCGGTTGTTGCCCGCTGGGCGGGTGGAGACGGCGGGACCAAGGCTCTATCCGCGCCTGGACAACGAACTGGATGATCTTGATCAGATCCGGCAGGTACCGGTGCGGGTCGGTGGCCAACTACTCGCCCTGGGCGAGATCGCCGAGGTGCAGCGCGGTTACGAGGACCCGCCGGATTATCTGATCCGCACCAGCGGCACCGAGTCGGTCCTGCTGGGGGTGGTGATGGGGCGGGGCGAGAATGGCCTGATCCTCGGCGAGCGCCTCGCGGCCTTCGAACAGACCCTGGGGGAGGAACTGCCGCTCGGCTTCCGCTTCACCCGCATCACCAACCAGGCCGACGCCATCGCCCGGGCGGTGAACCTTTTCCAGATCAAATTCATGGTCGCCGTCGCCGTGGTGATGCTGGTGAGCTTCCTGGCATTGGGGTGGCGCGCCGGGTTGGTCGTCGGCATTGCCATCCCCTTGACCCTGGGACTGACCTTCCTCCTCATGGGCATCCGGGGCATCAACCTGGATCGCGTGACCCTGGGGGCCCTCATCATTGCCCTCGGCCTCCTGGTGGACGACGCCATCATCGCCATCGAGATGATGCTGGTGAAGATGGAGGAGGGCTGGGATCGGCTGCGGGCGGCGGCCCATGCCTGGACGGTGACCGCGGCGCCCATGTTGAGCGGTACCCTGGTGACCGTCATTGGCTTTGTCCCCATCGGCTTCGCCCGCTCCGGCGTGGGTGAATACGCCGGCAACATCTTCTGGGTCCTGGCCTTTGCCCTGCTGGTCTCCTGGCTGGTGGCCGTGACCTTCACGCCCTATCTTGGGGCCAGGCTCCTGGCCGTGCCCCAGGCCGCCACGGGGCACCAGACCTCGGCCTACGATAGTCCCCTCTACCTGCGGTTAGGTGGCATCATCCGTGGCTGCGTGCGTCACAAGCTCTGGGTCGTGGGGGCCACCGTCGGTATCCTCATCCTCTCCATCCTGGGCCTGGTCACGACGGTGGAGAAGCAATTCTTCCCCTCCTCCGATCGGCCGGAGGTCCTGGTGGACATCAGTCTCCAGGAGGGCAGTGGCATCCGCGCCACGACGGCCGTCGCCGATCGCGTCGAGGCGATCCTGAAAGATGCGGCGGGGGTCGAGTCGCTGTCCTCCTATATCGGTGCCGGCGCGCCGCGTTTCTTCCTGGCCCTCAACCCCGAACTCCCCAACCCCGCCTTCGCCAAGCTGATCATCGTGGCCAACAGCCCCACGGACCGTGACAACCTCATGGAGCGGTTGCAGTCACATATCGATGCCGGGGACTTCCCGGATGCCCGGGTGCGGGTCCACAAACTCCTCTATGGCCCACCGGTGATCTGGCCGGTGGTCTTTCGGGTGGTGGGGCCGGACGCCCAAGCCCTGCGCAAGATCGCGGGCCAGGTGCGTCAGCGGGTGGCTGCTAACCCCAACACCCTGAATGCCCATCTCGACTGGGGCGAACGGGCTCCGGTGGTTCGGCTGAAGCTCGACCCAGAACGGCTGCGTCTGATCGGTCTCACGCCGCGCGAGCTGGCCGGTCAGTTGGAGTACGAGCTCTCGGGCCTGCCCGCGACCGAGATCCGCGAGGATGTCCGTAATGTCCAACTGATCCTGCGCGGCCTGGTCGATAACGCGGGGGCGGTGGCCGGCCGTCTGGCGGATATCAATATCAAGACCCTGGATGGGGGTTCCGTACCCCTGGGCCAGGCGGGTGTCCTCGCCATCGATTTCGAGGACCCGGTGCTCAAGCGCTATAACCGCGAGCCGGTGCTGGCGGTGCAGGCCGAGGTGACCGGCGCCCAGCCCCCGGATGTCACCCTGGCGATCTGGGCCGATCTCCAGGAGTTGATCGCGGCCCTGCCGCCCGGCTATCGCATCGACATCGGGGGTTCGGTGGAGCAGTCCGGCAAGGCCGATGCGTCCATCCAAAAGGTCCAGCCCATCATGCTGGGTCTGATCCTCATCGTCATCATGCTGCAGATGCGCAGCTTCTCGGGAACCCTGATGGTGATCGCCACCGCGCCCCTGGGCATCATTGGCGCTACCCTGGCGCTGCTGATCGCCGACCGGCCCTTTGGCTTCGTCGCCCTGCTGGGGCTCATCGGGCTGGCCGGCATCCTGATGCGCAACACCCTCATCCTTGCCAAACAGATCGAGGATAACCTGCATCAGGGCATGGAGGCCGCCAGCGCCGTCATTGATGCCACGGTGCGGCGCTCGCGCCCGGTCGTGCTCACCGCCGCCGCCGCCGTCTTCGCCTTTATTCCCCTGACCACCGACACCTTCTGGGGTCCCCTGGCCTTCGTTCTCATCGGTGGCATTATCGTGGGAACGGCTGTCACGCTCCTCTTCCTGCCAGCCCTTTATGCCCTTTGGTTTCGGGTCCGCCTTCCTGCATGAGGGCCATCCTGGCCGTTGAAATCCCATAAAAACAGGCTCCACTTGGGAGCCTTTAAAATTTGGTGCCGAGGAGAGGACTTGAACCTCCACGGGCTTTCGCCCACAAATACCTGAAACTTGCGCGTCTACCAATTCCGCCACCCCGGCAGGGGTCTGGAGACCGGACAAGAGATGCCGAACTCCAGGAAGCCGCCATGCTAATGAGACAGAAGGGGCTTGTCAAGGTTACACTAGCCATCAATTCAGCCAGCAGCAAAGACCCTATAAGAGTGACCAAACGCAGCAAAGAAGCCTCACCCCGCCTCGCCGATCCGCATCGCACCCGCGAGGCGCGCAAGTACGCGAACCCCATCCCCAGCCGTGAATTCATCCTGGAGACCCTGACCCAGGCCGGGGTTCCCCTGGTCTTCGAGGAACTCAGGCAGCTTCTTGAGCTGGATGGCGAAGAGGATCGGATCGCCCTGGAGCGCCGCCTGGGGGCCATGGTCCGGGACGGCCAGTTGGTGCGCAACCGCAAGGACGCCTTCTGCCTCGTCAACCGGCGTGATCTGATCGTCGGGCGCGTCATCGGCCATCAGGATGGTTTCGGCTTCCTGATCCCCGACGAGGGTGGGGACGACGTCTATCTCGTGCCCCGCCAGATGCGCGCCCTTTTCCACAACGACCGGGCGGTGGTGCGCGTTACCGGCCGCGACGGTCGGGGTCGGCTGGAAGGCGCGGTGGTGGAGATCCTGGCACGCAACACCCGCACGGTGGTGGGGCGCTTCTATCGGGAGAGCGGGGTCGGCTTTGTGGTGCCGGACAATAAACGCCTGGCCCACGACATCATCATTCCCAGCGACCGCCTGGGCGAGGTGGAGCAGGGCCAGATCGTCGTCGCGGAGATCACGGATCAGCCCACCAAGCGCACCCAACCCATCGGCCGCATTCTGGAGGTGGTGGGGAACAATATGGCCCCGGGCATGGAGACGGATATCGCCATCCGCACCCACGATCTGCCGGTGGAATTCCCTGATGAGGTGCTGGCGGAAATCGCCGGCCTGGGCGCCGAGGTGCCCGAGGCGGCCAAGGCGGGGCGGGTGGATCTGCGCAAGATCCCGCTGGTGACCATTGACGGCGCCGATGCCCGTGACTTCGACGACGCCGTCTTCTGCCAACGCCGGCCCAAGGGTTGGCGGCTGCTGGTCTGTATCGCCGATGTCTCGGCCTATGTGGCGCCGGGTAGCGCCCTGGACACCGAGGCCCACGGCCGGGGCAATTCGGTCTATTTCCCGGATCGCGTCATCCCCATGCTGCCCGAGATCCTGTCCAATGGCCTCTGTTCCATCAATCCCGAGGTGGACCGGCTCTGCCTGAGCTGTGAACTGCTGGTGGGCCTGGACGGCAAGGTCACCCGCTCCAAGTTTTATCCGGCCGTGATGCGCTCCCAGGCCCGCCTGACCTATGACCAGGTGGCGGCCATGGTGGTGGAAGGTGACCCGGACCTGTGCGCGCGCTTCGCCACCGTCCTGCCCCACCTGCGCGAACTGCATGCCCTGTACCAGGTCCTGCTCCAGGCCCGCAAGGAGCGGGGCGCCATCGATTTCGACACCACCGAGACCCGTTTCGAGTTCACCGACCAGGGTCGCATCGCCGCCATCCACCCCCTGGTCCGCAACGATGCCCACCGCATCATCGAGGAGTGCATGCTGGCGGCCAACGTGGCGGCGGCGCGCTTCTTCGAGCGCCAGAAGATGCCGGCCCTGTTCCGCATCCACGAGACGCCCAAGGAGGAAAAGCTCAACGATCTGCGCCAATTCCTGAACGAGCTGGCGCTGACCCTGCCAGGCGGCAAGAAGCCCACGACCCAGGATTACGCCGCCCTGCTGGAGTCGGTGCGCGAGCGGCCCGATCATCGCCTGATCCAGACCGTATTGCTGCGCTCCATGCAGCAGGCCATGTACAGCTCGGATAACGTCGGCCACTTCGGGCTGGCCTATCCGGCCTACACCCACTTCACTTCCCCCATCCGCCGCTACCCGGATCTGATTGTCCATCGCGCCATCAAGCACCTGCTCGATGGTGGCAAGGCGGAGGATTTCGACTACACCAAGACTGCCCTTCAGGGCATCGGCGAGCACTGCTCCGGTACCGAGCGCCGCGCCGACGAGGCCACCCGCGACGCCGAGTCCTGGCTCAAGTGCGAATACATGCAGGACAAGCTGGGAGAGGAGTTCGACGGCACTATCACCAGTGTCAACTCCTTTGGCATTTTCGTCGAACTCGATGGCATTTACGTCGATGGCCTGGTCCACATCACGGCCCTGGACAACGACTATTACCACTTCGATCCCATTGGCCACCGCCTGACCGGCGAACGCACGGGCACTGTTCACCGCTTGGGCGACCGGTTGCGCATCCAGGTCGCCGCCGTCAATCTCGATGAACGCAAGATCGACTTTGTTCTGGCCAAGACCGCGGAGCAGGCACGGAGCGGGTCCGGGACGCGACCGAGACGGCGCAAGGCCTGATCTTGTCCCAGGGGCGGCGGATGCCGCCCGCTCCGTCCGCGCTTGCCCCGAGGGCGCGGGCCAAAGTCCTCGCTCTTCCCTTCGCCTGACCGATCTCGGGAGTGACCATGCCCGCTACCCCCAAGTCCGCCCCGCGATCCCTACCGGAGGCCCCCGGGCGGGGAGGGCGCGGCGAGCTGCTCGTCGTTCTCCAGTTCGTCCTCTTTTTCGCCTTTCTGTTCCTGCCCGCCTGGAACCCCTGGTTGAGTCAGGAACTGCTGTCCAGCACCAGCATCCCGGGGCTGGGCCTGCTGGCCTTGTGCGGCCTGATCGCCCTCGCCATGGGCTTTCTCGGCTTGTTCAAACTGGGCCGGAACCTGACCCCCCTCCCTTATCCCCTTGACCATAACCAGTTGGTAACCCAGGGCATCTATGGCTGGGTGCGCCATCCTCTCTACAGCAGCCAGTTATTCGCCGCCCTCGGTTGGGTTTGTTACAGCCTGAGCCTCGGTCATCTGCTCCTGCTGGTCGTCGGCTTTTTCTTCTTCGACTACAAGGCCCGTAAAGAAGAGAGCTGGTTAAGCCAGCGCCACCCGGAATATGCCGATTACGCCAAGCGGGTCAGCAAACTGGTGCCCTGGGTGTATTGAACACCCCACCTCAAGCGGGGGGAACAGGCAATTCATGGGCTTAAGTTAGCCTTAAGGCTGGTTTGATACTCTGGCCGCTCTTGAATCCAGGCGCGGAGTCAGACCTGGCACCTGGATCAAGCCCACCGGTCCCCGCGGGGTTGCCGGCCCTTTCCCCTCATCCTTATCAGGAGAACGCATCTTGAGCATGCCAAAAAAGCTCGCTCCGCTGGCGTTGTTACTGCCTCTCATGGCCTTAAATGCCCTGGCCGCGACGGTATCCCCCAGCTCGCTGAGTTTGACCCCGGGTCAAGCCTCCAGTCTCTCGGTCACCAGTATTCAGGGAACGCTGAAGCTGACTAATTCAAACACTCAGGTAGCATCCGCCACCCTGGCGGGCGCCAAGATCAAGGTGACGGGGCTGACACCCGGGAGTACCACCCTTTCTGTCAAGGACAGCAAGGGCACCAAGAGCGTCAAGGTCACGGTCAAGCCCGCCATGACGGTTAATCCCCAATCCCTGTCGCTTGCCGTCGGCGCAACGGCGACTCTGACCCTCAGCAATCCCTCGGGCACGGTCAGCCTGAAAAATTCAGATGCCAGCAAGGTCACCGCCACGCTGAAGGGCAATGTCGTCACCCTTAAGGGCAAGGAGGCGGGGAACGCTACCCTGACGCTCCGTGACAGTAAAACCACCCGAACGGTCCCAGTCCAGGTGACCGCCGGGGGTGGGGGTGGGACCGGCGTCATCGGCACGACGGCAGGGCGCCTCATCGCCAGCAACTGCTTCCAGTGTCATGGCACCTATGGCAGTGGCGGATTTGAAGAGCTGCTGGGTGAGAGCGAGGCGGATATTCTGGAGGAGCTCAGGGAGTATCAGACTGATCCGGATTTCACGACCGACATCATGGGCGCGCATCTGCAGGGCTATACCGATGCCCAATTGCAGGCGATTGCCAAGTACCTGGCCAACCCCTAAACGCGAGCAGATCCTATGAACCGTCGTAAATTTCTTGAAATGCTGGCCGCCAGCAGTGCCGGTCTCGTGGCCCTGCCCTCCATCCTGTTAGCCGATGATGATCATGGACCAGCCTCGGCCCTCTTCAAGGTGCCCACCAATACCGGCATCCGTGGTAACATCGTGATCGTCGGTGGCGGCATGGCGGGCGCCACGCTGGCCAAGTATCTGCGCCTCTGGGGCGGTACGGAAGTGAATGTCACCCTGGTGGAGAAGGCGCCGTCCTATACCTCCAACATCATGAGCAACAAAGTCCTCTCGGGTCAGATGACCCTGGCGGACCTCAATTATGTCTATGACACCTTGACCGGCCATTACGGGGTCCAGTTAGTGCGGGGTCAGGTCACGGCCATCAATGGCGGCGGTAGGCGCGTGACCCTGGCGAACGGCGCAAGTTATGGTTATGACCGCCTGGTGCTGGCCCCGGGGCTGGAGTTTGATCTGTTGCCCGGCATGACGAATCCGAGCGAATACGATCGGTTGATCCCCCATGCCTGGCAAGCCGGGCCCCAGACCCAGCGTCTCAGGGACCAATTGGTGGCCATGCAAAATGGCGCGAATGTGGTCATCACGATCCCGAAGGCCCCCTATCGCTGCCCGCCCGGACCCTACGAACGGGCCTGCGTGGTCGCCGATTGGCTGGCCGACCATAAGCCGGGCAGCCGGGTCATCGTCCTGGATGCCAACCCCGATATCCTGGTGGAGAAGGCCAACTTCGCGGCGGCTTTTCGCGGGGATTACGGTTACGTCGTTGATTACCGCCCGGGATGTACTCTGACCGCAGTGAACAGCGGTACGCGGTCCGTGACTTACAGCAGGGCCAAAGTCTCCCAGACGATCCAGGCCGGGGTTCTCAATCCCATCCCGCCGCAACGGGCGCCGCAACTGCTGGCTAAGGCGGGTCTCTATAATCCCGCCGCCGGTGAGCGCTCCGTGCCGGTGAATGTGCTGAGTTACGAGTCGCGGGTGAAGGGTATTCATGTCATTGGCGATGCCAGCTTCACTACCCAGCCCAAGGCCGGGCACATCGGCAATCAACAGGCCAAGACCTGCGCCGACGCCATCCTGCGTTCACTGCAGGGTAAGGCACTGGATCCGGCACCGGTGACCAACTCTGCCTGCTATACCCCCATTACCGCGACCACGGCCACCTGGTTGTCCGCCGTCTATCAGTACGATGCCGCGACCGGAACCATGAAGATTCCGGCCCGGCATAGCGGCGGCGGGGCCATCAGTGCCGCCCAGCCCACCACCGAGAACTACAAAGACATGCAGGTCTGGTTCACCACCCTGATGGCCGACTCCTTTACCTGATCCTCGTCGGCTCGCGGGGTCGACCACTTGGTCGACCCCGATTCTTGCTGTGAACGCGCCGCTTGAAAGACCCTGCGAGGGGGGGTGATGGCCTTCCGCTTTCGGCCGGCTTGATGGCTACCTCACTCCACGTAGCTGATCGACTGATCGGCGATAGGCAGGGTGAGGGTGTCCTGCCGCTCGCCAGTGCGCACGACCACCACCACCTGGGCTAAGTGAGCCGGCAGCCGCAGGTCGCCGGTAAAGTGGCCATCCGCGTCCGTGAAGGCATTCTCCAGCAGCCGCAGCCCATTCGGGCCTTCGCTGTAGAAGGCCAGCAATGCCGGGCCGCCATCGGGGGTGGCCAGGCTGATATCGACCGCGGTCAAGTTGCTGCTGTTGTAACTGAAGACATTTTCGGCAGGGCCGTTGAGGGACGCCGACACCGTGGAGCTGTAGCCGCCTCCGGAAAATATCAGAACGGTCAGCATCCCGAGCAACTTCATATCGGTCCACAGGGATTGCGACTGATGGTACTGCATGTCCAGTTCCACCAGCCGATCGATCCTGACCTCGGGCTGGCGGGCGCTCCGCCAGATGCCGGGGGTGATTTCCAGGCGGCAGTGATCCGCCAGCGAGTACCGGTCCACCTCCCGCGGCTCTGGCGGGCGCGGTCCCACCAAGGACATCTCACCCTTGATGACGTTGACCAGTTGGGGTAACTCGTGGATGCGTAGTTGGCGAATCAGGGTGCCGACGCGGGTGAGGCGTGGGCTGCCGTTGCTGGCCGGTGAGCGGGCCGCCGACGGGTCCTGCCCAGGTTTGGCGCGGTCGTACCGGGTCGTGCGCAACGACCAGACGGCGAACAAAGTACCCCAACGTCCCACCCGGCTTTGCTGGATCAGGACCGGGCCGGGATTTTCCAGCCAGATGGCCAGGGCGACCACCAGGAAAAGCGGCAGCAGCAGCACAAGCAGCAGCGCGGACAGGAGGATGTCCAGGGTCCGTTTGACAAAAGAGGTACCCCGGACGACGACGGTCCAACCAATCCGTTTCAGTTGGAACTTCAGCAGGTGGCGGGGTGCATTGCGGTCCATGCCGGCGTAGCGTTTGATCAGCAGCTCGCGGAGTTGACGGTCATCGATTTGAGCGATCATGGGATGTAACTAACCTCTGTGTTTTTTTAATATTTTCGGGTGGCCGTATTTCCGATCGGGCTACGACCAGCCCCCACCCCTACTTAAAAATCAAGGGCTCAACCATGCGGCTCTGATACCAGTCACCCCCGCTGGTACCCGCGCTCAGGGCCCAGGGGGCGAAATCCGGATAGGCCTTGGTAATGCTGTTCCACTCCATGGGGTGGCGCCAGGTCTCTGGCACGTCCAGGGCCCAGGGCTGATCATCGGCGGTGCGGTAGGTCCGGCCCACGCCCAGGTCGGAGCGATCATCCAGGGTACCAAATAGCTTGAGATCGGTCTTGGCGGTGGGGGGATGATCCACCAGATGTACCTCCAGCCCGCGCTTGGTGGTGCGGTAGATGAAGGGGTTGTAGGGCGCCTCGCCCAATTGGGACCGGGACAGGGGCTGCTTAAAGTGGATCTCCGCCACCAGGGGCACGGCGGGGGAGCGTGCGCATTTGGCGACGCTGTTCATCATGGAGCAGGGAAAGGCCTGGCCGGTGGCGGTCAGGGGGTGACATTGGTGGCGAGGATGAAGACGGCGTCGTTCTGGCCGCTCTCCAGGGCCAGGGCCACCGGGGCCTTATTACCCACCGTCAGGGTGGTGCGGGTGGTGTCGATGGCGTCGCGACTCAGGCCGGGGAAGTGGACGGCGAAGCCGTTGTCGGCGCCGGCGCTCCGGGCGCGGATCTCGTAGATGAGCTTCAGATCGACGATCTCGTTACGGGCGTTGAGGGTTTCCACGGCCCGGTAGGCGACCACCAGGTCATTCATGTCGAAGTCACCCTTCTTGGGGGCCACAGGTCCTCGAAGGCCAGGGAGCCGAAGCCGGTGGAATTGGGGCTGAAGCGGCGGGCGGCGCGCTCCGGGTCCAGGGGGAAGGCGTCCAGGGTATCGGGAATGCTGTCGCCGTCGCTGTCCAGGACCACGGTCTTGACCAGGGCCTGCACCTGGGTGCGGTCGATGGCCGAGAAGGGCGTCACCTGGATGGCGATGAGGACATCATTGAAGTCATGATCGCCGCCGCTGCGGTTGAGGTCCTCGAAACCCAGGATGAGGAGCCCGGCCTCGGGCTTGGACAGCAGGACGGTGTGAGCGTTGAGGTTGGGGTCGCTGGCGGTTGGCTTCTCCGGGTTGAGGGCCTTGAGGGTGGTGAAGATCGCATTGGTGGCTTGGTTGGGGTTGACGACACTGCCCGTCCAGCCATTGGAGACAATGGTGAAGCCGACGGCGGTACCGGCCTTGAACTTGCCGAGTTGGACGGCGTCGTCATACTTCATGCCCCCCAGGGTCGGCAGGGAGAAGTTGGGAAACATGATCTTGGTGGTCAGTTCGCTGAAGGCCTTGGGCTTGTTGCCGGGGTCGAAGGTGAAGTAGCCGAGGGCGTTGCGGTAGCCAGCGCCTTCGTCGATGAAGGCGACGGTGATCTCGGCATCCTCGAGCAGGATCAGGTTGGCCCCCAGGTCATCGGTGATGAGCTTGGGATCATTGGTGCGGATGTCCTTGGTTTCTGGCAGGCGCTTGCGAATGTCGGCGAGGAGGTCGGTCGGCAGGGTGGCGCTGAGGTCCTGCAGCTTGCTGGGGACGCCGAGGGCATTGTAGCTGTCGAGGTACTGCCAGGTGATGGCCTGGCTGGGGGCGGCGCTGGCGGCGAGGACCAGGGCGGCCAGGGTAGCGACGTGCGGCTGGGGGTAGGACATGACGGCTCCTGGTAAGGGTTGATGGGTGAGTGAAGTGTTGGAACCTGGCCCGTTGCTTATTCTACGGGTGTCTCAGCTGCTTGGCCTCGGCCTTCGTTCATGGGGTTCTCCCGGGGTTGGGGCCTGAATTATTCAGCGTAGGCGAGGGTCTGGTCGGTGACGGCCAGGGTCAGGGTATCTTGACGTTCATCGGTACGGATGACCATCACCACCTGCTGGAGGTGGGCGGGCAGTCGCAGCTCGCCGGAGAAGGCGCCGTCGACGTCCGTGAAGACATTCTCCAGCAGGCGCAGGCCGTTGACGCCTTCGCTGTAGAAGCTGACCAGGGCCGGGCTGCCGTCGGTGGCCAGGCGGATGGCAACAGCGGTGCCATGGCTGGACTGGTAGCGGAAGCCGGTCTCGTTGGCGGTGGCCGCCTGAGGGCCAGCCAGGGTCAGCAGCAGGGCCGTCAGAAGGGCGAAGCGGCGGGTGATGTTGGCGATGGTGTGGCTCATGGGGTGGTCCAGGGTTGGAAAAGGGTTAGGAACTTGTAACTACTAATCCAGGTCCCGTGCCAGGTGACGCTATTTTCTATAACGATATGATTAAATACATATAATTTAAATTTGTTACGGACCGCGAACAAGAGATGGGCAAGGGCGGACCGCCAAGGTGGCAGTCGGGCGGGTGGTGGCTGCCGGATTGGCGGTGATGTCCGGGCTTCCGGAAGGCTTGGCGGGCGTGTTACCTTGCCCCACTTAGCACCCGCCCGCACCGGCCCTGGCGAGGCTATTGAATTTCCGGCTGAGTGCGCCTTAATGGCCCCTTTCCCGGCAAACTTCCGACCTACAGGCAGCGCCCTCCATGACCAGATCCCATGTTCCGCCCAAGGACCCCCAAGGCTTGACACCCGTTGCAGGTATCCATAGCGTGCGCGGCGCCCTCAAGTATGGCGGGGCTGGGGTTGACGAGGTGTGGCTGGAGCGCCGGCGTCGCGACCGGCGGCTGGCGGAGTTGGCGGAGTTGGCGCGCGGGGCCGGGGTTAGGCTACGCCAGGTCGAGGCCGAGGAGATAGAAGACGCCGCCCCGGGCATCAATCACCAGGGCACCCTGGCTTGGGTCAGTGTCCCGGTGAGTCGTGGCGAGCCCGATCTGGACGCCCTGCTCGATGACCTGGTGGGACCGCCCTTCCTGCTCATCCTGGACGAGATCCAGGACCCTCACAACCTGGGGGCCTGTTTGCGAACCGCCGATGCCGCCGGCACTCAGGCGGTGATCGCCCCCCGGGACAATGCCGTGGGTCTCACCCCCACCGTCTCCAAGGTTGCCAGCGGCGCGGCGGAAACCGTTCCCTATGTCCAGGTCACTAACCTGGCGCGGACGCTGGACGCCCTCAAGGCCCGGGGCATCTGGCTGGTCGGCCTGGCCGGCGAGGCCGAGGCGGACCTCTATGGCCTCGACCTCAAGGGCCCTATCGCCCTGGTCCTCGGCGGCGAGGGCCGCGGCCTGCGCCGGCTGACCCGGGAGCGCTGCGACTACCTGGCCCGCCTGCCCATGCTTGGCACCGTCGAGAGCCTCAACGTCTCCGTGGCCACGGGGATCTGCCTCTACGAGGCCCTCCGCCAACGCCGGGGGGGCTGATCCGCCCTTGCCGGCGACCTGGGCGTATCCTGACCAGCGCTGGGTATATTTTGTCATAACTGATTTGCTAGACTCCCGCCTATGGAATGACGAGGAACTCGGCAAGACGGCGCCAGGGCAGGGGCACCGCCCAGGACAGGCCGGCCTCCTCCCCGCGCTAACCCGGACCCTCACCATGATTAATGCCCCTTTCGGGGACTGCAAGAATGCTGATCTTCACCTGGCCGATAGCATTCAGTCCTATGGCGCCCTGCTCGCCGTCCATCGTCCGAGCGGGCGGGTCATCGCCGTATCCGCCAATGCCCAGACCTGGCTTGGCCAGGAGCCGCGAGCCTTACTGGGGATGGATTGGCGCCAGGTCCTGCCGGCGGATCTCCGTGACGGGCCCCCGGAGGTTGCCAGCCAGGAGGAGCTTCCCGCTCTGGGACTGAGGGCCTTCAACCTGGGGGGGCAGCCGCTGATAGCGGCGGTTCATCGGGCGGGCGATTATGCGATCGTCGAACTGGAGTCGGGGGTCGTTCCGTCCTTTGGAGTCGGGAACGATACCTTGGCCTGGGGCATGGCCGCCCTGGCGGCGGCGGATACCGAACAGGCGGCGGCCGAGGCCTTGATGCAATCGGTGGCGCGCATCACCGGCTACGACCGGGTGATGCTCTATCAATTTCTCCCCGGCTGGCACGGCAAGGTGGTGGCAGAGGTCCTGAGGCCGGGGGTTGGGGGCTTTCTGGGGCTCCACTTTCCGGCCAGCGATGTCCCCGCCAACGCCCGCCGCCTCTACCTCATCAAGCGCCAGCGGGTCATCGCCGACGTTAGCGCGCCGCCCGTGCCGGTGCTGGCCGCCGTCCCGGGTACCGAGATCGACCTCACGAGTTCGGAATTGCGGGCCGTCCACCCGGTCCATATTCAGTACCTGCAGAACCTGGGCGTCGAGGCCTCCTTTAGTGTCTCGGTCCTGGTGGATGGTCACCTCTGGGGCCTCATTGCCTGTCATCACCTGGCGCCGCGCCGGGTGTCCTTCGCCAGCCGCCAGTTGTGCGAACAGATCGCCACCGTCGCCTCGATTCACATGACGGATCTGCAGCGACTCTCATTCGAACGGGCGCGCCACCACCAGCACACCGCCCGTTCCCACGCGCGCCTGGAGCTGCAGAGGGTGGGTGGGGGCAAGCAGGTCATCGCCATCCACCTCGCGCGTTTTCGCGAGGCCTTCCGTGCCCAGGGCGCCTGGGCCTATCTCGATGACCAGAGTCATTTCAGCGGCGATGTGCCGGATGAGGCCAGCCTGAGCATCCTCAAGAATTGGCTGGACACTTACGACCGTCGCCGGGTCTCGGCCTGTGCCGCCATTCCGCCGGGCCTGGAAAAATATCCGGCGCTGGTGCGCTTCACCAGCGGCCTACTGTATCTGCCCCTGACCGACCAGGATGTTGTCCTCCTGATGCGGGCGGAGCAGGTGGAGAATGTGTCCTGGGCTGGCAAGCCCGAGGACGTTTCCGACAGTCAGGACCCCCTGCTGGAGCTCACTCCGCGCACCTCCTTCCAAGTCTGGAGCGAACTGACGCACGGCCAGGCCCTGCCCTGGCTGGATACCGATCTGGAGGGCGCCGCCTTACTGAGGGAGATGCTGATCGAGCACATCGATCGTATCCGGCTGGAACGTCTGGCCCTGTCCGACCCCCTGACCGGACTTTGCAATCGCGCCATGTTCGAGCGCAAGCTGCAGGAGGCGGTCACCCTCAGCCTGCGGGACGAGGTGCTGTCGGCGGTGCTCATGATCGACCTGGACCGCTTCAAGCCGGTCAACGATCAGTATGGTCACGCGGCGGGGGACGCCCTCCTGGTGCAGGTCGCCGAGCGCCTGCGCCAACAGGTGCGGGGAAGGGATGTGGTGGCCCGGCTCGGGGGTGACGAGTTCGCCATCATCCAGTTTCATGTCGCCAGCACCCAGGATGTGGATGCCATCGCCGCGCGGGTGCTGGAGGCCCTGCGCAAACCCTATGAGGTCCTGGGCCATAGCGTCGAGATTGGCGCCAGTATCGGGGCCTCGGTGTGTCCCCAGCACGCGGCGGAGCAGGATAGCCTGATGCAGCGCGCCGATCTGGCCCTCTACCAGGTCAAGCGCGAGGGCCGCAATGGCTTCCAACTCTTCGACCAGGGCATGTTGCCCGAGGACGGGCACCTCAAGTCGCTGCGCGACGAGCTGATGGCGGCCATCGAAGGCAACCGCCTGCATTTTGTCTATCAGCCCATCCTGCACGTCCGCACCGGCAGCCTGCAGGCCCTGGAGGCCCTGGTGCGCTGGAATCATCCGCGGCGCGGCTGCCTCTCCGGCACCGAAGTGATGGCCCTGATCGAGCAGTACCGTCTGTCCACCGCCTTTGCCTATTGGGGCTTGGGTCGGGTCATCCGTCAGGCCCGGCAATGGTACCGGATGGGCTACGATCTGGTGCCCATCTCGATCAATATGTCGGCGCTGCAATTTCTGGATGCCGACCTGGCGGCGCGGTGCGCCGAACTGGCGCGGGAACTCGATTTCAGCCTGGAATGGCTTCGCTGCGAGGTGGAGGAAACGGTACTGCAGGCCGATCTGGCCCGGGTCGCGCCCCGCATCCAGGGCCTGTCCGCCCTGGGCGTGCTGACTCAGATCGACCACTTCGGCAGCGGTCTCCTGCCGTTGCTGGATTTGCCCACCCTTCAGATCAGTCGCCTGAAGATTGAGGCCAGCTTGCTGCAAAAACGCCCGGTACAAGAGGGACTCAGACCTGTGGCGGCCCTGATTTGCTCCGTGGCCAAGGCCTTGAAAATCCCTGTCGTTGTTACCTCCATCGAGAACGAAGAGATGCTCCGGGAGGTCGAACAACGGGATTTCGAACTGGTCCAGGGCCATGCGGTCGCCCCCCTGCTGGAGGCGGTGGAGGTCCCGGACTGGCTGGGTAAGGGCGGCAGGCCCTAGCCCGACCGACCAGCCCCGCCGGGCCTTTGGCTGGAGCGGCCATCCCTGGCTAGGGCAAATAGACGGTCCGGTAGCTCACCTTGCCGTCCTGGTACTCGTAGAGGCGAAAGGTACTTTGTCGCCCCCAGGAACCGGACACGGGGGGGGCCACAAAGAGGGGCACCTCGCCTATCCAGTGCAGCTCATCCTTGTGGTAATGGCCGGTGAAGACCCCCTTGACGTTATAGCCGCGCACCAGTTTTTCCCAGCGCTGGCGGTTCTCCTTTGACCAGCCGGGATAGATGACGTTGCGAAAGTGGCCTCCCACCGGCGGGGTGTGCTGGAACAGCAGTACCGGGCGGCCTTCCGCCTGTTTGAGCGCCTTCTCCAGCTCCGTCAGGGGGTCGTAGCCGCTAATAACGGGCCAGTCCCGTGCCGCCGGCTCGACATAGATAAAGATGGCCACCACCCCGCCGAATTCCTCGCTGCGTACCAGAGGCCCGAAGCGTTCCAGATAGACGGCGAGGGTCTTATCCGAGTCGTTCTTGTGCAGGTCATGGTTACCAGGGACATAGAAGTGGGGCGCCTGCAGGCCTGCCATCACCTCCAGCGTCTGGTCCACCACCCCGGGGTCCAGGATGAGGTCGGCCAAGATATCGCCCGTGTGAGCGACAAACTCCACCGGCACCGGGAGCTGATTGATCAGTTCCACTACGCGCTGGCCGCGTTCCAGGTTGTCATCGCTCCCAAAGTGGCTGTCGGTCATTTGCACGAAGTAGAAGTGATCCCCGGCGGCCCGGGCGGGGGCCGCCAGGACGCAGACCACCAGGAGGAGGAAGAGACGCAGGCTGGGGAGGGATCTCATGGCGGGGCACCTCATGGCAAGGGCGACGAATGGTCAACGGGATACCCGGAAATGAGGGCGGGGCCGCGAACGGCAAGGCGGGCGGTCCGGACGACTGCGGGAAGGATCGGCAAAAACGCGGATTTCGCGCCCGTCAATTTGCTAAACTGCCGCGTTGATTGTTAGCCAACCCGAAGCGCAGCCGTTGCAATGAACCTGAATACCACGGAAGAGATCATCGAAGACCTGCGTCAGGGCAAGATGGTCGTCATCATGGATGACGAGGACCGGGAGAACGAGGGCGACCTGCTCTTGGCGGCGGACCGGGTGACACCGGAGGCGGTGAACTTCATGGCCCGGTATGGCCGGGGGCTCATCTGCCTGACCCTGACCAAGGAGCGTTGCGAGCGGCTGCGGCTGCCCCTCATGGTCCTGGATAATCAGGCCCCCCATTCCACCGCCTTCACCCTCTCGATCGAGGCGGCCAGCGGCGTCACTACGGGCATCTCGGCGGCGGATCGGGCGACGACCGTCCGCGCCGCGGTCGCCCCCGACGCCCAGCCCCGGGACCTGGTGCATCCAGGGCATATCTTCCCCCTCATGGCGGAGCCCGGTGGCGTCCTGGTGCGCGCCGGTCATACCGAGGCGGGTTGCGATCTGGCGCGGCTGGCGGGTCTGGAGCCGGCGGCGGTCATCGTCGAGATCCTCAACGAGGATGGCGGCATGGCGCGGCGCCCGGACCTGGAGCGATTCGCCGCCGCCCATGACCTCAAGATCGGCACCCTCGCCGACCTGATTCACTATCGCGTCAGTCATGAAAAGACTGTCAAGCGCGAGTGCGATTGCGAGCTGCCCACCGAGTTCGGCCCCTTCCGCATCCTGGCATATCGGGACAGCATCGATAACGACCTGCACCTGGCCCTGGTGCGCGGCCATATCGCCCCCGAGCGTCCGGTCCTGGTGCGTGTCCATCTCCAGAATTCCCTCTGTGACCTCTTTGGTACCCAACACCCGGGATGTGGCTGGCCCCTGCGGGATGTGATGCGCCAGGTGGCCAAGGCGGGGGAGGGGGTTATCGTGGTACTGCGCAATCGCGACCGGGTCGAGGACCTGCTGGGGCGTTTCAAGGCCCTCGGGCCCGGCAGCCCGCTGGCGGAGGGGCTGGCCTCGCGCCGACAGGATCGCAGCGAACTCCGGACCTATGGCATCGGCGCCCAGATCCTGGCCGACATCGGGGTCCGCAAGATGCGCGTCATGAGCGCCCCGCGGGCGATGCACGGCATCTCCGGCTTCGAACTGGAAGTGGTCGAATACGTTGGTAGCGACAGCGCATCGGGGTCCGCTGGCTGACGGATGCGGTCACCGGGGGCCGGGGGATCAGGGGTCGGACACGCTTTCCCTGGGCATGCGACTGGCGGTGGCAGAGCCATTTTCTCAATCCTTACAGCCTTTAATCCGTAACACCCATCGGTAATGACCATGATCAAAACCCTAGAGGGCGACCTGCGGGTTGCCAACACGCGCTATTGCCTGCTGGTATCGCGCTTCAATGCCTTTGTCGTGGAGAGCCTGCTGGCGGGCGCCATCGACACCCTCAAGCGCCACGGTGCCGAGGCATCCGACCTGGTGGTGGTGCGCGTTCCTGGCGCCTTCGAAATGCCGGTGGCCGCCCAGCGCATCGCCGCCAAGGGTGGCTTCGACGCCATCGTCGCCCTCGGGGCCGTCATTCGTGGCGGCACGCCCCACTTCGACTATATCGCCGGCGAGTGCGTCAAGGGCCTGGCCCATGTCAGCCTTCAGTACGGCATTCCGGTGGCCTTCGGTGTCCTGACGGTGGATTCGATCGAGCAGGCCATCGAGCGGGCAGGCACCAAGGCGGGCAACAAGGGCGCCGAGGCGGCCATGTCCGCCATCGAAATGGTCAACGTGCTGCGCCAGCTCGACTGAGATGTCAGGACGCCGTAGCCAGGCGCGGCGCTATGCCGTGCTCGCCCTCTATCAGTGGCAGATCACCGGCCTGGCGCCGGCCGATATTGTCCGTCATTTCTTTGATGACCCCGCCTGGATGCAGGTGGTTGCCGAGGGGCTGGGCCTCCACAAGGGCGAACAGCAATCGGTGGCGGACGCCCTCTATGACATGGCCCTCTTTCAGGAACTGGTGCGGGGTGTGCCCGAGCAGGTCGAGGACCTGGACCGCCAGCTCCAGACGGTCCTCGACCGGCCCTTGATCCAGGTCACCCCCGTGGATCTGGCCATCCTGCGGCTCGGGGTTTACGAGCTGGCCCACAGCCCCCGCATCCCCTTCCGCGCCATTCTCAACGAGGCCGTGGAACTGGCCAAGGAATTTGGCAGCACCGATGATAGCCATCGCTACGTCAACGGCATCCTCGATCGGCTGGCCCGCACCCTGAGGCCGGAGGAATTCACGGCCGCTCCCGACCCGGCGATCCCGCGGGCCTCCCGATCGGGGTCCTCGCGGGCCTCCAGGCCCGCCAAGACCACGGCCGCCACGCCGCCGGAGGCGCCGGCGACCCCCGCTTCCGCAGAGCCCCCGGCAAAGCCCCCCTTGGCGCCGGTTCCGGACGGCGACGCCTGAGGCGTCCTTGTCGGAATTCGCCCTCATCCGCACCCACTTCGCCCGGCTCGGGGTGGGGCGGGGCGATGTCGTCCTGGGGGTTGGCGATGACTGCGCCCTGCTGCGGGTGCCACCGGACCAGGAACTGGCGGTCAGCATCGACACCCTGGTGGCTGGCGTCCATTTCCTGGCCGATGTCGATCCCGAGGCCCTGGGCCACAAGTGCCTGGCGGTGGGCCTGAGTGATCTCGCCGCCATGGGGGCGGAACCGGCCTGGGCGACCCTGGCCCTGACCCTGCCCGCGGAGGACCCGGCCTGGCTCGGGGCCTTTGCCGCCGGTTTTGACGCCCTGGCCCGGGCGCATGGCGTGGCCCTCGTCGGTGGCGACACCACGCGCGGGCCTCTGAGCATCACGGTGCAGGTCCATGGCCTGGTGCCGGCAGGTCGGGCTATTCGCCGCTCCGGGGCCCGGCCCGGGGATCTGGTGTGCGTCAGCGGCACCCTGGGCGACGCCGGGCTGGCCCTACGCGGCCTGCTGGCGGGGGAGCCCGTGGCGGCCTTCACCCGCGCGCGTTTGGAGCGGCCGACGCCGCGGCTGGCCCTGGGTCTCGCCCTGCGCGGCCTGGCGACGGCCATGATCGATGTCTCCGACGGCCTCCTGGCGGACCTGGGGCATATCCTGGAGGAGAGCGGCGCCCGTTTGAGTACCCCGGGGCCCTATCGCGGTCCGGCCACGCCCTTCATCGCTGGCGCCGCCCCGTCGGGCGCCCCGGGGGCCCAACCGCTCGGCGCCGAGATCCGCCTGGCCGACCTGCCCCTGTCACCGCCCCTGAGGGCTCATCTCGCCGAAATCCCGGACGACTGGGCCCTGCCTCTGGCCTCGGGCGACGACTATGAACTCTGCTTCACCCTGCCCCCGGACCAGTTGGCCAGCCTCGCCGCCCTGTCCCGGCGACTGGACTGCCCCCTGACTCCCATCGGCCATATCCTGGCCGGGACCCAGGGGGAAGCCGATCCGGGCCTGATCTGCCGCTGCCCGGATGGCGGCACCTGGACCCCCCCGCGGACGGGCTTTAATCACTTTCCGGACAAGGGCTTAGGTCCATGATCGCTCCCGCACCCATCAGGCCCCTCTGGGACTGGCGCCGGCCTCACCACTGGATCGCCTTCGGCTTTGGCGCGGGTCTCTCGCCCCTGGCCCCCGGCACGGCCGGCACCCTCATCGCCATTCCCCTCTATCTGGTCCTCCAGGTCCTGCCGCCCCTCGGTTATCTGCTGGTGCTGGCGATCCTGTTTCTGGTGGGCCTCTGGGCCTGCGACAAGACCGCCCGCGAACTCAGCGCCAGCGATCCCGGCGCCATCGTCTGGGACGAGATCCTCGGTTTTCTGGTCACCATGGCCCTGGCCCCCCCGGGCTGGATCTGGATCCTGCTGGGATTTATCCTCTTTCGCCTGTTCGATATCCTCAAGCCCTGGCCGATCGGCGCCCTGGACCGGCGGATCAAGGGTGGCCTTGGCATCCTCCTGGACGACCTAGTCGCCGGCCTCATGGCCTGGGGTATCCTGCACCTGGTGCTGGCCTTGAGCCGCTAACCCCAGCCCTGGGGTGACCATCCTTATCCTGGAGCCCTAACCTCATGCCCATCCCGTCCCGATCCTCGACCGCCTACCCTCTGAATCGCCGGCGCTTCCTGGCCACCACCGCGGGTCTGGCCCTGGCGGCCCTCTCCCCGTCCGCCTGGTCGTTGGCCAAGGGCCTGACGCCCCTGGAGACACCCGCGCCCGCGCCAGCCTTGCGGCTGCAGGACCTGGGGGGTAAGACCATCGATCTCGCCCAATACCGAGGGCGCGTGGTACTGGTCAATTTCTGGGCTACCTGGTGCCCACCCTGCCGCAAGGAATTCCCCTCCCTGGGCCGGGTGCGCAAACTTTTTAAGCCCGAGGAGTTCGAGGTCCTGGCCGTCAATGTGGACGAGGATCGGGCAACGGCCCTGGCCTTCGTGGGGGCCGCGGCCTTTCCGGTCCTGCTCGACACCAACTCGAAAGCCACCATGACCTGGCCGATCAAGGGCCTGCCGACCAGTTTCATTGTCGATCCCCAGGGACGCCTGGCCTTCACCCTCACCGGCGAGCAGGAATTCGACGGCCCGGAGGTGGTGAACGCGATCCGGGGCCTGCTGCAACCCTGAAGGGCGAGCCGTAGACCCATCCCTGGACCTCAACCCCTGGGTTTGTACCTAACCTAGCCGGCCCGGACACCCTCCTGGCGCCTGAAGCCCAGCATTCCCTGCCGGAAAAACAAATTTTGGGGTAGTGCCTCAATCCGTAGGATGATGACGAAGGTTACGATTATTAATCAGCATTTTAGAAAATCCTATCCTGCTGATCGGGGCACTACTACGGTGCGCTCCGCGTGGAAAACCCGCCCGTCGGCGCACGGACCGTGGCGTTGGTCGAAAATCCCTGCGCTGGCCTTGGCGTTACCCTTGCGCTTCTTCGAGACCCTGGGCGTACCGCGCCTTGCCGCCCGGTAAGCATTCAATTCATCGAACCGCCGGATCCGTGACCCGTTCGTCCGGTGGTGGGGGAGGGAGGGGTCGTGAGGCTTCTGCCTATCCCGATTAGACCTCACAGCTCACCTATCTGGCACTCATATAGTTAACAATATACACGCGATGCGTTATTATCGCTCTCCGTGCCTATCAAGAACTTCAAGTGCAGCGACACACAAGCCCTTTTTGAAGGTAAGCGCGTGAAGCGCTGGGTGAACATCGAGCGGCCTGCTCTGCGCAAGCTGACACAACTGGACTGGTCGGAAGTGCTTGACGACTTGAAAGTCCCGCCCGGGAATGGACTCGAAGCTTTGAAGGACGACCGAAAGGGGCAGCACAGCATCCGCATTAACAAGCAATGGCGAGTCTGCTTTGTTTGGACCCGGGATGGCGCTGCGAACGTTGAGATCGTCGACTACCACTGAAGGAAATAACTATGCGTACTGTGCCGCCTGTCTCTCCGGGTGAAATGCTCGAAGAAGAATTCCTGAAGCCACTTGGGCTTACGAAGTATCGCTTGGCGAAGGACATCGGTGTTCCAGCACAAAGGATCGGAGAAATCGTATCCGGCAAGCGTTCCGTCACGGCTGATACGGACCTCAGACTGTGCCGCTACTTCGGCCTGACTGACGGCTGGTGGTTGCGAGGTCAAGCGGCCTACGACACAGCCATCGCTAAGGAAGTGCTGGCGGAAGAACTGGCCAGGATCCAAAGATGCTCACTCTTGGCCGCGTAACGGGTGCGATCTCACCCCTCGCTTAGCCGTACAGACCCGCCATCATCCTACAAGGGGTTTGAACGCCGAGGGACGGTCAGGGCAGGGTGGCCCGGAAGTCCCTGAGCCCCGTCAGGGCCTCCTGAAAGCGCAGCCCCTTGACGGCCTGGGCCACGGGCCCATAGGGCCCGGCCAGGGTTGTTCCCGCCAGCAGGGCCTCCACCGCCTCGCTGGTGCGTTTGGCGTTGAAGCGGTTACGGGACAGTAAATTCTCGAGTTCCGCCAGCAGGCTGTTGAGTTGCGCGGCATCCAGGGGCACCGGGGGCGGGGAGGCGGGCGTGGCGACTGCCTCCGCCTCCAGCCAGGGCGCCATGGCCTCCTGGAGCTGCCGCATCCCTTGCCGGAACTCCTGCCGTAGGGGGGTCAGATCCAGATCGCCGGCCTTGATGGCGTTCTCCAGGCGCTGGGCGATCGCGACCAGATCCATGGCGCAGAGGGTGCCCGCGGAACCCCGCAACTTGTGCAGGCCGGCGGCCGCCGCCGTCCGGTCCCCCCCGTCCAGGCTGGCCTCAATGGCGGCCACCTGCTGCTCCGCCTCGGTGGCGAACCGGCCCAGAAAGGTGAGGAAAAAGTCTCCGTCCCCCTCGAACTGACGGGCGGCGCGCGCGCCATCGATGCCGGCAATGGCGGGAAAGGCGCTGGCGGTGTTGGTGGCGACGGGCGCCGCCGCCCCCTTCGCGGCTACCACCGTTTCCGCTGGCGCCCCCACCCCTGGCGCCGCCCGGGTGTCCGAGACCGGTCCTATCCAGCGCGCCAGGACCGCCGCCAACTGGTCCAGTTCCACGGGCTTGGGGACGAAGTCGCTGACGCCCGCCTCGAACATCAGGCGCTGCTCATTGCGCAGCACCCCCGCGCTGAAGGCGATGACCGGCAGGTCGGCGAGTTGGAGATCCTGGCGGATGAGGCGCGTCGCCGCGAAGCCGTCCAGATTCGGCATCTGCATGTCCATGAGTACGACATCGAAGCCCTGGGGACTGGCCCGCAGTTGATCCAGGGCCTCCTGGCCGTCTCGGACCAGGGTGGCGCGCGCGCCCTCGCGGCGCAGGAAGATTTCGACGACGTCGAGGTTGATCGGGCTGTCGTCCGCGACCAGGATGCGGGCCCCCACCAGCCGCAGCCCCGTCAGGGCCCGCCCCGTGCCGGTCGTCGCCGACCGCTCGGTGGGTGCGGCGCGCCCCATGCCGAGTTCGAACCAGAAGGTGCTGCCCCGACCCGGGGCGCTGTCCACTCCGATGCGCCCGCCCATGAGTTCCACCAATCGCTTGCTGATGGAGAGCCCCAGCCCGGTGCCTCCGAAGCGACGCGTGGTACTGCCATCGGCCTGGGTGAAGGGGACGAACAGCTTGGCCTGGGTTTCGGCATTCATGCCAATACCGGTATCGCGGATCTCGAACCGCAGCCACAGGCTATCCCCCGTGGTCGCGAGGGGCTTGACGCTCAGGTGGACCTCGCCCGCGCTGGAGAATTTGATGGCATTGCCCGCCAGATTCACCAGGACCTGTTCCAGGCGCAGGCGGTCGCCGACGAGATCGACCTGGAGTTTCGGCGCCTCGACGCGCCAGGCGAGGCCCTTGGCCCGCGCCATGGGGCCCATCAGGGCGTCGATCTGGTCGAGCAGGTCGGGGAGGGCGAAGGCATGGGCATCGATGCGCAACTCGCCCGCCTCGATGCGGGACAGGTCCAGAATGTCGTTGAGGATCCCCAGCAGGCTGCGGCCCGCGGAGCGGATGCGGCCCAGCATGTCGCGCTGGCGCGGGCTCCAGGCCTCGTCCTCCAGCAACTGCGCTAGGCCCAGCACGGCGTTGAGCGGCGTGCGGATTTCGTGGCTCATGTTGGCGAGGAATTCGGTCTTGGCGCGGTCGGCGGCCTCCGCCCGCACCAGGGCCCCCTTGAGCCGCTCGCGATCGCGGCGCAGTTGGTCCATCTGCTCCTCGATGGTGGCCTGGTCGGCGCGGTTCTGGAGCAGGGTGCCGATCTGCTGGGCGAAGACGGCGAAGGACTCCAGATGCTTGTCCCCGAGCCCAGCGTGGAAGTCCCCGGTGGCGGTACTGACTCCGGCGATGAGCAGGGCGAAACGGGTGCCGCCGGGTCCGGCGCAGGGGCTGACCGCCAATTGCCGCAGCCCTCCCAGCCCCATCTCCGCCAGTTCCGCGGCCGAGCAGAGGACGGCCCCGGGGCGCTGGAAGCGCTCCGAGGCGATCAGGCCCCGCAGATCCTGGATGTCAAAGGCGTCGGGGGGGACCTCGACCGCGGCGCAGGGGGTCTCCCCCGGGCGGCCCATGGGGCTGGTCGGCCAGAGGAGGGCGAACTCCACCTCGTACAACTCCAGGGCCGTCTCCACGGTGAGCTCGGCGAACCGCCCCGGTTCGTGGAGGCCGATGGCCCGGGTGTTGTAGGCCTGGATGCCCGCGAAGCGCTCCAACTCCCGGTCGAGGCGGTCGCGGGTTTCGTTCAGCCGTTGCTGGACCACCGAGAGGCGCGCCAGGTGCTCCTGCAACGCGACGATCTCGGCCTTGAGCGCCTCCGGCGGGTGGGACTCGGTCATGGGGGAGACGCCAACGGGGAGGACTTAGCTAGGTGGCCTGGCCGCGGCAGAGGACATAGAGGGCCGTGGTGTAGTTGTGATACTCGTTGTCCCCGCCCAGGCGGGCGAATTCACCGAAGCCATAGATGCCGAGCCAGGGCGGGATCTGGCCGTCGCGGGAGAGGGGGAACTGCATGCGGCTCACCAACTCCTCCTTCATCACCCGGTTGAAGAGGAAGCGGCCGCGCGCCAGGCAGTCGGCGTGGAAGACGGCGACGATCTCCCGATCGGCGATCCGTTCCAGCATCTGGTTCATCATGCGGTCCATATCGTTAAAGATGCGGTCCTCGTCGCGCACCGTCAGCCACAGGCGGGTGCCCTCGGGGCAACTGGCGGCATAGTGCATGGCGCCGTCCGCATCGCGCTTGGTCACCACCCGCAGGATGTGGTCGTTACCGTATTCGGCCGCCAGTTCCGGGGACAGCCGCTCCGCCAGGGCGCCGATGGGGATGGTGTCGCCGCAGGTGGCGGACTCCGGCAGGGCCAGGCGCCGGGTGAATTCCCCCCAGGCCGGGCGGCCGTCGAGTTCGAGGATGCGGTTGTCCTCGGAGCGGGTTACTACCAGCGGCTCGCCCACGGCAACAAAGCCATGGGTGGCCTGGGTGATGACCTCCAGGTTGGGGTCGGCGAAGCCCACCGCGAAGGCGGCGTGCTCGTAAAGCTGGTCATCCACCATCTGGAAGCTGGCAATACCCTTCATATTGTCGGCGGAGGTGGCGCCGAAAATAGTGACCTGGGGTCCGAACACCGTCTCGATACCGGCGATGCAGCGATCGTCGGCGATATCGATGCCGGAGGCCAGCAGATAGACCATGTTGACGCCCGCCTGGGCCGCCTGGAGTTGTGTGGCCAACTCCACCGACTTCTCATAGGAGTTGTGGCCGTAAATGCCGTCCACCGCCGCCACGGCGATCTCGGTGGCACCCCGCACCGCCATGATGGCCAGGTCCTTCATGGATTCGCTCACCCCCTCCCGGCCCACGATGCCGCAGCAGGAGGAACCAACCACCCGGGCGCTGGGGGCGAGCCGGCGGGCCTCGGCCAGCAGGGCCGGATAATCGTGGCCCAGGGAGGCGTGAATCATGATGAGGTCACAGTCGGTGTTGCCCTCGCCGAGGGCGGCCTCCAGACATTCGGTCATGGCGCGACGGGAATTCACCATGCGGGTACTGGCGGAAAAGAACTGCAACATCGCTTGGTCCTCGGGTGGTGGCTGAAGCGGGAAATGTATCAGGAATCCGACCCGGGGCGTGAGCGTCGCGCCCGGCGGCGGTGACCTGGCGATGTCAGCCCGGATCGTCGCGGTCCTGGTCGTTAGGCCGTCACGCAAACCCGGTTGCGGCCAAGCCGCTTGGCCTGGAAGAGTTGCAGATCGGCCGCCTCGATGAGTCGGGAGGGCGACGTCTCCGGCATCGGTTGATCACAGGCGGCGCCAATGCTGATGGTCACCCAGGGGGAGACCGGCGAGTCGCCATGGGGTATCTGGAGCGCCTCGATACCCGCCCGAATCTTCTCGGACACCAGGGCCAGCGCATCGGCATCCATCCCACTGAAGAGGCAGACAAACTCCTCTCCGCCATACCGGGCCACGAAATCCCCCCCCCGATTGAGTGCCGCGGTCAGGGCACCGGCGACCAGGCGCAGACAGTCATCCCCGACCAGGTGGCCGCGAGCATCGTTATATTGCTTAAAGAGGTCCACATCGATCATGGCGGCCCCCAGGGGATCACCGGAGCGGATCGACCGTCGCCATTCCTCGTCGAGTCGCGCATCGAAGGCCCGGCGGTTGGCGATGCCGGTCAGGCCGTCAACCTGGGACAGCCGTTCCAGGATATCCCGCTGGCGCTTGAGTTCCAGATGGCTTTTAACGCGCATCCGGACGATGGGCTCCTTGAAGGGCTTGGTGATGTAGTCCACCGCCCCCAGTGCCAAGCCGCGGGTCTCGTCCTCGACATCCGCCAGGGCGGTAATGAAGATCACCGGGATGGCGCGCAGCAGCGGATCGGCCTTCAGGGCCGCGCAGACCTGGTAGCCGTCCATGTCCGGCATCATGACGTCGAGCAATACCAGGTCCGGGGCACAGGCGGCGGCGAGCTTCAGGGCCTGACGACCATTGGTGGCGGCGGAGATCTCATGGCCATCATCGACCAGCATCCGGCTGAGCACCCGGATATTGTCAGGGACGTCATCTACTATCAGAATGCGCATGAGTGGCTCCCGTGCCCGTTGCCGCGTGGTTCATGGCGTACTTCGCCTGTCGCCCCTTCATCAGGGTCGACTTCCCAACCACGAGGCCGGATTTTTGCCGAAATAGTCCCGAGGGGCAAGCTCCGCAGCTCCGTGACTCCCCTTCCCGTCAAAGGTAGCCCGCCAATGCCCTTGCAAGAGTCAGCCTTACGCTCTGTTCGGCGCATTTTAAACCTGCTGCCCTGGTTGATTCTGGCCGCCGGTCTGGCCCTGACCGGGCTGCTGGGGACGCAACTGCGGCAGCGGGAGATCGCCAACCAGCAGGAGGAGTTCGCCCTGCGCCTGGACGAGATCTCCAGCAGTCTTCGGCAACGGATGCTGGTCCATGCCCAAATCCTGCGGGGGGTTGCCGGTCTCTTCGGGAGCAGCGAGGCGGTGACCCGCGATGAGTTCCGCCGCTATGTGGCGGAGTTACAGCTCGCCGATGCCTATCCCGGCATTCAGGCGATCGGTTACGCCGTCCTGGTACCGGCCTCCGACCGGGCGCGCCATCTGGCCCATATCCGTGCCCAGGGGTTCCCCGACTACGACATTCAACCCGCCGGGGACCGCGATCCCTATTCCGCGGTCATCTATGTGGAGCCCTTCGACTGGCGCAACCAGCGTGCCCTGGGCTTCGACTTTTTAACCGAGCCGGTGCGCACCGCCGCCGCTGCCCGCGCCCGGGACCAGAACCAGGCGATCTTTTCCGACCCCGTGACGCTGAAACAGGAGACGGATGAGCAGGTTCAGGCTGGCGCGGTCCTCTTTGCCCCCGATTATCGCCCCGGCTTGCCCCTGGAGACCATCGAACAACGCCGCGCCGCCCTGCGTGGCTGGGTCTATGCGGCCATCCGGATCAGAGACCTGGTGGATACCTACCTGAATCACGAGTACCCCCAGTTGTCCAAGCGGCTCTCGATCAGCATCCGCGCGCCGGGCTTTGGGAGCGCCGACACCCTGCTCTACGCCCTGAACCCGCAACCGAAGACGGCACCCCATCCCCTGGAGGGCGAGCGGTTGATCGACATCGGTGGGGCCAACTGGACCATCCGGATCAGCCCACTGCCGACCTACCTGGCCGGGGAGGAAGCGGGGGACTCCAGCCGCACCTTCATGGTCTCCGGCGCCCTCCTGACCCTGATGCTCGCCCTGCTCGCCTTTCTGCTGATCCGGGGTCATCTGAAGGTCGCCACCGCCCTGGAGGACAGCAGCCGCGCCAACCGCGCCCTGGCGGAACGTACCCGGGAACTGGCCGAGAGCGAGGGGCGGGTGCGGGCCAAGCTGGATACCCTGCTGTCACCGGAGGGTGATCTGGGGACTCTGGACCTGGCGGACGTCATCGACTGTGGCGAGCTCCAGTCCCTCATGGAGAACTTCTTCCGGCTTACCCAGTTAGCGGTGGCCCTGCTCGACCTCAAGGGGAAGGTCCTGGTGGCCACCGGCTGGCAGGATATCTGTACCCAATTCCCCCGGGTGCATCCGGACTCCGCCCGCAACTGTCTGGAAAGCGATACCCTTCTTTCCGACGGGGTTGAGCCCGGCACCTTTCGCACCTACCGCTGCAAAAACGGTATGCTGGATGTGGTCACACCCATCATGGTCGGGGGCCGGCATCTGGGTAATCTGTTCCTCGGCCAATTTCTCTTCGAGGATGAACCTCCGAATCGGGAAGGCTTCCGGGTGCAGGCCCATCGTTACGGCTTCGACGAGACGGCCTATCTCGCCGCCTATGATCGGGTCCCGCGCCTGGACCGGGATAAGGTCCGGGTGGTGATGCATTTTTTTATGCAGTTCGCGGGGATCATCTCCCGATTGAGCCACGGCAACCTCCAGTTGGCTCGCGCCCTGATTGAACAGGAGCGGTGGCGAACCGCCCTGATCAAGGCCCGGGAGCAGGCGGAGGCGGCCAACCGCGCTAAATCCACCTTCCTGGCCACCATGAGCCACGAGATCCGTACCCCCCTGAACGCCATCCTCGGCTTTGCTCAGGTGCTGGTCCGGGACCCGGGCCTGACCAGCTCCCAGCGCGACGGTCTGGTCACCATTCAACGCGGCGGCGAGCACCTGCTGTCCCTGATCAACGATATCCTCGACCTGGCCAAGATCGAGGCCGGCCGTATGAGCGTCCAGTCGGCCCCCTTCGATCTCCCGCGACTGGTGGCCGATACGGCGGCCTTTTTCAAACCAGGCGCCCAGGAGCGTGGCCTGGAACTGCACCTCGAGACTCCGGGGGTGCCCCGGATGGTGATCGGGGACAAGCTGCATCTGCGGCAGGTCCTTATCAACCTGATGGGCAATGCCATCAAGTTCACCCTTGCGGGCCGGGTGACGCTGCGGGTGGCGCCGGCCGGGGGCAACGCGCTGCGCTTCAGCGTTCAGGACACGGGGCCCGGCATGAGTCCGGCAGAGGTGGCGCGGCTCTTCGAGCCCTTTACCCAGACCGCCACCGGTCGCCAGACCGGGGAAGGGACTGGGCTGGGTCTGGCCTTGAGTAGCCAGTTCGTCCGGCTGATGGGCGGAGACTTGGGGGTGGACAGCACCCCGGGCCAGGGGGCTTGTTTCAGCTTCACCCTGGCGCTGCCCCCCACCACCGGCT
>JBASIS010000009.1:0-11416 GCA_049654905.1 Chromatiaceae bacterium
GTAATGCACCAGCAACGCGATCACGGCGACCGAACCCAGCAACAGCGGCAGGCCAACAGTGGGTTTAACGACACACCAAATTCTACCCTGGTTCATGATCTTCTCCTCAGCCAAGCCACGGGGTCAGAAACGCCGCAAGGACGTGTGCAATCAGGGCGATCACAAAGAACACCCGCGTACCGTCGATGACGTGTTTATGAAGCTCTTCCGACTCTTTGATAGTGAGTCCGGTGGGCCAGACCCGGTCCGGATCATTCAGATCAGTTGCCATGCGCATTCTCCAAGGACAAAAAGAGGTCTCAATCAACCTCGACATCGTGCGAACCCCGCACGGGGGATTACTCCTAACCGCACCCTTGGAAGTCGAAACAGCACTTCATGCCTGGCGCGGGGCAGGGCCAAAAGGGGCCTTGCCATGGATCGGGGGGATGTGAAGTGGCTTAGCCTCTTCCGTCCCTGAGATGCATCCTACAAACGTCCGGGGCCCTTGTCAACAAAACTTGTCTATCATAAGTGTCAATTTTGGTTGACACTTAAACCGAAGGCCGAAAAAAACTTACAGCGGTCGATTTTCCGGCCATCAAGCAATAACCAACTGATTAATAACTATAAATATGGCATAGCGCCTGGATGGAAGGCCGCTGGATGGCGGCGTCCCCTCCAGGCAGGGAGAATCAGCCTTGGCTGGTAAGCAGGGGGAGGCCAAACTTGGAGGATAGTGGCGCCGGATCGGCCAAGAGCAGCGGCAAGCCAAAGCTCGCCTCACCCGGGCCCGCATCACCTGACAGCGTCTTGAGACCGAAGAGTGACGAGAGGGGCGCCGCCTTATTGTTCAGCACGGGGAAACCGAATGACCGATCAAAGATCGAGCCAGGGGCAATAGGCTGAATTCCCAGCCATGCGGAGAAGGGCGCCGGCTGGTTTTGCTTCAGCACTTCCCACTGGAAGGAGCGGGACAAGGGCGCGGCATCGTCATAGTCAACCGATAGCCGGGGTGGCGGCAGAAGTTCGGTCTCGACCGGCCCGCCACTATCCAGGATATTGACCGCCGACTGGCCGTGACCGAAACCCGCGCGGATCAGCACGAGTGTCAGGCCGCGCTCCACGCCCTGGGCATAGACTTTGGCATCGCTGCCCAGCACATACCCCGCGGCGATCGCGTCTGAAATACTTCCGACCGATGGCCCATTGCCGCCAGACGCCGATGTCACCAGAAAGATGGTCTCTTCGGGAAAACCATCCTCCTCCAATTTCCTGACGACATCACGCGCCTGTTGTTCGGTTTCGTACATCCGTACATAGATCATATTGGCTCTCCAAAAGAATTTGCGGGGGAGAATTTACCGTGGCGGCAGGGCGCGCCCGCGCCTCGCAATCGCACACGCTGAATAGATTACTCCTCGCAACAGAGCCAAGGAAGCAGCGGATTTACAGAGGCGATAAATCGCCACAATAGATAAAGACGGGAGGATTGCCACCCGGCAGGCCTATTTCGGCTTTGGACAGCCCCCCCCGCAGAGAACGGGAGGAGACAGGAAGCGCGGGCCGCGATCCTGAGGATGACAAAAAGCGACGCAAAAACAAACGGCGACCCGAAGGTCGCCGTTTGTTTATAAATATGGAGCGGGAAACGAGGCTCGAACTCGCGACCCCAACCTTGGCAAGGTTGTGCTCTACCACTGAGCTATTCCCGCTTTGGAGACCTCAACCGAAGGTTGTACCAACTCTCGATCAAGAGCCCCGCATTTTACGGATGCTCGCTGGGGTGTCAAGCCTCACGGCTGAAATTTCGCGACGCCCCATCGGCCCCGAACCCCCGACTAACGGCTTGCGCCGGAATGGGTGAGGCTAGGCCAGGCCGCGCGGAGGTAGATGAACATGGACCAGAGGGTGAGGGCCGCGGCGAGATACAGCAGACCCAGCGCGGGTTCATATACGGGCAAGCCCCAGGGGGCCTTACCCAGGATGAGGATCAGGATGGCAATCATCTGCGCCGTGGTCTTGAATTTGCCGACCTGGGAGACGGCAACCCGGGCGCGTACCCCCAGCTCCGCCATCCATTCGCGCAGAGCGGAGACGGTGATCTCGCGGCCGATGATGACCGCCGCGGGCAGCGCCAGCAGGGGGCGAGGGTCGGCCTCGACCAGCAGGACCAGGGCCACGGCGACCATGAGCTTGTCGGCGACGGGATCGAGAAAGGCCCCCAGGGCCGAGGTCTGACCCCAGCGGCGGGCCAGATAGCCATCCACCAGATCGGTGAGGGCGGCCAGGCCAAAGACCAGGGCGCAGGCCAGGCGTGCCCAGGTGAAGGGCAGGTAGAAAAAGCCCACGAAGACCGGGATCAGGAAGATGCGCAGCAGGGTCAGGATGTTGGGGACGTTCCACATGCCTAGGGCCTCTGACTCGCGGGGTGAATGGCCTCGAAGATTTGCTGGGCCAACTGGCGACTGATGCCCTCGACCTGGGCGATGTCCTCCACCGCGGCGCCCTCCAGGGCCTGCATACCGCCGAATTCGCGCAGCAGCCGCTGA
This sequence comes from Chromatiaceae bacterium, assembly GCA_049654905.1. Taxonomy (GTDB): domain Bacteria; phylum Pseudomonadota; class Gammaproteobacteria; order Chromatiales; family Chromatiaceae; genus M0108. Next base: position 2,532 of record JBASIS010000009.1, read on the forward strand.
CGGCGCTTGGGGCCAATCCCAGCGATGTCCTCCAAGACGGAGACCGTGCGCGCCTTGGCGCGGCGCTGGCGATGGGCGGTGATGGCGAAGCGGTGCGCCTCGTCCCGAATCTGCTGGATGAGGTGCATGGCGGGAGAATCGGCCGGCAGTATAACGGCCGTATCCCGACCGGACAACCACAGCTGTTCGGCGCCAGGACGCCGATCCGGACCCTTGGCGACCCCAACCAGAGTCAGTTCCGTGATCGCCAATTCCCCCAAGGCCTCCTCCACCTGGGCCAACTGACCGCGCCCGCCGTCGATGAAGAGCACATCTGGGACGGGAAACTCGCCCTGCTTGACACGGGCATAGCGCCGGCTCAGGGCCTGGTGCATAGCGGCATAGTCGTCCCCAGGCGTCACCCCCTCGATATTGAAGCGACGATAGTCGGAGGCGAGGGGCCCCTCGGGACCAAAGACCACGCAGGAGGCCACCGTCCGCTCGCCGCTGGTATGACTGACGTCAAAGCACTCCAGCCGCAGGGGCGGAGCCTCCAGATTCAGGGCCAGCCGCAGGGCCTCGCGCCGCTGGGCATAGCCCGCTTGACTGCCGAGACGCGAGGCCAGGGCGACCCTGGCGTTATCGCGGGCCAGATCGAGCCAGTGCACCCGCTCCCCCCGGACCCGGTGCCTGATCACCACCTTATGCCCGGCCCGCTCCCCCAGAGCCGTCTCCAGGAGTTCGCGCTCCTCGGGCTCCGTGCTGACCAGAATCACCGCCGGCACCGCCTTGTCGGCATAAAACTGGGTCAGGAAGGCGGCGATGATGCCAGCCTCCTCCATGCCCTCCGGTACGCGCGGGAAGAAGGCCTTATTGCCCAGGTTCCGCCCGGCGCGGATGTAGAAGACCTGGACGCAGGTCAAGCCACCGCCACTGGCACAGGCAACGATGTCCAGATCCCCACCCTGCCCGCTCACATACTGGTGCTGCTGGATACCCCGCAGGGTCTTGATCTGGTCGCGCAGGACCGCGGCACGCTCAAAGTCAAGGGCGGCGGCGGCGGTCTCCATGCGTCCCACCAGATCGCCGATGACCTCGTCCGTGCGGCCCTCCAGAAACTGAATGGTATGGCGCACGTCCCGGGCATAATCCTCGGGTGTCACCAGCCCGACGCAGGGCCCGCTGCACCGCTTGATCTGATACTGGAGGCAAGGCCGTGACCGGTTTCGGAACACCGCATCTTCGCACTGGCGCACCGGGAAGATCTTCTGGAGGAGATGCAGGGTCTCCCGCACCGCCCAGCCGCTGATGAAGGGGCCAAAGAAGCGGTCGCGCCCCTTGGTTGAACCGCGATGAAAGGTCAGGCGCGGGAAGGGGTCGCGGACCGTCAGACGGATATAGGGATAGCTCTTGTCATCCCGCAGCAGGACGTTGAAGCGAGGTTGCAGGGACTTGATGAGGTTATTTTCCAGCAGCAGGGCCTCGCCCTCGGTGCTGGTCACCGTCACCTCGATATCCCGGATCAGGGAGACCATGAGTTCGATGCGCCGGTTGTGGGCGCGGCCGAAATAGCTCGAAACCCGGCGCCGGAGATCCTTGGCCTTACCCACGTAAAGCACCTTCCCCCCACCATCCAGCATGCGATAGACGCCCGGAGTCTCGGGTATTTGCTTCAGGAGGGTACGAGGATCGGGACGATCGGCGGGATCGGCGGGATCGGCGGGATCGGAGTTGGACATCAGCCTCGGCCAGGCGCCCGAATCAGGCCGCCACCCAATCCCGCGCCTGACCCACCACGGCGCGGAACATCTCGGTCGTCAGCCGACGGGTCTGGGTGTTGTAGCGGCTGCAATGGTAGGAGTCCAGCAGCCGCAGCCCCCCAGGCAGGACATACCCGGTGCCGTGGGCAAAGGGATAATCCTTTTGCTTGAGCATCAGGGCGGTCAGCACGGCCCCATGGGCCAGCCGCCCCAGGGCCAGCACCACGGCGCCCGCCTCCAGGTCCGCCAGCTCCGCCCTCAGGTAGCCATTGCACTGACGTGCCTCCAACCCCGTCGGCTTGTTCTCCGGCGGCAGGCACTTGACGGCGTTGGTGATGCGACAGCCGATCAGCTGAAGTCCATCGTCCCGGGCACGGGAGACCGGCAGGCTACCAAAGCCGCAAGCGTACAGGGTCTCGTACAGCAGGATACCGGCATGATCGCCGGTAAAAGGGCGTCCCGTGGCATTGGCTCCATGAAGCCCGGGGGCCAACCCCACCACCAGAAGCCTGGCCTCCCGAGCGCCAAAGGGGGGGACGGGGGCGGCATGATAAGCGGGATGACGGCCCCTAACCTCGTCCAGAAAACCGGCCAGACGGGGGCAACGGCGGCAGCCAGGGTTGAACCAGGCCGCCGGGATAGGTATTTCGGAATGGGGCATCATGACAACGGGGTTTGGCGGGCATGGCTCACAGCATAAAGCCTAGGCCCGACCTTACCAAACCCAGGGAAGCCACGGGATCCAGGGGAACCTCAACGGCCGGGCCTGCTCTCTGCTGGGCTTATCCAGCCCGACTCGCTATCAGCCCCCCAACCGGACACGAATGCGGGCTCCCCCCAGCGGGCTCCGGGCGATAGCCAGATCCCCGCCGTAAGCGGCGCAGATCTCCCGCGCCACCGCCAGCCCGATGCCATGTCCAGGGGTAGCCAGGTCGAGACGGGCCCCGCGTTCGCCCAACCCCCGCGCCTGCTCGGCGCTAATGCCGGGGCCATCGTCCTCCACCCATAACACCACTAGCCCGCTTTCGCGGCGGGCCCCGATCCGGACCCGGTGACGGCACCACTTAAAGGCGTTGTCGAGCAGGTTTCCCACCACCTCCAGGAGGTCGCCTTCGGCCCCGCGGAAGCTGAGCCCAGGCTCCAGATCCCCTTCCACGCTAACCAGGCGCTCGGCATGGAGCTTGGTTAGGGTCGCCAGGAGACGCTCAACGGTCGAGGCCAGGGGAATGGGTCGCGATAGGGGGGCGGCTGGGCGGCCCCGGGCTCGCTCCAGTTGGTAGCTGATGATCTCGTCCATGCGGCGGATCTGCTCTGCCATGACGGCTCTCGGCGGCGGATTCGCGGTCGGTGCCTCCTCGGCCCCCACCGGCGCCTCACCCTGCTCGCCAAGAGCACCGCGCATCACGGCCAGAGGCGTCTTGAGGCTATGGGCCAGATCGGCCAGGGCATTGCCGAGTCGGCCCTGACGCGCCGCCTCGTGGGCCAGCAGGGCGTTGAGGTTCTCGGTCAGGGCACGCAGTTCCCTCGGGTAGGCGCCGTGCAGCCGCTCCTGGCGGCCAGACTCCACGGCGGCCACCTCGGCGGCCACCCGCCGCAAGGGACCGAGCCCCCAGCGCAGGGCCACCAGGAGGGTGGCCAGCAAGACCAGGGACATAGCGCCCAGCCAGGTAAAGAGGTGGACCCGAAAGCGGGCCAGTTCCTCCTCGTAGGGCCCCAGGTCCTCCGCCACGCTGAAGGTGTAATCCCTGGGTGTCGGCCCGATGGACCAGGTGACGCCAAAACCCTCCACGAAGAAGACGCGACCCTGCGCGTCTTGCGCCATCTGGAAACGGCGTACCCCCGGGCCAAGCTGGTTCTCGAAGGGGATGTTCTCGCCGAGGGCGGAGAGGGAGCGCCACACGGGTTCACCCTTGGCGTCGGCGACCTGGGCGTAGAGACCGGAACCTAACAGGCTGAAGCGCGCCTCCGCCAGGTCGCGCGGGAGGGTCAAGCCATCATCATCCACATCCGCCGCGGCCATCAGGAGGTAGATCTGTCCCAGCAGGCGCTCCTCGCGAGCCGCAACCGCACTGGCCTGGAAGGCCTGTTCCAGGGCCAGGCTCGTCAGCGCCATAAAGACCAGCATGACGAGGGCCGCGGCCCATGTCACTCGCGCCCGCAGGGAGCTCAATCGCGGCCGTACCCGGCAAGGCGCGACGCCCCACCCCTGGTCGTCCCCAACGGGCCACGCGGATACGGATCCCCGCTCAAGACCTGGGTGATAACAGCACCTTGACCCAGCCGAACCCGCATCATCCGGGCTCCCCCAACGTAAAACGGTAACCCCGGCCACGCAGGGTCTCGATGGGGGCCAGCTGGCCATCCGGATCGAGCTTGCGCCGCAACCGCCCGAGCAGAACCTCAAGCACATTGCTGTCGCGATCCTCATCCTGGGGGTAGAGATAGTCCGCCAGTTCGCGCTTGGACAGGACACGGCCGCGCCGTGTCATCAGGTGCTCCAGCAGGCGAAACTCAAAGGCCGTGAGTTCCACCAGCCGCTCCCCGACCCACACCCGCTGGGTAGCGCGGTCGAGTCGCACCGGGCCCGCCCGCAACTCTTGGGTCGCGGCCCCATGGGCACGCCGCAGCAAGGCCCTGAGCCTCGCCAGCAGCTCATCCAACTCAAAGGGCTTGGCGAGGTAGTCATCGGCACCCGCCTCCAGCCCCTCAACCTTGTCCTGCCAACGACCACGGGCCGTCAACACCAGGATCGGCAGCAAACTGCCGGCCGCCCGCAAGCCGCGGATGATCTCGGTCCCCGAGATCGTGGGCAGGCCCAGATCCACCAAGGCAACATCAAAGGGATACTCGCTGGCCAGATAGAGCCCCTCGGCGCCATCCCCCGTCGCCTCGCACCGATAGCCCTCCGCGGTCAGGCGCGCCATGAGCTGGCCGCGCAGGGCCACCTCGTCCTCGATCACCAGGATGCGCATGGGTCTGGGTATCTGGCGTCCTAGCGCCCGCTCGCCGGGATGAAGACGCTGCGCACCTCACCCGAGGGCGTCAGCACCTTGACCTCGTAACCCCCGCCCTTCTCCCGTACCGAGAGGACCTTGCCGCCCGTTTGGCGGCGGACCTGCTCCGCCGCCTGGGCGGCGGAGGTCGCCCCTCCACCCTGACCCGCGAGTCGCATTCCCGGCGGGGCCGCAAGGGCGGAACCGGGCCCCACCAGGGCGACCAGAGCTAACAGGACCAGGGGGAAACGGCTAGACGGCATGGAGGACTCTCACGAACTGGGCAGGACGGACCCCTGTAAATCTATCACAGCCAAATCGCCTCGCGACGTCCGGCCGCCCAAAAAACCTCCCTTACCAGTCATTGCGCAAAATGACCGTGAGGCCGCTGGCGGGAGGAGCCCACCGGGGGGCATACACAGGGCGGGGCTCCACATAAACGGGTTCCCGGACCACCACGACCGGCCTGTCCCGGTCCCAGTGGCCACGGTGACCATGATCGTGATGCCGCCGATGCCCTCTGTGCTCATGGTGATGCCGCTGCTTGCCGTATCCGTAGCCACCGTCACGGTCGTAGCCACCGCCTCGGTCCGCTTGAGCCAGGCCGGGCAAGGCCAGGGCCCCAGCCAGTAAAGCCACCGTCATCCAGCCCATCGCTGTCGTTTTCGTGCTCATGATCGTTTTCCTCTGGGGTTCGGTGGAGCCCGTTGCCCTCACCGTTGGCAAGCATCCTAGCGCGCGGTGCCTGAACCCTAGCTGAACCAAACCCACATTTCGCCGACCTGAAGGCCTTCTAGGGACCAGCCGGCCATGATCCCGAAATTACTCAAGGGACAGGCTGATACAGGCCCTAAGGCCCCATTGACTCGGCCTGGAAACCAACTGAAACAAAAGGAAACGCTTGGATGCCATAGCGACATCGCCCCGATACCCTCGCAGGGAAGAATAGGATCACCGAAGCGACAAGCCTCACCGCGAGGTGGCAGGTCGGTAAACCCCTTCTATATTCAATAGGAACAACAGCATGAAAGCACTCAATCTCCTCGCCCTGGCCCTGGCAACGACTAGCCTGATCGCCACTGGCGCGGCCCAGGCACGGGGGCCGGGCAGTGGTGGTGGCATGGGCAACGGCCAGGGCGGTGGCCATGGCCAGATGCAGCATGCCCCCGATGGCACGGGTGGTGGCATGGGCGGCCAGGGTGTCAGCCAACGTCAAGGGCAGGGTCAGGGTCAGGGTCAGGGCGGACAATTTGGCTCCCAAAGCCGTGATGTGAATGCCAATGCCGGCGAGGTGGCGATCCGTGGCCGGGACCGGCTGCAAACCCGGACCCGGACGCCTGCCGTGTCAGCTATAACCCAATAAGCTGGGGAGCCAGTCGCCGCCATGAATCGTAAGCCCGAGACGGGAGCCGGTTCCGTCAGAGACCAGATGATCTCAAGGAGGCGACGCCTGAATCCCAGATACTCAACCTCCATTTTCTAGAGCGAATCAACGCCATGAATACCAAGATGAATCTGTTTGTTATGACCCTGATGGCGGCATTGGCGGGACCTATGGGGTTCCTGGGTACCGATGCCCTGGCGGCTGGTCCCCAAGGGGGTCGGGGGGTGAGCGTCCAACCCCTGACCGCCGATGAGGCGGCAACCCTGAACTTCATGCGCGAGGAGGAAAAAGTAGCACGGGATGTCTACCTGAATATGGCGGCCCGCTGGGCTCTGCCCCCCTTTGCGAATATCGCCAAATCCGAGCAACAGCACATGGATGCGATCAAGGCCAAGCTGGACAAATACCGCCTGCCCGATCCGGCCAAGCCGGAGATTGGCGCCTTCACGAATGTGGAGCTCCAGGACCTTTACGATGGGCTGATGGACCGGGGTGAGACCTCCTACCTGGAAGCGCTCAGGGTGGGTGGCCTGATCGAGGAGGTGGATATCGAGGACCTCGACAACGCCATCGCCGCCACCAGCCACGCTGATCTGGCCCAGGTCTATGGCAATCTGCTGCGCGGCTCGCGCAATCACCTGCGCGCCTTCGCCAGCACCATCGAGCGTCAGGGTGTGGTCTATGAGGCCCAACATCTCGACCAGGAAATCGTGGACGCCATCATCGACAGCCCCATGGAACGGGGCAAATAACCTCTTGGGTCGCATGAGAGGCGTATTCCCGCCCGGGGGGGCGGGCTCGCGCCTCTTCATGCGTTAAGGCTTTGACGATAAGGCGACATCTCTGAACCCAGCTCTCCCCGCTCGGACTCGGAACTTCGTCACGGCCAGTCCCTCCCCCGGAAGGGGTAGCAAGGATGCACCGATTTTCCATCCTTACTGCACAAACGACCCTCGGTCATGGCACATCCTTATTCCCGACGGTAAGGCACCAGGCTCCCAGCCGGGGTCGGGGGCACCCAGCCCCATCCCGACCCGCCGGCTCGGGGCAAGGAGGCCATTGATCTAACCAACGGAGCAGGATCATGAAAAAATCAACGCTTGCCAGCGCCATCATCCTGATGGCGATCGCGACCACGGCCGTGGCGCAACCTCTTGGCGGCTATGGTCCCGGACCGGGGCCTGGAGGCCGCGGCATGATGTCAGGCGCACCCTGCATGGGCGGCGGTGGTCGCGGTCCCGGCGGTGGCGGAGGTCCCGCCGGGATCGATTTTAGAGTCCAGCGCATGACCCAAATGCTGGGGTTGAGTCCCCGGCAGCAGGGCCAGGTCAGGGACATCCTGGAGGGACAGCAGAATAGCCGCCAAGCCATGCGGTATGCCACGAGGGCGCAAGTGGATGCGATCCTGACGCCAGAACAGCGCGCTTTGCACGCGCAAATGATGCGCGGCGGCAACAGGCCGGGCTATGGGGGCGGATACGGTCCCCAAGGCTGGTGACGGGTATTGGGGTCGGGTGGCGGCGGGAGGGGGTGTCGACAGCAGGGATGCTGTCGCCAAGCCTACAGGGACGTATTCACGGCGTCCCCCGCCCGACGCCACCCGGCCCGGAAAACCGAAAACTCAAAGTTTGGTAGAGCCTTGGGCCTTCAGGCCCGCGATAAGGATTGCCACGCTGTTTGGGAGGCGGGAATGCCTACCGACGACCGCCCATGCCCTGCCCGTTCCCACTGCCGTGACCACCCATGCCGCTGCCAGCCCCGTTCCCATTGCCCTGGCCACCGCCAAAGCCACCGCCTTCGCTGCTTGATTGTTGACGTTGGCGCGCTTCATAGCCGCTCCCGTAAGGCAGCCTGCCGGCCTGACCCGGCCCAGGGCCCCTAGCACGGCTACCCAAGTCAGGCAGATCCGCGAGATCCCTTTGCGGGTCCAGGGTACCCGCTAACGGGGGTCCGGCTGTATAAGACCCCAGGGCATAGGATGGGATCGAGAGGTTCAGCGGCCGGATCGATTCGTTAACCCCCCCTGGATCACCCGCGACCGACTGCGCCCAACCGGGTACCGCCAGGGTCGCCAGCAAGAGGAGAGTTGGAAAACGGCAGCCCAAGGACACGGCACCCATACCTATGCGTTTGTCAGTGAATATATTTTTCCAGATCCGCGTATCAAGCCCATGTCCCCTTGGCATCGGAATGTTTCCATTTGTATCCGTAGCCTCCCGCCCCTGTGAAGGAGGAGAGGCGCGCGATATACTCAAAAAATGAATAGCCTCAATGCGGACCGCATCCTGGTCGTCGACGACGATCCCGCCCTGCGGGATCTGCTTGCCGAATACCTTACCGTCAATGGACTGATCGTGGAAACCGTTAGCGATGGAGCGGCCATGCGGCGCTCTTGCGCCCAGGGGATGCCCGACGCCATCGTACTCGACCTGATGCTACCGGGCGAAGACGGCTTGAGCCTGGTGCGGGAATTGCGCACCCACTCGCGGGTACCCATCCTGATGTTGTCGGCACGGGGCGAGGAAATCGACCGTGTCGTCGGCCTTGAAGTAGGTGCCGACGATTACCTGGCCAAGCCCTTCAGTCCCCGCGAGTTGTTGGCTCGGCTCCACGCCCTGGTACGCCGCGCCAGGTCCGACCCTAGCCCCACCGACGGCACCCCGCCCCACGTCCCCGCGGAGCAGCGCCAGTTTGGTCCCTTCGTCCTCGATTTTGCGGCGCGCCGCCTCTTGCGAGACGGCAAGGAGGAGCACCTGACCGTGGCGGAAT
>JBASIS010000010.1:0-14183 GCA_049654905.1 Chromatiaceae bacterium
CCCCAAGACGGGGGTTAAGCCACTGATTGGGGCCCGCGCCTGCACCGCATCCAACTGCCCACGGATTGACAGCACCCAATCCTGGTGGAATTGCGCGCAACCTCAACTTCTTCAGAGGGTTGCCTGCTCTTCCGCCCGGATGGCCCTACCCCGCCGGCTCCGTACTCTCCCCAGGCGCCCGCCCAAAGGTCGCGGCGTACTCGGCCGCATAGGGCCGGGTGGCCTCATAGAGGTGATAGGGCACGATTTTGGCCTCCATCTGGGGGAACTTGTCGCGCACGTAACTGTAGTTGCGCAACAACTTCATTTCGATGATGGCCCGGGCAAACTCCAGGCCCTTGGGGCCGCGCCGGCGTTGCAGGAAGGCGATAAGCAGGCGGACGAGCTTGGGCGGTTTGCCCGGGGTTTTGGCCAGCATCTGGATGTAGCGGGGCATGCCCCGGGTGCGGTCGCCGCTCTCGCTCAGGGGGCGGGATTCCAGGTCCGGACGCAGCAGGTCCAGCAGTTCGACGCCCCGGGCGGTGCGGGCCAGCACCCACTGCCAGCCCAGGGGCGCGCCCATGTAGCCGATGGTGAGGTCCGCCAGGGCATTGGGGAAATCGATAAAGTTGACCCGCTCCCGCTGGCCGTTCTCGTGGCGAAGCCAGAGGCTGAAGTCCGGCATGAATTCATAATGGACCACGGTCCCCGGAGAGCAGGAGATGGTCTTGAGGAAGAACTGCTGATCCTCGTAGGTGACATTGTCGCTGCAGGGGATACCGATGATGTCCAGCCGCTCCAGGCCCAGTTCCGCCTCGGCCTGACGCAGGATCTGCACCTGGCAGCCGGTGCCAATGACGGCCAGACGGCGGATGTCGGCCTCCCGCACCTGGTCCAGCAGGCTCAGGTTGGGGGACAGGCTGGGCTTATTGCCCACACAGGCGGCCACTTCCGCCGGGGTGCGGGCGAGGACCGGCCGGGGCTGGAAGCGAGTGCCCGGCTGGGTACCCGTGAGGATCACCGCCTCCACCTCGCCCCGCTCCAGCAGACGGGCGGCTAAAGTGGTGACCATGCCGGTCCACTGAGCGCCGGCTACCGGGCGGCGCATCCGCAGGATGGCCTGCTCCCGAAAGATGCCAAAGCGCATCTCATCCCCGGGCTGGCGGCGACGACCATGCAACCGTAGCTCCTGCTCCTCCATGCGGTTACGGACGAAGAGACAGGTCTCGGCCATGCGCGGTCGCAGGTAGCTGTCGCACAAACCGCAGTCGCTGCACAGCCGCGGCCGGCCACTGAGTCGCCGGTCATGATTCATCAGGCTGACATCGTGGAGACCTTTTGACGGTCCTTGCTCCATGGCTGGGTCCTCTTGGGGGTGGTTAGGAGGGTCGCGGTGCGGAATTGTGCCAGGCGGGGACCCTGGGACATCTATGGAAAGAAGCCAGGTATTGAAAAAATCGCCACAGGAAAAGCACCGGGACGGCAAATTCGGGCCAGACAGTATAAATTTTGCTACGTCATTCGCAGGAGTCACCTGGGGCGATCTTGCTGACACAAGAGACCCTCGACGAAATTTCCAGACGCATCGCCGCAGATCTGCATCCGGAGCAAATCATCCTGTTCGGGTCCCATGCGTGAGGGACTCCGACCGAGGATAGCGATGTCGATTTGCTCATTATTCTCTCGGCTTCGGACGAACCGCCCCACCGGCGCGCCGTGCGGGCCCACCGCGCACTGCGAGGCTTGACCATTCCTTGTGACATTCTGGTTAGAACCCAGGCAGAGATCCAAGGACTCAATCCCGTGCCTTCATCCCTGCTGTTCAGGGCTTTGACCGAAGGACGACGCCTGGATGCTGACCTGAGTTACCCAACCCAGATTCCGGACCCTGGCATCGAGGAGGTTCGAGTGCCCTCGAATTGGCTGAGCGCCTGGTTACTACTATCGGGACCGACATAAAAAGGCGCTCTTAAAATACCTAGCGGACACCCACCTCGGGATGCATCCCGGTTTCGCGCGAATCGCATCCGTTCAATCCACCACCGGAAAGGTCACGGCGATGGACCACGCAAACGCCAAGCCAATCGCCAGGGCACCCACCAGGGGATGACGGGTGCGTTGATAGATCCAGCCGCCCACCAGGCCGTAGAGCAGGAAGAAGACCAGGATGGCTGGCACGATAATGATCAGGAAAAAGAGCTGGCTCAGGTTGAGGGCCACGGCCCCCAGCAGGGAGAGCAGGAACAGGGCCTTGGTCAGCAGGGGCGCGAGGCGGGGCGACCCCTGGCCCTGGGTAAGCCAGGCGTCGGCGGCAAAATAGGCCAAGGTTCCCGGCAGAATGCCCAAGACCAACCCGATGCGTCCGGCCCGGGGCAGGAAGGCGGTGACGTAATGATCCAGGGGCAGCGCGACCGCCAGGGTCAGATAGGCGGAGGTGGCCACCGTGCCGATCGCCAGGCCGGGCCAGAGGACGCGCCCCGGCGCGATCGACCCGCCAGGGGGCGCGGCACCCGCCCCTTGACTCAGCGACCCTAACCGGAGCCCGGCCAGGGTCAGCAGCCCGTAAACCCCGAAGTGCAGGGCCAGATAATCCCCCAGCAGGATCGGCAGGTAGTCGCTGGGGATGAAGCGCAGGATCGGCGGGGTGAGCACGGCGGGCAGGATGGCCACCGGGAGCAGCCGCCGCCAGCCGAGCCCGGCCCCCATGGGCTGGGTCGCCGCCCGTGGCAGCCACCGGGACAGGGGCCAGGCCAGAGCGACGATGCCGAGAAAGAGCAGCCCCAGCGCCTGCCCGCGGCTGTCGATAAAGCCGTCGCCCGCGCGACCAAAGGCCAGGTTGAGCCAGTCCAGGGCGGCGCCGATACCCCCCTGGCCGTAAAGCACCCCAATATGTTCCACCCCCGGGGCTAGCACCAGCCGCCGGGCACTACCGTCGGCCAGATCGCCATAGGTCACACCCGGCTCAACCGCGGCGGCATCCGCCAACTGGCCGTCGCTGGCCGCCACGATGGCCTCGCGGCCCGCCTGGTGGAGCATCTCGGGCTCCAGGGCCCCAAAGACAAAGAGGAGATTGCGCGGCTCGGTCTTGGGGGCGGTCGCCGACATGTAAGGCGAGATCAGGACCGAGGCCACCACTTGATCGCGGTGGGCCGTGGCGTAGCGCAACAACACGTCCCCGGCCATGGAGTGGCCGAGCAGGGCCAGACGCCCATCGCCACCCGGCAGCCCCGCCGCGAAGCCGGTCACCTGCTCCAGGGCCCCCAGCAGGACGCCGACCCGCCGCGCCTCATCCTCGATGCGGGCCACGAAGGGTTGGGGGTTGCGGCCCTGGCCCGGGACGTCAAAGGTCACCGCGATATAGCCGTTGCGGGCGAGGGTCACCGCATAGGGCTGCATTAACTGCTGAGAGCCGGCGAAACCGTGAGCGATGATGGCCAGGGGCATGGATACCGGTTCGGTATTCACCCCGGCAGCGGCGGCGTTCGGGTTTGGCAGTAGGGGATCGCGGGGCGCCAGGCCCGAGGCGCTCCTGTCCGCGGCGTCTCTTGGACGGCTTTCCGGTGGCGAGGCGTTGGCCGACCCCGCCGCCGGATAATAGACGGTGACCGGGACCTCGCCGACCCTCGTGGTCTCGATACGTAGTCCCGCCGTCGCCCGGGTCAGATCCCAGAGGCCGGCGGCGATGGCGGCCAGGGCCAGGAGGGCGACGAGGAGCGCGGCGATGCCGACCACGCGGCCGGAGCGCCCCGTCGCCCGCCCCCCAGCGTTTCCACCCCCACTCCTCATGGCGTGGCCCCGGCCCCCGGCGAGGAGGCGCCCACCCCAGCCGGCGCCTCGGCGAGGTCGATGATGACCTCGTTACGGCGCAGGAAACCGGGCGTGAAGGGATCGTTGTAAAAGGCATAAATCGCCGGGGCGGCGGGTGTCAGATCCCGGGCCGCCAGCCAGGCGCGTAACGTTTCCTCCTTGCTGGCGATCAGCTCATCCGAGGCCCTGCCGCTGAAACAGATGGCGGCGACCCGCCGGGGCGGGACCTCGCTCAGGCGCACGTCACTCCCGGCGGGAGCGGGCAACTGCTCCAGCCCATAACGGGCCGGCATGATGAAGCGCACCGCCCAGTCGTCGCCCTGGGCCATGTCAGGGAGAGCCTGGGCGGTGACCGGCGCCGTCATGCTGATTCGCTCCGGCCGCTGCTGGGTCACGGGGGCGGTCATGCTGATCCGCTCCCCGCCGCGCTCCTCGGCAAAGATGTAACGGGCCAGGGGGCCAAAGCCGGCCCTCAGGGCCTCCTGGCGGGGCCCCTGGCGCCGGACCTCGGCCACCACCAGGGGCGGGTAATCCCGGACCTCGAAGTCACCCTCCTGGGCGACGACCCGATAGACGGGGGTCTCCACGTTCTGCACATAGAAGACGAACACCGCCATGGCCGCCAAGCCGAGCAGGACCAGGCCACCAAGCACCATCAGGGCGATCTTCATGGGGAACACCTCGGGGTAATGCCAAAAGGGGGAACCAGGCCCGCGGCGGGGCCCTGGCCCGGGATGCAAAGGAAAACACCTTACCCTGGCCAAGCCGCCATCCGTCAGGAAACCATGCGGGCCTGGAGCCAGGCGTACCAGGCATCCAGGCCCTCGCCGCTGCGGGCCGAGACTTGCAGGATCTCAATACCCGGATTGACGCGGCGGGCATAGTCAAGGCACCGCGCCATGTCAAAATCCAGGTAGGGCAGCAGGTCGATCTTGTTGAGGATCATGAGGTCGGCGGCATGAAACATATCCGGGTATTTCAGAGGCTTGTCCTCACCCTCGGTGACTGAGAGGATGGCGACCTTGTGGGCCTCGCCGAGATCAAAGGCGGCCGGGCAGACCAGGTTGCCGACGTTCTCGATGAACAGCAGGCTCTTCTCCGACAGGCCCAGGCTCTCGATGGCATGACCGACCATATGGGCGTCCAGGTGACAGCCCTTACCCGTGTTGATCTGCAGGGCCGGGACGCCGGTGGCGCGGATGCGGTCGGCGTCATGGCTGGTCTGTTGATCGCCCTCGATCACCGCCAGGGGATAACGACCCTTGAGGTCCTGAATACTGCGCGTCAGCAGGCTCGTCTTACCCGATCCCGGACTGGAGACCAGGTTCAGGGCCAGGATGCCCTTGGCCCGAAACCAGGAGCGGTTGGCGGCGGCATATTGGTCGTTCTTGCCCAGGATGTCCTGCTCGATCTGAACCATACGGCCCTGGCTCAGGCCAGGCGCATGGGCATGGGCGGGGCCCAACCCATAATGGTGGTGATCGTCGCCATGGCTGTGTTCATGGCCATGGGCAGGGTCCTGATCCGGATGGGCATGATGCTCGTGGTCGTGGTCATGATCATGCTCGTGGCTATGAGGATGAGCATGTTCCTGGCCAGAACCGTGGCTATGGGTATGGCTATGAGGGTGATGGTGTGAATGCTCATGGCCATGTTCATATCCATGTCCATGCTCATGAGCCAGGTCCTGCTCCTGGCCCTCGATACGGGTCTCACCCTGGCCGCAACCGCAGACAGTACACATCTATTCCACCTCCAACTCTTTGATTCGCAGATCTTCGCCGTGAGTGATGCGGACACCATAGCCGCCACATTCGGGACAGGGGTCGAACCGCTGGCGCACCGGCACCGACTGGCCGCATTGCAGACAGACCCCCTGCCCCGGGATCTCGATGATCTCGAGTTGGGCGCCCTCCGCCAGGCTCCCCCGGACCACGGCGTCGAAACAGAAGCGCAGGGCCTCGGCCTCTACCCCCGCTAGGGGCCCGATCTCCAGCCAGACCCCCTTGACGCGCTGGAAGCCCTGGCGTCCGGCCTCCTTTTCCAGGACCTGAAGGATCCCCTCGCAAATCGACATCTCGTGCATGGTGGCTGATGCGGTTGGGGTCTGGTTGACCGAAAAAGGAGAAGACCGGGACCGAGACCGCGGACGGCGACGGGCCCTGTCCTGGGCCTGGGAGGCTAATCAGGCAGGAATTATAGTCAGTCCGCGCCTGGCGGGCCTCGATTTCCCGCGGGGACCGAGCCTGGCTGCCAGGGATTCATGGGTACCGGGTGCCAAGTCGCAACCCCGATCCGACCCGGTGGGGCCCCTGGTTGTGTCATTTGCCACAGCTACTGCCGCGCATGACGCATTTCGCTCCGGCCTTGACCTGGGCCCATTCATCCCTGGTCCGGCCTGAGCTAAGCTAGTTTTTCGTTCGCAGCCCCGCCTTAGCCGATGATGGCCAGGGTGGTGTGTCCCCAGGGAATATCGGTGAAAACGCAGTGACTCCTACACCCGCGACCCAGGCCTCAGGGCGGAGGGCGAGCCTCTTTCTCTGGGCCTTGGGTCTGGGCGGGCTCCTCTTTGCCCTGACCTTCGTCCATGCCGCCCTGACTACCCGCGCGGCGGCGGATCAAATCGCCCAGCGCCGGGAGCTGGTGGCGGCGCTCGATCTGACGGACCTGGCCCTCTTCACCGAGGCCCGCTATACCCGTCACCCAAGCCAGGCGGATCTGCACAGCGCCTTTCAGGATCACCCCCTGGCCCTGGATCACTTCCCCACTGGCACCCTGGTACCCGCCCCGCAGCCGGGCCTGGGGGCGGCGCCACCATGATCAGCTTCCTGCGCCGGCAGCGCTATCTGCTGGAATACAGCCTCTCCTCCCTGGCCCGGCGGCCGGGCAAACATCTGGGACTGGTGCTGGTTTACGCCACCATCGTCTTCCTGCTGGCCTCGACCCTGCTCTTCACCCAGTCCCTGCGCCAGGAGGCGGCCCTGGTGCTCGCCGAGTCCCCGGAGCTGATCGTGCAGCGCCTGCTCGCCGGACGGCATGACCTGATCCCCGCCAGCTATCTGGAACCAATCGGCGCCATCCGGGGGATCGGCGACCGCTATGGCCGGCTCTGGGGCTATTTCTACGACCCGGCGGTTCGGGCCAATTACACCCTCATGGTGCCGCGCGAGGCCCCACCGGCGGCGGGCGAGGTCCAGCTTGGCGCCGGCGTGGCCCGGGCGCGGGGCCTGGGCCCGGGAGATTACCTGAGCCTGAGATCCGCCCGGGGCGAGCCCTTCTCCTTCCGGATCGCGTCCCTCCTGTCGGCGGACACCGAACTGGTCTCCAGCGACCTGATGCTGCTCAACGCCCAGGACTTCCGCCGCTTCTTGGACTTCCCCGCGGACCGCTACACCGATATCGTGCTGCGGGTCCGCAACCCGGTCGAGGTGCGCAAGGTGGCGGAAAAGATCAGCCTGGCCCTGCCGGATACGCGGCCCATCCTGCGCGAGGAGATACTGCGCACCTACGACGCCGTCTTCGGTTGGCGTCAGGGCCTGGTCTTCATCCTGCTGACCGGGGCCCTGCTGGCCTTCGTCATCTTCGCCTGGGACCGGGCCTCGGGGCTGAGCGGCGAGGAGCGGCGCGAGATCGGCATCCTCAAGGCCATCGGCTGGGAGACCGGCGACGTGCTGCGCATGAAGTTCTGGGAGGGGGCGGCTCTATCCCTGACCGCCTTCCTCCTGGGCTACCTGCTCGCCTACGTCCATGTCTTTTACTTTTCCGCCGCCCTCTTCGCTCCTGTGCTCAAGGGTTGGGCCGTGCTCTATCCCGACTTCCGGCCCCTGCCCTTCGTGGATGGGTTGCAGGTGGCCACCCTCTTCTTCTTCTCGGTCTTCCCCTACACCGTGGCGACCATCATCCCCATCTGGCGCGCCGCCATCACCGATCCCGACCAGGTGATGCGATGATCCGCCTCGACGCCGTCAGCAAGGTTTACAACCAGGGCCGCCACAACGAGGTCTGGGCGGTGCGGGACCTCAGCCTGGAGCTGGAGACCCGGGGCATCACCGTCCTCAAGGGCCCCAGCGGCTCGGGCAAGACCAGCCTGCTGGCGATGCTGGGCTGCCTCTCCCGGCCTAGCAGCGGCCGCATTCATCTGGAGGGGCGACTGCTCTCGAACCTGCCGGAACGCTTCATGACTCAGGTGCGGCGTTCGACCTTCGGCTTCATCTTCCAGCGCTTCAACCTGATCCGGGGGCTAACGGTCCTGGAAAATGTCATGCTGCCGGCCTACCCCCTGGCACCGGACCCGGGCCAACTCCGGGACCAGGCCCTGGATCTGCTGCGGCGGTTTCGCCTGGAAGAGCGGGCCCACAACAAGTCCGAGTGGCTCTCGGGCGGCGAGGCTCAACGCACCGCCATCTGCCGGGCCCTGATCAATGACCCCTCCATCATCATCGCCGACGAGCCGACCGCCAACCTGGATACCCAGCTCTCCCGGGAGCTGTTGGCCCTCATTGGCGACCTGGCGGATCAGGGCAAGGGCATCCTCATCAGCTCCCATGACCCCCTCGTCTTCGACCACGCCCGGGTCTCCCGGGTGGTGGAATTACGCGACGGGCGGTTGGCCTAAAACGCCATGCCCTTGACCCCCGCCATCCTGGCCCTGAATCTGGCCTCCCTGACCCAGAGCCTCCTGCTGGTGCTGGCGGCGGGGTTTGCGATCCAGATCCTGCGGCATTGGGACCTGAGCAGCGGCAGCGAGCGCCAACTGGAACTGGAGCGCCGCACCTATCTCATTGCCACCCTGGTCGCCTGGGTCTTTGGCGGCAATCTCCTGTCCCTTCTGCTGTTCGTCTATAACGCCGAGCAGCTCTCCACCCAATTCGTCGGCGCCATGTGCGCCACGGGCGTGCTCAATGCCAACCCCTGGGGCTGGCCGACCCTCTGGCTCAAGATCAGCCTCTTCTTCGCCGGCGCCGCCTGGCTGATCCTCAATGGGGTGGACAACCAGGCCCCCGATTACCCCCTGGTCCGCCCCAAGTACGCCCTGCTGCTCCTGATCGCCCCCCTGGCCCTGGCGGAAGTGACGGCGCAGGCGCTCTTTTTCACGGCCCTGAACCCGGACCTCATCACCTCCTGCTGCGGCTCCCTCTTCAGCCCCGAGATGGGAGGCGTGGCGGCGGAGGTCGCCGGGCTCAACCCGGCCGTCAGCCTCGCCGCCCTCGCCGTGAGCGGGCTCGCGCTGCTGGGGACGGGCCTGCGTTATTGGCGCCGGGGACGGGGTGGCGGGCTCTTCGCCCTGCTGGCGGCACTGGCCTTTAGCATCGCCCTGGCCGCCATCGTCTCCGGGGTGGCCCTCTATGTGTATGAACATCCCCACCACCACTGCCCTTTCTGTCTGCTCAAGTCCGGCCATGACTTTGTCGGCTATGGGCTGTACGTCCCCCTCTTCGCCGCCACCGCCCTGGCCCTGGGGGCGGGCCTGATCGAAGTCTGGCGCTCGACCCCGAGCCTGACAGCTATCATCACCCACCAGGGCCCCCGCCTGGCAGGCATCGCCCTGCTGCTGTTTGGTCTCTTTTATGGCTTCGCGACCTGGCTGGTGCTGAGGTCGAATCTGATCCTGCTGGGCACGAACTGAGGAAATTAACCCTATGAAACGCCTGATGGTCAACCTTCAGACCTCTCTGCCACAGGAGTTGAGTTCGGTGGCTCAACCCACTGATTCTCCAGCTCCCTCCCCCCTGGCGGGGGAGGGTTGGGGAGAGGGGGCTAAAGGGTTACGCCTGTTGTTCATCAGCCTCCTCCTGGCGGCACTCTTCCTGGTCGCCTGCGGCGAGGAGGCGCCCAAGCTCCAAAATCATCAGCCGGCGCCCGCCTTCGCCCTGCCGGACCTGGACGGCAAGATCTGGAATTTCCCCCAGGACTTTCAGTCCCAGGTGGTCGTGGTGCGCTTCTGGGCGGACTGGTGCCCCTTCTGCGCACCCGAGATGCGCGACATTGAGCCCATCTACCAGGAATTGCGTGACCCGGGTCTGCGGGTACTGGCGGTCAATGTGCGCCAGGACCGGGATACCGCCGCCCGCTTCATCGCCAAGCTGGGTATCAGTTACCCGGTGCTCCTGGACGAAGAGGGCGCCCTGGCGCGCCAATACGGCGTCACCGGCCTGCCCACGAGCTATTTCATCGACCGCTCCGGCCGGCTCCACAACCGCATCCTGGGCGAGGCGTCCCCGCAACTCTTTGAGAAGCTGGTCCGAGAGCTGCTGTGAACAGCGAACTGCCCCTGGCCATGGGCTTCGCCACCGGCCTCTTCGGGGGCCTGCACTGCCTGGGCATGTGCGGGGGTCTGGCCGGGGGTTACTTCGTCCAGCGTCAGGACCAACCCCGGCTGGCTCCTCAGATCCTCTACCATGCCAGCCGCATCCTTACCTACGTCCTGCTGGGCATGGCCGGCGCCTGGGCGGGACGCAGCCTGGCGCAAACTGGTCTGACCGGCAAGGCGCAAGGCATCCTCATGATGGGGGCGGGTATCCTGATCCTGCTTCTGGGGCTGAGGATGCTGCTGGCCCGCCCCCGGCGCCCCGCCCCGGCCCCGGTCGGGGGCCTGGAAGTGCGACTGGAGCCCCTGCTCAGCCCCGCGCGACCCTATACCTCAACCCGCCCGCCGATGGCGGCCAGTAGGATGAGCCTGGAGCCCCGGCCCCCAAGGCCATGGTCGCCCCTCCTCTTCGGGACCCTCAATGGCCTGATCCCCTGCAGCCTGGTCTTCTCCATCGCCCTCAAGGCCGCCGCCACTGGCGACCCGGGTCACGCCGGGCTGCTCATGCTCGCCTTCGGCATCGGCACCCTGCCCATGATGGCGACGGTCACCGGGTTGGGGGCCTTCGCCGGCGCTTGGCTACGGGGCCTTGCCCCCCGGATCGCGGGGGGGCTGGTGGCCATCCTCGGCCTCTGGACTCTCTACGAAGGCTACAGCTTCTTCGATATCATGCGCGGTCTGGCCAATGGCTAGGCCGCGCGCCTCCACCCACCACAAACAGGAGAACATCTCATGTGTGATCAACATCATAATCAGGGCCGCCGCGAGGCCCTCAAGGTCCTCGGTGCCCTGGGTCTTGCCGGACTGGGCACCCCGGTCCTGGCCGCCGATGCCGCCACCATCGGCGCCTTCATGCCCGGCAAGGGCTGGATGCCCGCGGGCGCGAGATGCGAGGGTGATGGCACCCCCCTCCAGTTCATTCCCAAGACCGCCCCGGACGCCACCCCTCTGGTGGATGAACTGAAGAAATATCCCAAGTGCCCCTATTGCGGCATGGATCGCACGGAATACCACTTCAGCCGTCACCTGGTCCAGTACGAGGATGACCTGGTGGATGGCACCTGCTCCATCCACTGCCTGGCCCTCAGCCTCATGCTCAACATGGATCGCGGCCCCAAGGCCATCTATGCGGCGGACTTCGGCTCCCCGGCGGAGATCAAGCCCTTGGTCCTGGTGGACAAGGCCACCTACCTCATCGGCAGCAAGCTCAAGGGGACCATGACCGCCAACAGCAAGCTCGCCTTTGCGGACAAGGCCCAGGCCGAGGCGGCCATGGCCAAGGAAGGGGGCACCCTGGGCACCTTCGACCAGACCCTCAATCAGACCATGGTCGATATGGCCGCCGACACGGTCCGCATCCGCAAGAACCGCGCGGAAAAACGCCAGAAGATGATGCCGAAGGCCTGAGTCCGCGGCTAGTCCAGGAGGGCGACCGGGCTCGATCCTGTCGCCCTCGGGTTACCCGCCCCCGGTCGCATTCCAAACCACATGACCCCGAGGGCCCGGCCTTGCCTGCCACCCGACTCCGTCCTTTCCTCCTCATCTTGCTGACCCTCCTCTGGGCCCCCGGCCTGCCACTGGCGGAAACCGGACTGCCCCCGCTACCCCATCCCGGCCCCAAGGACACCTGCCCCGTGTGCGGCATGTTCGTCGCCAAATACCCCCAATGGACTGCCACCGTCCTCTATCGCGATGGCCATGCCCATCACTTCGATGGCGCCAAGGATCTCTTCAAATACCTGTTCGATCTACCCAAATGGGCACCGGGCCATAAAGCCGAGGACATGGCCGCCATCGCCGTCACCGAATATTACGGCCTCGATCGCATCCCGGCCCGCGACGCCTGGTTCGTCATCGGCTCGGACGTCCTGGGTCCCATGGGCCACGAGTTGGTCCCCCTCGCCACCGAGGCCGATGCCCAGGAATTTCTGCGCGACCACGCGGGCCAACGCATCCTGCGTTTCGACGGCGTGACCCCGGAGTTACCCGGCAACCTCGACGCGGCGAAATTTGATTGAGTGATATCCGCCAGGGCCGCCAAAGGCGGACCCCCATCCGCTAGGCGGGCCGATTCGCGATCCAGATGCCGGCGCCGACCAGGATGAGGGCGGCGAAAATGGTGGGGGTCAGCGGCTCATCCAGCAGGATGATACTGGCGAGCACCCCCATCACCGGGGTGAGAAAGGAGAAGGACGAGAGCCGCGTCGCCGGATAATGGCGAATCAACCAAAACCAGCCCAGATAAGAGGCCCCGGCCACGATCACCGCTTGAAAAAAGAGGTTCGCCCACAACTGGGGCGAGGGGGCAAAGACACCGGGTTCGCCCATCGCCAGGGATAAGGGCGGCAAGAGGATGGCGGAGATGGCGAGTTGGTACAGGAGTATCTTTTCCGCCGATGAGCGTCCCAGGGCGCTGGCCTTGACCGCCAGGGTGGTCGCCGCCCACAGGATGGCCGCCCCCAGAATCATCAGGTCCCCCATCCAGGCATTGTCCGCTGGCAGCCAGAGGTGCTCGCCAAAGAGCAGGATAATCCCGACAAAGGCGAGAGCCATCCCCCCCCATTGCCCCCGACGTATCTTCTCCCCGGGTAAGAACCAGCGCGCCCCGAGGGCCACGAAGAAGGGGGCGGTATAGAGAAAGATCACGCCTCGGGAGGCCGGGGTGTAATCCAAGCCCAGGAAAATCAGCGCAAACTCACCCGAAAACAGCAGACCCACCAGCAAACCGGGCCACAGGGTGCCATCGGCCCCGAATAGCTTGATCCGGCGGAACAGCACCCAGAGCAGAATGGTCGCGGTGGCGCCCAGGGAGCGCATCCCCGCCTGCCACACCGGCGAAATGCCCGCGTTGGCGACTTTAATCGCCACCTGCTGCAGACCCCAGATGGAACAGAATAGGACCATGAGTCCAATGGCCAGGCGGTCGAGTTCGTGCTTAGGCATGCTGTTGTGAAAGCGTCATGGCGCCAGTCCAGGGGTTTCATCAGTAAAGGGTGAGTCACCGGGAGGACACCGCCAAGGTTTCCCGCGTGGCAATTTTCTCGGTGCGCCCTATAATACGCCCCCTTGATGTCTCGGCTCGGGCGAGACTGGCGGGTTCTCGGAGAGGTGCCGGAGTGGCCGAACGGGCTTGACTCGAAATCAAGTGAAGGCGTGAGCCTTCCGTGGGTTCGAATCCCACCCTCTCCGCCACTTAATACAAGATCTTGGTTTGAACCAAGGGCTTTTTCCTGATCGATCCTTCTGACTACAGGTTGGTTTGCAGGTCCGAGTTTCCAGTGCTCACCGCTGCAGGGTGGCGAGGCAAACCGGATCGGCGACGGCTTTGACTCGGCCGGCTGGATTGCCATCCTCTCGCCAGCGCCGCCTTTCGACATTTTGCAAGACAGAGCCAGCGAACGGGTCGTGGCGCGGATCATCAAGACCGTCTCCTGACCGCCAGTACCTGCACATCATCCCCACCACCACCGCGCTGACCAGAGGAGCCAGGCACCCCAACCGCCCGGCGGGCCAGCCGCCCAGACAAAGCGCTAGGAGGTATCCATGAAATGGGAAGAGGTTCAGGCCGAGTATCCCAACGAGTGGCTGATCGTCGAGGCGCTCCGGTTCCATGAGGAGGGCGACGTATTCGTGGGTGATGATGTGACGGTGGTCGAAAAATGTCCCGATGGCGCCGCGGCATTCGCGGCCTACCGGCGTCTTCATGGAATATATCCCACGCGCGAGTTCATTTTCGTGCATACCACAGCCGCCAGGATTTGCGGCTTGAGGAGCGGCGCTGGATGGGTGTCAGGGCAGGTGCATAAAGCTTGTACTGCGCGAATCCCTGCTGTTTGCGTCAATCACTTTAGCCTATCGCGGTGCCCAGCTGGAAATTGACGATATTTTGGTGGATACCGGTTCGCCCACGACGCTGCTCTCCATTGATGCCGTCGCCCCGCTGGGCATTCATCCGGAACCCACCGACATCATCCGCCGGATACGGGGAGTGGGTGAGTTCTCAGTCTGAGTTATACCCAGCGCTGATCCCGCTTCGACGGCGACCGGGAGGGTCGGGTGGCGGCGGGCGGGGGTGTCGACAGCAGGGATG
>JBASIS010000011.1:0-6883 GCA_049654905.1 Chromatiaceae bacterium
GTGTGCGGCATGACGGTCTATGACCTCTGCCACCTGGGGCACGCCCGGGTCATGGTGGTGTTCGATGTCGTCTATCGCTATCTGCGGCATCTGGGTTACGAGGTGACCTATGTGCGCAACATCACGGACATCGACGATAAGATCATCAACCGCGCCAAGGAGCGCGGCGAGGCCTTTGCCGACCTGACGGCGCGCTTCATCCAGGCCATGCACGAGGACGCCGCGGCCCTGGGCGTTCTGCCACCCACGGCGGAACCCCGGGCGACCGCCCACATCGCCGAGATCCTGGCCATGATCCAGGTCCTGATCGCTAAGGGCCATGCCTACGCGGCGGACAATGGCGATGTCTATTACGCCGTCTCCAGCTTCCCGGGCTATGGTCGCCTCTCCGGCAAGGACCCGGCGGAGTTGCGCGCCGGCAGCCGGGTGGAGCCGGACGAGGCCAAGCGCGATTCCCTGGACTTCGCCCTCTGGAAGGCCGCCAAGCCCGGTGAGCCGGCCTGGGCCTCGCCTTGGGGGCCGGGCCGGCCCGGCTGGCATATCGAATGCTCCGCCATGTCCACCTGCTGCCTGGGCAACCACTTCGACATCCATGGCGGCGGCGCCGATCTCCAGTTCCCCCACCACGAAAACGAGATCGCCCAGTCCGAGGGCGCGACCGGCGAGCCTTTCGTCAACGTCTGGATGCACAACGGCTTCGTCCGGGTCAACGAGGAAAAGATGTCCAAGTCCCTGGGCAACTTCTTCACCGTCCGCGAGATCCTGGAGCGCTACCGCCCCGAGGAGGTCCGCTATTTCATCCTCACCAGCCACTATCGCAGCCCCCTCAATTACGACGAAGAGCATCTGGAGCAAGCCCGGGGCGCGCTGACGCGCTTCTACACGGCCCTGCGCGGCCTGCCCAGTGCCCCTCCCATGGGGGGCGAGGCCTGCGCGGCGCGCTTTGCGGCCGCCATGGACGATGACTTCAATACCCCCGAGGCCCTGGCCGCCCTCTTTGACCTGGCCCGGGAGGTCAACCGCGCCCGGAGCGAGGACCCGGCCCTGGCCAGTGGCCTGGCCGCCCGGCTCAGGACCCTGGGCAGTGTGCTGGGTATCCTCCAGGATGACCCCGAGGCCTATCTGCGCGGCGGTCCCGGGGCGGGTGGCCTGAGCGATGCCGATATCGAGGACCTCATCCGCCGGCGCGCCGAGGCCCGCCAGGCCCGCGCCTGGGGCGAGGCCGATCGGCTGCGGGATGAAATCCAGGCGGCGGGCATTCTGCTGGAGGACGGTGCGGGCGGCACCCGCTGGCGGCGGGGCTGAAGGCCAGGGATTAGCGGTAGATCTTCTTCCGCAGCAGATCCTCGATCACCCCCGGCTCCGTCAGGGTGGAGGTGCCGCCCAGGTTGGTGGTCTCCCCGCTGGCGATCCGGCCCAGGATGCGGCGCATGATTTTTCCCGACCGGGTCTTGGGCAGGGTGTCGGCGAAGCAGAGGGCGTCGGGTATGGCGATGGGGCCAATCTCCTCCCGTACCCGCTGCCTGAGTTCCGCCACCAGACTGGCGCTCTTGGCCACGGCGGTTTTCAGGGTGACGAAGGCCTGGATGCCTTGGCCCTTGATCTCATGGGGAATACCGACCACGGCGGGATGTGCCACCAGGGCGCTTTCGATTTCGGCCGTGCCGAGCCGGTGTCCGGAGACATTGATGACATCATCGATGCGGCCCATGAGCCAGATGTAGCCATCCTCGTCCACCCGGGCACTGTCGCCGGTGGTGTAAACCCCGTGGAATTGGGAGAAATAGGTCTTGCGGAAGCGGTCCGGGTCGCCGTACACGCGCCGCATCAGGCCCGGCCAGGGGTGGGGCATCACCAACCAGCCGCCCTCGTTGACCGGGGTATCGCCCATGTCCTCCTGAATGATCTTGAACTGGACGCCCGGCATGGGCAGGCCGGCGGAACCTGGCTTGGTGGCCACGGCGCCGGGCAGGGGGGCGATGAGGATGCCGCCGGTCTCGGTCTGCCACCAGGTGTCCACGATGGGGCAACGGCCCTTGCCAATGACCCGGTGATACCACATCCAGGCCTCGGGGTTGATGGGCTCGCCCACCGTGCCCAGGAGCCGCAGGGAGCCGAGATCATGGCGGGCGGGCCACTCGTCGCCTTCCTTCATCAGGGCCCGCAGGGCGGTGGGGGGCCGTGTAGAAGATATTGACCCGGTATTTCTCGACGATCTCCCAGAAGCGGTCCGGCTTGGGATAGGTGGGGACACCCTCGAACATCAGGCTGGTGGCGCCATTGGCCAGGGGGCCGTAGAGGATGTAGCTATGGCCCGTCACCCAGCCGATGTCGGCGGTACACCAGTAGGTATCCTCCTCGCGGATATCGAAGACCCACTGGAAGGTCTGCTGGGCATACAGCAGATAGCCCGCCTGGGTGTGCAGGACGCCCTTAGGCTTGCCGGTGCTGCCACTGGTGTAGAGGATGAAGAGTGGGTCCTCGGCATCCATCGCCTCCGCCGCGCACCTATCCGATATACCCGGGGCATTCACCTCCTCGTCCCAGAGGAAATCCCGGCCAGGCGTGAGCGGGATCTCCTCCCCGGTGCGCCGCACGACCAGAACGCAGCCGACCCGGTCCAGGCCCTGGAGGGCCTTGTCCACAGTCTCCTTGCTGCGAATCAGTTTACCGTTCCGCCGGTAGCCGTCCGCGCAGACGAGCAGGGAACTCGCGCTGTCTTGCAGCCGATCCCGCAACGCCAGGTCCGAAAATCCCCCGAAAACTACGCAATGGACGGCCCCAATCCGGGCACAGGCCAGCACCGCTATGGCCAGTTCCGGGATCATGGGGAGATAGACCGTGACCCGGTCACCCTTGCGTACCCCATGCCGTTTGAGCACGTTGCCAAAACGGCAGACCTCCCGATGCAATTGCTGGTAGGTCAGGGTCCGGGATTCGCTGCCGGTCTCCCCCTCCCAGATGAGGGCGGCCTTGTTCTTACGTCCGGTTTCGAGATGACGGTCGAGGCAGTTGTAGGCGGCATTCAGTTGCCCACCGAGGAACCACTGATGCTCCCCGTTGGCGAAGTCTTGCTCCAGGACCTTTTCCCAATTGCGGAACCAGGATAATTCCTCCGCCCGCTCGGCCCAGAAAGCCACGGGATCCGCGACGCTGTGGCGATACAGCGCCTGGTAGGCCTCCAGGCTGCCAATCCGCGCCTTGGCGGCAAATTCCCGTGGGGGCGGGAAGATGCGGCGCTCCGCCAGGCTGGAGGCGATCGCTGCCCGGTCGGGCACATCCTGGAAGCGGAGGCGGACGAGGTTATGCCCATTCCGGCGCTCATAATGGCAGACATCCGCCACCATCCGCACTAGCCGGATACCCAGGCAGAGATTTTCAAGCTGGTCGGCTGAGATCTCGGGTGGGCTCAGGTCCTCCGCCTCGAAAGGATTGAAGGCCAGTCCATCATCGCTCAGGGCCAGATGCAGTTCTCGTTGGTTCCCCGCTTCATGGAGACTGAAATCCATGGAGAAAACGTGATCCTGGCCATCATCCCAGGCGTAGGCCAGCAGATTGATGGCCAGTTCCTCCGCCGCCAGGTTCGCGGCATAGAGGGTGCGATGATGCAAACCATGGGCTTTGCCGAATTCCGCGAGGCCATTGGCCAGCTTTTCCAACTCCCCGACCTGATTGAGGAGTTCCAGATGAAGGGTTTCAGCCATGTCGGTGCCTCACCCCTGCCCAAGCGCATGGAGGCGCGCCGCCTGCAAGGTGTTCTCCAGCAGGCTGGCGATGGTCATGGGCCCGACCCCTCCGGGTACCGGCGTGATCCAGGAGGCATGCTCGGCGACGGCGGCGAAATCCACGTCACCCACCAGGGTCCCGGCAGCGGTGCGATTGATGCCCACGTCGATGACAATGGCGCCCTCCTTGACCCAGTCGCCCTGGACGAAGTGGGGACGGCCCACGGCGGCGACCACCAGATCGGCGGCGCTGATCTTGCCCGGCAGATCCCGGGTGCGACTGTGGCAGACGGTGATGGTGCAGCGGGCCGCCAGCAACTCCAGCGCCATGGGCCGGCCCACGATATTCGACTGGCCGATGATGAGGGCGTCCAGGCCTTCCAATTTACGGCCGGTCCGCTCCAGCAGGGTCATGATGCCCTTGGGTGTGCAGGGGCGCAGCAGCGGCATGCGCAGGGCCAGGCGGCCCACGTTATAGGGGTGAAAGCCATCCACGTCCTTGGTCGGCAGAATGCGTTCAATGACCTGCTCCTCATCGATGTGGTCCGGCAAGGGCAGTTGCACCAGGATGCCATCGATGGCCTCGCGGGCGTTCAAGGTGTCGATGAGGGCCAGGAGATCCGCCTGGGGGACGTCGGCGTCCAGCAGGTGCATCTCGGAATGAAAGCCCACCTCGGCGCAGGCCGCGCTCTTGTTGCGCACATAGACCCGGGAGGCGGGGTTGTCCCCAACCAGTACCACCGCCAGGCCCGGCTGGCGCCCTCCCGTCGCGACCAGGGCACTGACCTGCTCCTTAATGCCAGCACGTATGTCCGCCGCAATGGCCTTGCCGTCGAGAATCCGGGCGCTCATGGGTGTATTTCCTGGTGTGTATCGAATAAGGAGGCAAAATCATAGCATCTGGCCGGGCGATGCAAACGGCGTGGCCCAAATTTGGCCGCTGGCCAATTGACGCAATGGGGGTATCCGCGTATTATGCCGCCTCTTCGGTTTCCGGACTATGTCCGAAAGCGGGGTATAGCGCAGCCTGGTAGCGCGCCTGCTTTGGGAGCAGGATGTCGGGGGTTCAAATCCCTCTACCCCGACCATCTTCCCAAGCGATATGAAAAGCCCCGGTAGCTCAGGCGGATAGAGCAACGGCCTTCTAAGCCGTGGGTCGGGGGTTCGAGTCCCTCCCGGGGCGCCAAACCGGTGCCCGCGAGTGGAGACGGATCTGGTCAGCTTGGAGGCAGATTTACGCTGGTGGACGTAGCTCAGTTGGTAGAGCTCAGGATTGTGGCTCCTGCGGTCGTGGGTTCGATTCCCATCGTCCACCCCAATGTGCTAGCATAATTTAACATCGGGCCGTTAGCTCAGCTGGTAGAGCAGTGGACTCTTAATCCATTGGTCGAAGGTTCGAATCCTTCACGGCCCACCATAAAATCAAAAGCCTAGCGCGATTCAACCGAGTCGCCTAGGCTTTTTTTATTTCCAATTTGGAAATAAGGGCGAAGTGGCGGTATGGAAATGGGAGCGGTGGCATCTTGCAGGCGGGCAGGGATGCCGGCCTGCTCTTGCCAGGAGGGCACCTGTCCGGAGGGATCCGGGCACGGCGTAGCCGCCGGCCCCGGCGCAGCCGTAGGCAGGGGGCGGCGCGGGTGGGTGGTCCGCTAGGCGCGGGCCACGCCTAGGCCGCTCTGCTACCTGAGCGCTAGCCTAGCGTCAGCGGATCAGGCGCCCCGGCCCTGCCACCGGAGGAGCGGGGCTGACTGGCTATGAGCCCGGGCGGCCAGAGACCCCGTTCCGGCACCCAACGCCGCCCCGGTTATCGGCACCGCAAGGTCCCGGACCGGCCCTCCCGGATGGTGGCGGTTTGGTCCGTGCGACCGCAGCGGTATTGCACCACGGCCGTCTTCTCCCGGCCGGGTGCCGGGTCTCCGCACAGGCTGTTGTTGACCCGCAGGACGTAGTCTCTCCTACCGTTGGCCCGTTTCGCCAGGCGAGCGGTGAAGTCACAGCGCCGCGACCCCACCCCGTAGGTGGCGGAGTTGATGCGCAGGCCCGTCTGCTGGCTGCTGCCCCCCCCGCCACCGTTCATCATCCTGACGGCCTCGCGAAACCCATCACGAAAGCCCTGCTGATATTGAGCGTTCCGGCCCCGCAGCATCTCCTCGGGCAGGCGTGGGGCGGCGGTGGCCAGGAGGGGCAACAACGCCAAGCAGGCGAGCAGGAATTTGTTCATAGCAGTAGGACCTCGTGGGTGGGGGATGAGCGGTGGAACGGCTCGGCTAGTAGGGCGGTGGTCGAGCCGTGGGGGCCGGGGAAAGTAGCACCGCAGGGAGGTGTCTCGCAAGGATGGGCGCGGTCCGGCGGGTACGCTGACCGGCGGGGGCAGGATGTCCCCGGGGATCTTGAGGCAGGATGCCGACGTCGGACGCGACTGAAGCAGAAAAAGCTTGAGACCAGCCACCAGGATGACTTGTGGCCAGGCAACGGCGCGTTGAGCACTCGATA
The DNA here is from genome assembly GCA_049654905.1 of Chromatiaceae bacterium. Lineage (GTDB taxonomy): Bacteria > Pseudomonadota > Gammaproteobacteria > Chromatiales > Chromatiaceae > M0108. The sequence goes on from JBASIS010000011.1 coordinate 6,219, forward strand.
GGTCCCTACCGTCGGCGGCTACCGACCAGCAAGGACAAAAGCCCGCGCCTGGGAAAAAGCATTTGACAATATCAGAATGTTCTAATATTCTAACTCCCCATGGACGGCGCACCGCACAACTAAGACGCCGGCCTTGCTGCCAACTAGAAACCAACGAGAGAGAAAATCACATGAAAAAGCTTGCTACTGCCGCCGCGATCGCTGTCCTGCTGGGTGTTTCCGCTTCTGCTTCCGCCTTCTGGGGTGGTGGTCCCTGGGGTAACAACGGCTACGGCAACGATGGCTGGGGCAACAACAACATGATGAACGACATGTTCGGCAATGGCGACGGCTACGGCGACTTCAGCATGAGCATGGGTGGTGGCGGACGTGGCTATGGTCGCGGTAACAACCGCTACTACAACAACTACTCCAATGGGTACGGCCCCTACGGCTACGGCGCCCCCTATGGCTATGCGCCTTATGGCGCGCCTTATGGTGCCCCCTACGGTGCCCCGCCCGCTCCCCCGGTCGCGCCCGCCGCTCCTGCCGCTCCCACCAAGTAAGTAGCGGTTGAGCTAGGACATTCCCGCGCACAGGGAGGTGCGTTTCGCCCTGGGTCCCTTTTGGCGTCGGGGGAGGGTTGTAAGCATCTTAGCGGTAGCAAGTACCTTTCTCCGACGCCA
>JBASIS010000012.1:0-15754 GCA_049654905.1 Chromatiaceae bacterium
ATATCCCGTGTCCTGCGCGATGCACTCTCTGACTCAAAGTTGACCTGCCTGGAACCATCGGCCATGGCTGATTTTGGTTCCATAACGAACGGGACCTCTGCGTCTTCGGAATAGCTTGCATTGAGCATCGGATTGGGCATCTGAGCGACATCGTCCGACTTCGTTGCCAGGTGCGGGCCGCAACCGGCACCCAACAGACCCAGGCACAGGCATAGGGCCATGCGGGTCATTTTCGAGTGCAAGGATGTTGGGAATCGTCGCTGGGCCACCAGCAGTTCGGGCGCTAGAGGTATCGATTCTTCGTCATTCATGAGGTTATTTCAGAGAGGCTCAATGCCTGGCAAGGGGCAAGTCTTAGCGTGCATCCTCCATATGCCACCGCTGGTTTTGATGCTGAAGGATACATTTACTCTTTTTTTCTGACAAGCGGTTTAGGAAATTGGAGTATGGACGGGTCTGGATCACCGCTGAAAACGGATGTTACCGGCGCAAGACGATGATCGAGCAGTTACGGCCCCATTTGGACGAGGTGTTCCGAAAGTCAGCCGCAGCCCCCGGCTCTGCCGGTGGATGCCTTTACTGTCTTCCGGCATCCACCTGCCGGACAAGATCGCGCAGGCTGGCGGCGACCTCCACCGGACAGGCCGGTCCTACCTCCAATTGTCGCAACGCGGGGGGCAGGGTGGCCAGTTGCCGTTGCGCGTAGTCGCGCACCTGGTCCAGGGTGGGCGAGGGCGCCAGACGCCGTCCGCCGCTCATCACCCGGGTGATGAGGGGTGTACCCGGCGGGTGATCGGTGTCGAGGGTCACGGTGTCGCCAGCCAGGTGCCCCATCGCGTCGTAGCAGCGAAAGACCTGCTTGCGGCCTGGCCAGTTGGCCTTGCCTTCGGACAGCTTGCGCCGCGCCACGCCAGCATATTCCTGCAGCTTGTAAGCGCATTCCAGGGAGGGGTGATCGGCGCAGGTGTTCATGCGCGTGCCGACCCCGAAACCATCGATGGGCGCCGCGCCCTCCAGGAGCGCCCGCACCCCGTATTCGTCCAGATCGCCGCTCGCGAAGATCTTGATGTCCTGGGCGCCCCCCGCATCCAGGATGGCGCGGACCTGGCGCGCGTGGTCGCCCAGATCCCCACTGTCGATGCGCACCGCCTGGATATGGATGCCCTCCGCCGCCAGCTCGCGCACCAGCGGCGGCAAGGCCCTGGCCGCGGCCTCGGTGTCGTAAGTGTCGATGAGCAGGGTGGTGGTCTGGGGGTGGGAGCGGGCGAAATGGGCGAAGGCGTCCAACTCCCGGTCGTGGGCCTGAATGAAGGAGTGGGCCATGGTGCCCGACAGGGGGATGCCCCAGCGCATCCCCGCCCGCACGTTCGAGGTGCCGTTGAAGCCGGCGAGATAGCTCGCCCGTGCCGAGAGCAGAGCGGCCTCGGCGCCGTGGGCGCGGCGCATACCGAAGTCCGCCAGCACCCTGTCCCCGGCGGCTAGCCGTACCCGGGCCGCCTTCGAGGCGATCAGGGTCTGGAATTGTAGCAGGTTGATGAGGCGGGTCTCTACCAACTGGGCCTCGCGCAGGGGTGCCACGACCCGCAGGAGGGGCTCGTTGGGAAAGCAGACCGTGCCCTCGGCCAGGGCCTGGATCTCGCCGGTGAAGCGCAGGTCGGCGAGGGAATCGACGAAGGCCGGGTGAAAACGCCCGCAGTGGGCGAGCCAATCCAACTCATCGGGGGCAAAGTGTAGGCCTTCGAGATAGTCGAGGGCCTGTTCCAGACCCGCCGCCACCAGGAAATTACGGTTGGCCGGTAGCTTGCGCACAAAGAACTCGAAGACCGCCGTGTCCGCCATGCCCTGGTCGAAATAGGCCTGGAGCATGGTGAGCTGATAGAGATCGGTGAGCAGAGCGCCCTCGTCGGGACGGGACATCTTCAGCCTCCCAAGGCCACGGCGCCCGCGGCTCGCATGGTGGCGATGGCCCGCGCGCCATCGCCGGGCTGGACCTCGACGGCCCGGACCCCGGCGGTCAGAAGTCTGACCTCATAGCCCAGGCGCAGGGCGTCCAGAACGGTATTGAGCACGCAGTAATCCGTCGCCAAGCCGCCGATAAAGACCCGCCGCACGCCCAGTTGCTGAAACTGGCGATGCAATTCCGTGCCTTCGAACTCCGAATAGCCCGCATCATCCTGGCGGGTCCCCTTGGAGACGATGATGGCCGTCGCCGGCAAGGCCAGATCGGGTGAAAAAGCCGCCCCAGGCGTTTGGACCACGCAATGCGGGGGCCATGGCCCGCCTTGGGCGATAAAGGAGCAATGATCGGCGGGATGCCAATCGCGGGTCGCGGCAATCGGCAGCCCAGCGGCGGCAAAGCGGGCGATCCAGGCATTCAGCACCGGCACTACCGCATCGCCCTCCGGAACGGCCAGGGCCCCGCCCGGCAAGAAATCACGCTGGACATCGACCACTACCAGCGCGTCAGTCGGCTGCAACCCTATCTCCTCGGTCATTTCCATTTTCGTAGCCCTCTCAACGCCTCGCGATGGGTCAGCGCCCGCCACGTTGGCGGAAGGAAAAGTTAGATCCAGGCCGGCCTCGTGGCCAACAGTTGGCGATTTTATACCCAAAGCCCGTCGATCGACGGCCAATAGCGGGAGCCTTGGCGGGCAGCGGGTGACGGCTGCCCGCTGATCCCTGCAACCCAAGCTCACTCCATGACCCCAGGCAACAAGCCTTACAATGATCCCAACCATCCTCAGAGTAGCCATCCTATAACCCCGACCGTGCCTTCCTTCGTTCATCTCCACGTGCATAGTGAATATTCCCTTGTGGACGGCCTCCTGCGTATAAAGCCCATGGTCAAAGCCGTGGGGGAGGCCGGGATGCCGGCCATCGCCATCACGGATCAGCTCAACCTCTTCTGTCTGGTTCGTTTTTATAAGGCCGCCCTGGCCGCCGGGGTCAAGCCTATCGTCGGCGCCGAGATGCTGGTGCGCAACCCGGAAGACGCCAGCCAGCCCCATCGCCTGGTGCTGTTGGTGCAGAACCAGGCCGGCTATCTCAACCTGACCCGCCTCGTCTCCCGCGCCTATCTCGAGGGCCAACAGGGGACGGGGCTGCCCCAAGTAGAGCGCGATTGGGTCGTGGGGGCGGCGGAGGGCCTCATCGCCCTCTCCGGCGGCTCTGCGGGTGATGTGGGTCAGGCCCTCCTGACCGGCAACCAGGCATTGGCGGAGCAGCGTCTGGATCACTGGCTGGCGGCCTTCGGCGATCGCTATTACCTGGAACTTCTGCGTACCGGCCGCCCCAACGAGGCGGAGTGCCTGGCGCGCGGCGTGGACCTGGCCACCGCCCGGGGCGTGCCGGTGGTGGCGACCAACGATGTGCGTTTCCTGACCCCAAAGGATTTCGAGGCCCACGAGGCGCGGGTCTGCATCCACGATGGCCAGACCCTGGGCGACAGCCGCCGCCCCCGCCGCTACAGCGAGGAGCAATATCTCCGCTCGCCCGAGGAGATGGCGGCCCTCTTCGCCGATATCCCCGAGGCCCTGGAAAATTCCCTGGAAATCGCCAAGCGCTGCAACCTGGAACTGACGCTGGGTAAGAACTTCCTGCCGGACTTTCCCGTGCCGGCGGGTATGACCCTCGAGCAACACTTTGCCGCCATCTCCCGAGAGGGGCTGGCATGGCGACTGGCCCGGCTCTTCGACCCCGCCAGCCTGGCGGAGCGTCGCGGGATTTATGACGACCGCCTGGAGCTGGAACTGGGGGTCATCAACCAGATGGGTTTCGCCGGCTACTTCCTGATCGTGGCCGACTTTATCCAGTGGGCCAAGGACAACGACATCCCGGTGGGACCGGGGCGCGGCTCCGGCGCCGGCTCCCTGGTGGCCTATGCCCTCAAGATCACCGATCTGGACCCCATCGAGCACGATCTGCTCTTCGAGCGCTTCCTCAACCCGGAACGCGTCTCCATGCCCGACTTCGATATCGACTTCTGCATGGAGGGGCGGGATCGGGTCATCGACTACGTGGCCGGGCGCTATGGCCGCGAGGCGGTGTCCCAGATTATCACCTTTGGCACCCTGGCGGCCAAGGCGGTGGTGCGCGACGTGGGCCGGGTACTGGGCCACCCCTACGGCATGGTCGATCGCATCGCCAAGATGGTGCCCTTTGAACTGGGCATGACCCTTAGCAAGGCCCTGGAGGAGGGCGAGGATCTGCGCAAGGCCTACGCCGAGGACGAGGAGGTGCGGGCCCTCATCGACATGGCCCTCAAACTGGAGGGCCTGGCCCGCAACGCCGGCAAACACGCCGGGGGCGTGGTCATCGCCCCGACCCGGTTGACGGACTTCGCCGCCCTCTATTGCGAGCCTGGCGGCACCAACCTCATGACCCAGTTCGACAAGGACGACGTCGAGCAGGTGGGTCTGGTCAAGTTCGACTTCCTGGGCCTGCGGACCCTGACCATCATCGACTGGGCGCTGAAGACCATCAACGCCGGGCGGGCCAAGGCCGGCGAACCGCCCATCGACATCACCCGCATCGACCCCAAGGACCCGGCGGCCTTCGCTCTGCTCAAGCGCTGCGAGACCACCGCCGTCTTCCAGCTTGAATCCCGGGGCATGAAGGAGCTGATCAAGAAGCTGCGCCCCGACTCCTTCGAGGACATGACCGCCCTGGTGGCCCTGTTCCGCCCCGGGCCCCTCCAGTCCGGCATGGTCGATGACTTCATCGCCCGCAAGCACGGCGAGGCGGCGGTGGCCTATCCCCATCCGGACCTGGAGCCCATTCTCAAGCCCACCTATGGCGTCATCCTCTACCAGGAGCAGGTGATGCAGATCGCCCAGGTCCTGGCCGGCTACTCCCTTGGCGGCGCGGACCTGCTGCGCCGCGCCATGGGCAAGAAAAAGCAATCGGAGATGGACAAGCAGCGCGCCGTCTTCGAGGCCGGGGCGGCCCAGCGGGGCGTGGATGGCCGGACGGCGACCTACATCTTTGACTTGATGGATAAGTTCGCCGGGTACGGCTTCAACAAATCCCACTCCGCCGCCTATGCCCTGGTCTCCTATCAGACCCTCTGGCTCAAGGCCCACTATCCCGCCGCCTTCATGGCCGCCGTCCTCAGCGCCGACATGGACAACACCGACAAGGTGGTCACCCTCATTGACGAGTGCCGGACCATGCGCCTGGAGGTGCGACCACCCACGGTGAATGCCTCCGAGTGGCAATTCACCATCGCCGACGACCGCGCACTTATCTATGGCCTGGGCGCCATCAAGGGGGTAGGGGAGGGCGCCATCCTCGCGCTCCAGGAGGCTCGCCAGGCGGGGGGACCCTTCCGCGACCTCTGGGACTTCTGCCGTCGCATCGACCTGCAAAAGATGAACCGGCGGGTCCTGGAGGCCCTGGTGCGCTCCGGCGCTCTGGACGAACTCGGCGCCAACCGCGCCACCCTGATGCAGCATCTGCCCCTAGCGATCCGGCTGGCGGAACAGCACAAGGTCAGCCACTCCTCCGGTCAGGTGGACCTCTTCGGCCTGCTGGAGGAGACCGCCACGGGTCCCGACCCCCAGCTCGCCGGCCAGGTGTGGGGGGAATGGGAAGAGGAGGAACGCCTCCAGGGCGAAAAGGAGACCCTGGGCCTCTATCTCACCGGCCACCCCGTCAACCGTTTCGAACCCGAGCTCAATGCCCTCATGGGCAATCGCCTCAATGTCCTGCTGTCCACCCCCAAGGGGCGCGGGGACCGGGAGAAGCGCACCGTGGCCGGGCTGGTGGTGGGGGTGCGTCACGGCAAGACCCCGCGCGGGCGCATGGCCTCTCTGGTTCTCGACGATCGCACCGGGCGCCTGGAGGTCACCGTCTTCAGCGAGCTTTACGACCAGTTCCGCGACCTCCTGGCCGTGGATCGCCTGCTGGTCATCGCCGGCACCCTTAACTTCGATGAATTTCGCGACGCCTGGTCCCTGCGCGCCAGCGAGGTCCAGACCTTGGAGCAGGCTCGCGAGAAGGCCGCCGATCACTTGCTTCTCAACCTTGACCTTGGCGCCGCCAAGCGGCACAAGAAGGGCACGGAGATCCTCCAGCAGTTGCGCGAGATCCTGACCCTCTATCGGGGTGGCCACCTGACGATTCAAATGGAATACCGGTCACCCCAAGGCCAGGCCCGCTTCCTGCTGGGGGACGACTGGCGCGTCCAGCCGACGGACGAGCTGATCAAGCGCCTGCGCCAACTCCTGGGTCAGGAGGCCGTCAAGGTAGCCTATGGCCGCTTCACCGGACAGACGGCATAGAGGAATCCAAAACATGAAGAAGGGGTTATCCCGGCTGGTCTCGGCCATTCTCATCCTGGTGGCCCTTTATCTGATCGGGGTGAATCTGGCCCTGAACCTGCCCGCGACCCAGGCCTACCTGAACAGCCTGCGGCCCGATCGCCTCGCCATTAGCTGGGAGCGGGCCTGGAGCTGGTACCCCTTGCGCGTGGAGTTCCGGGGTTTCGCCGCCGACGGCCAGACGCCGACCGAGCAATGGCAGGTCGATGCCGAACGCGCGGCGGCGGCGGTTTCCTTGCGACCGCTGTTCAAGGGCCTGGTGCGCGTGCATGATCTTGACCTGGTCGATATCGACCTGCGGCTGCGGCCGCGATCAGGCCCCATCGCCGAAGACGCCGCCATCCGGCCCCACTTCCCGGTCATCCGCAACCGCGACCCCGAGGCCCTCGCGGAGCCGGTACCGGAGGAGGAAGGCGGCAACCTGCTGCTGGAAATCGCCGATATCCATGTCCAGGGGCATCATGCCTTCTGGGTGTCCCATGTGCGCGGCACCGTACCCGGCGAGGTGCGTGGCAGCTTCAGCCTGGATACCGGGGCCGGGCGTTTTGGCCTGAGGGGGGGCGCCCTCGACCTGGTGCTCGCCTCGCTGCGGATCGGCGATGCCCAGCCCGTGACCGACCCGGCATCGATCAAGGGCCAGATCGAGGTGCCGCCCTTCGTCATCGCCGAGGCCAAGGGCCTGGGGGCCCTGATCCTGCCCGAGTTCGATGCCGAAATTGACCTGCCGGTGCAGAACCTGGATTTTCTGACCCTGCTGACGGGCGACCTGGCGGGGCTGGACCTCAAGGGCCAGGGCCGCCTGCGCGGGCGCCTGGTCTTTTCCCACGGGGAGCTGCTCCCCGGCACCGACCTGATCATCGAGGCCCATAAGCTGGCGATGACCCTCGCCCGCCATGCCTTCAACGGCGACGGCACCATCGAGCTCAAGATCGCCCCCGACGACGCGGATCAGGCGGACCTGGTGGTCCGCTTCGACGAGGTCCAGGCCTCCCTGCTGGCGGAGCACCCCGACGCGGCGCCCGGGGCGGGTGAGATCCCGGCGCTGACCCTTTTCTCCGGCCACGGCCTCGAGGCCCTGCTGCACATCGAGATGCGCGCTGGCAAGCCCGACCTCAACCTCACCTTGACCCTGCCGGCGATGGAGGTACCCGATCTCCGGGTTTACAACCGCCTGCTACCCGCCGAGTGGGGGATGCGGCTCCTGGGAGGGTCGGGTCGGGTGAATGGCCAGGTAGTGGTTGCCCCCGAGACCATGCGATTCGAGCTTGACCTGGCTTCCGATCAGGCTCACCTGAGCTACCGGGATTATCAGGCCACCACCGACCTGTCCCTGCAACTGCGGGCCAGAATTGCCAGTGCCGCCGACGCCGCCGACGCGGTGCTGGACCTGAGCGGCACCAAGCTGCGGCTCGACAATGCCGCGGCCCAGGCCAAGGTGAAGACCAAGGCCAAGACGAAGCACGTCAAGGGACCGATTTCGCCCAAGCCCTGGCAGGCCGAACTGGAAGTCAACGACGGCAATCTCAGCCTGCCCCTGTCGGCGGAGGAGGCGGCCGCAGGCCCGGTGCGCGCCGTGGCGAAGGCCCTGGCGGATCAGGGTTTCGGTGCCCTGCTCGCAACGACCCATGGCCGTCTCCTGGTCACCCTGATCCTCTCCCGACTCGACTGGATCGCGGAGCTGTTGCACCGCCCACTGAACCTGAGCTTGAAGGGCGCGGCTGAGATCGATGCGGAGATCCTGCTCGCCAATGGCCTGCCGGCCCCGGGAACGACGCTCCAGCTACCGCCCGAGGCGCTAGAGCTTGGGCTGCTGGAGCACCGGGTGGAGGGCCTGGGGCGCGGGGCCCTGACCCTGGAGCAGGACGGCCACCGTCCCAGACTGGTCCTCAATATCGCCTTGACGGATGCCCGCATGCGTCGCCAGGACGAGTCGGAGCCGAGCATCGATGGGGTGCGCCTGGATGCCGATGTCGTGGTCACCGACCCCTTCGCCGACCACGCCGGCAAGGTGGACATGGCCCTGAAACTCCATTCGGCGCGGGTCCGCACCATGAGTAGCTACAACCCCTACCTGCCCGCCCATGCCCCGCTCTCCCTGATCTCGGGCGAGGCCAGCCTCGTCGGCGATCTGCAACTGGATCCTAAGAGTCTGCGGGGCGAGCTGCTGTTGCTCGCCAAGGACGTGCGCGTGGCGCTGAGCCAGGCGGAGATGACCGGCGATATCCGGCTGGACCTGCTGATCCGTGGCGGCTCGGCGGCGGATATGCGGTTCGATATCACCGGCTCCACCTTGGGGCTAAAGGGTTTTAAGGTAACCGGTGAAACCGCATCCGCCCTTGCGCCTGACTGGCATGCCCATCTGGAACTGGAGAAATCGAAGGTCTTGTGGCGCAAGCCGATGCATCTGGACATGAAGGCCGCCATTACCATCAAGGACACCCGGCCCTTCGTCGCCCTGCTGGACAACGCCCGGGGCGAGCACCGCTGGATCGAGGATTTGCTGCTGGTCGAGAACCTGGGCGGGCACATCCAATTGATCATGGACGGCGACAGCGCCGTGCTCAAGGACGCCACGATCGGCAGTGGGGCGGTCGGTGTCCAGGCCAAGGGGCACGCCGATGACGACCGCCGCGAGGCTATGCTCCTGGTCCGCTGGCACAGCTTTGTCGGCGCGCTCGAAATGGAGGACGACTGGCAGCAATTCGAGCTCGGTGATGCCCGCGCCCGCTTCGATGCCTACCGGCCCGGAGCCACCGGATTGCCCTCCCGCGCCGGGGCCAGAACGCAACCCGCGGACAGCGCCGGCAAGGCGCCACCGGGCACAGCCGGTGGCCAGGCCGCGACACCGCACCCCGACAAGGGCCCCCAGGGGACTCGGAATCCATTCCTGGAGTACGACCCTTGAGCCTCCCCTGCACGCGGCCGCGGCGTCGCAATCCGCCGCGATCCCGCGGGATCGTTACCGGGAATAGCCTCCCGAATGTCCGAATTACCCCTGCACCCTCACCCGGCAAAAGGCAATCCGATGGCGAAGACGGCACCCCCGAAAATTGACTCCTCCGCCACCATCGGCTTCGAAGCCAAGCTCTGGCTCACCGCCGACAAGCTCCGCAATAACATGGACGCGGCGGAATACAAGCACGTCGTCCTCGGCCTGATTTTCCTCAAATACATCTCCGACACCTTCGAGGAACAGCGCGCCAAACTCCGCGCGGGCCAGGGCGACTACGCCGGAGCGAATCCCGAAGACCCCGATGAATACCAGGCCGAGAACGTCTTCTGGGTGCCCGCCGAGGCCCGCTGGTCCCACCTCCAGGCCCATGCCAAACAGCCCGCCATCGGCAAGCGCGTGGATGACGCCATGGTCGCCATCGAGCGCGACAACCCGCGTCTCAAGGGCGTCCTGCCCAAGGACTATGCCCGCCCTGGCCTCGACAAACAGCGCCTCGGCGAACTCATCGACGTCATCGCCACCATCGCCCTCACCGCCGCCAGCGCGGGCGAGCAGACCCACCGCTCCGTCGATCTGCTCGGCCGTGTTTACGAGTACTTCCTCACCCGCTTCGCCAGCGCCGAGGGCAAGAATGGCGGCCAGTTTTACACGCCGTCCTGCGTCGTGCGCTGCCTGGTCGAGATGCTTGGCCCCTACCAGGGCCGCATCTACGACCCCTGCTGTGGTTCCGGCGGCATGTTCGTCCAGTCGGAAAAGTTCGTCGAGGCCCATGGCGGCAAGATTGGCGATATCAGCATCTACGGCCAGGAAAGCAACGCCACCACCCGGCGACTGGCCATCATGAATCTGGCCATCCGCGGCATCGAGGCCGACATCGGCCCCGAGCACGCCGACAGCTTCCGCCGCGACCTCCATCCCGATCTCCGCGCCGACTACGTCCTCGCCAACCCGCCCTTCAACGACTCCGACTGGTTCCGCAAGGATGACGACGTGCGCTGGCAGTTCGGCGTGCCGCCCAAGGGCAACGCCAACTTCGCTTGGGTCCAGCACTTCATCTACCACCTCGCGCCCCACGGCATGGCCGGCTTCGTCCTCGCCAACGGCAGCATGTCCTCCAACCAATCCGGCGAGGGCGACATCCGCCGCGCCCTCATCGAGGCCGATCTCGTGGACTGCATGATCGCCTTGCCCGGCCAACTCTTCTACAGCACCCAGATCCCCGTCTGTCTCTGGTTCCTCGCGAAAAATAAAGGCGCCGACACCAAGCGCGGCTTTCGCGCCCGCCGCCAGCAAACCCTCTTCATCGACGCCCGCAAACTCGGCACCCTCATCGACCGCGTCCACCGCGAACTCACCGACGCCGACTTGCAGAAAATCACCGCCAGCTACCACGCCTGGCGCGGCAACCACCTTTCCCCCTCCCCCCTCATGGGAGAGGGTCGAGGAGAGGGGGCCGCGCCCTATGCCGACATCCCCGGCTTCTGCAAATCCGCCACCACCGCCGAAATCGCGGCCCATGGCTATGTCCTCACTCCAGGCCGCTACGTTGACGCCGAGGCAGTCGAGGATGACGGCGAACCCTTCGCGGAAAAGATGCCGCGCCTGGTCGCCGAACTGCACGCCCAGTTCGCCGAGTCCGCGAAACTGGAGCAGGCCATCCAGGCAAACCTGAGGGGGCTGGGTTATGGCATCTGAAGTGCTGAATTTCGACAGTCTGGTCACGGCCATTGCGCAGACGCACTCCGCCTTGGCGGAGCAAGCCAGCAAGGCCGTCAATTTCAGCCTGACGCTGCGCAACTGGATGATCGGCTACTACATCGCCGAATTCGAGCTGCACGGCGCGGACCGCGCCAGCTATGGCGACAAACTGCTTGCCGAGTTATCCAGAGCACTGTGCGATCAGTCCGTCAGCAATACCGGCCGCCGCCAGCTTTACGGCTACCTGGCCTTTTATCGCAGCTATCCCCAGATCGTGCGGGCGCCGTCCGCACGATCTGCCCAAGTCGTATCCCCCTTTCTGCCGGAGGAAAAAGTGCGGACACTGTCCGCACAATTCCCGGATGCCCCAACACTGGACGCGGGAAAGCTGATCAACCGTATTTCCTACAGCCATTTCGAGCAACTGGTGGAACTCCCCGACCCCACCCAGCGCCGTTTCTACGAGATCGAGTGCATCCGGGGCAACTGGTCCGTCCGCGAGTTGCGCCGTCAGATCGCCAGCCTGTATTACGAGCGCAGCGGCCTCTCGAAGGACAAGGCCGCCCTCTCCACCCTGGCCCACCAAGCCGCGGAGACCGCCCAGCCCGCCCACATCATCCGCGACCCCTACGTCTTCGAGTTTCTGGGCCTGCGCTCCCGCGATGTCATGACCGAATCCGACCTCGAAGACGCCTTGCTCGACCGCCTTCAGGACTTCCTCCTCGAACTGGGCCACGGCTTCTGCTTCGAGGCCCGGCAAAAACGCATCCTCATCGGCGACGAACACTTCTTCGTCGATCTCGTCTTCTACCACCGCGTGCTCAAGTGCCACGTTCTGGTGGAACTCAAGACCGACGCCTTCCGCCACGAGCACCTCGGCCAACTCAACACCCACGTCGCCTGGTACAAAAAGCACCAGATGACGCCGGGCGACCAGCCGCCCATCGGCATTCTGCTCTGCACCCGCAAGAACGACACCCTCGTCGAGTTTGCCCTCGGCGACCTGAGCAACCAGGTCTTCGTCTCCCGCTATGCCGTGGAGCTGCCCAAGAAGGAGGAAATGGAGCGCTTCATCACCCAAATCGGCAGGGAGGTGGGCGCATGAAAAAAACCTTCGCGGAAAAGATGCCGCGCCTGGTCGCCGAACTGCATGCCCAGTTCGCCGAGTCCACGCAACTGGAACAACAAATCAGACATAATCTGGCCAGCCTGGGCTACCGACTGGAACAGACGCCATGAATCTCAACACCGATCACCTCAAGCGTTGCATCGCCACGCTTGAATCCTCGCTCGCCTTTTACCAAAAGGCCCCACCGGACAGCATCGATCAGGAAGTTTTTCGCAACGCCATAGTCAAAGGCTACGAACTGACCCAGGAATCCGCCTTCAAACTCATCAAGCGCGCGCTTAAGGATTATGGCCATGGTGGACAGAAACTCGATGCCTCACCGGTCAAGGAACTGCTGCGGCTGGCCGCCACGCACGGACTGATGACGTTGGAAGAAGTCGAACGCTGGTTTGCCTACCGCGACAACCGCAATAGCACCGCGCACGACTACGGCGAAGGTTTCGCCAGGGAAACGCTGAGCCTGCTACCCGATTTCATTACCGACGCCATCACGCTGGAAGCCGTGCTGCGCGCCCGCTTTGGCCATCCGGCCTAAAGCGCCGTGCAGGACTCCCGAATGCTCACCCTGGATTTACCGGAAAAATACCTGGCCCAGGTCAAGGCGCTGCTGCACGCCCAGGTTCCGCACGCCGAGGTCTGGGCTTACGGCAGCCGCGTCAATGGCGACGGCCACGCGGCCAGCGACCTCGATCTGGTGCTGCGCAACCCGCGGGACCCGCACCTCGCAACCGGCGCCCTGGGTGATCTCAAGGAAGCCTTCATTGAAAGCAATCTGCCCATCCGGGTCGATGTCATGGATTGGGCGCGCATCCCGGAGAGCTTCCACCGCGAAATCGAGCGGGCGCATGTGGTGGTGCAGGAGGGGCGGGAATGAAACGCTTCGTCGCCGAACTGCACGCCCAGTTCACCGGGTTCGCGAAGCTGGAGCAGGCCATCAAAGCAAACCTGAGGGGGCTGGGTTATGGCGGGTAGCGCATTGGCGGAAACAAAGTCGCTTCACGTCCCGGCAGCCTATGGCGAGCCGCCCGACGGTTGGACATGGTCACGACTCGACGATGTTAGTGAAGGCGTTTTCGACTGCCCGCATTCCACACCGAAGCTCACCGACACCGGGCCGTTCGTCGTCCGCACTCAGGACATCATCACGGGAGTTTTCCGCGCCGACCAAGCAGGGTGTATTTCCGAAGAAACCTACGCGGAGCGAATCGCTCGCGTGACTCCGAGCCGTGGCGACCTTCTCTACAGCCGCGAAGGAACCTACTTTGGCATTGCGGCAGAAGTGCCGCCGAGGACTCGCGTTTGTCTCGGCCAACGCATGGTTCTCATTCGACCAGACAAGCGCCGACTTGATTTCAGTTTTCTCTGCCACTGGCTGAACTCGCCAATCATGGCGGCCCACATTCACGGCTATCGTGATGGCACAGTCGCGGAGCGGTTGAATCTGCCGACGATTCGCGCGCTGCCCATTCTCATCCCGCCCCTCGCCGAGCAACAAGCCATCGCGGCGGTGCTTGGGGCGCTGGACGACAAGATCGAGTTGAACCGGCGGATGAACGCGACGCTGGAAGCGATGGCGCGGGCGCTGTTCCAGAGCTGGTTCGTGGATTTCGACCCCGTCCGCGCCAAACTCGACGGCCGCCCCCCCGACGCCCTCGACCCAGCCACCGCCGCCCACTTCCCCGATTCGTTTGTTGAAACGACGGCTGGACATATCCCGCACGGCTGGCGCGTCGGCTCAATCTACGAAGTTGCGAATGTCATTTACGGAGCACCGTTCGCCTCATCGTTATTCAATTCGGAAAAACTCGGGAAGCCATTGATTCGCATCCGTGACTTGCCGAACGAAAGCCCCGCCATCTTCACGACCGAAGTGCATCCCAAGGGTTACTTGCTCCAGCCCGGCAACATCACCGTCGGCATGGACGGAGAGTTCCGCGCCTATCTTTGGGCAGGCGTGGAATCGTGGTTGAACCAGCGAGTCTGTGTCTTCGCACCGAAGCCCGGTTACTCTGCCGCCTTCGTTCGCAACAGCATCATCGCCCCGCTCGCACAGGTCGAAGCCACGGAGACCGCGACGACGGTTATTCACCTCGGAAAAAACGACATCGACCGCTTCACCGTAATCATTCCGGACGCACCCGTCGCCGAGGCGTTTAAGCGGGAATGCCAGCCGTGGTATGACCAAATCGTCGCCAACAAACAGCAATCCCGCACCCTCGCCACCCTGCGCGACACGCTGCTGCCGAAACTCCTTAGTGGCAGCATGAAAATCAACAATCAAACCGACTAAAGCCATGATTAACACAGTATGGGGCAGCACAGATAAGCCTGTCGTGAGTAAACGTCTCGCGCAGATTCTCAGCGAGGAGCCGGACCTCGAAGGTACCCTTTACATCGGGTATCCCATCATCGGCACGCCAGAGGGTTCCTTTCCGATTGATGCGTTGCTGGTATCACCTACCAAAGGCCTTGTTCTGTTCAGCTTGGTTGAAGGCAAAGCCCTGCCGGACTATGCCGAGGCACAAGATGAGGGATTCAATAAGATGCAGGCCAAGCTGCGTCAGCACCAGAACTTGATTCGCAAGCGGAAGCTGCTTGTCGATATTCACACCGTCACCTTCGCGCCTGCCATTCCCCAACTTGAGCCTGACGACGAGCACCTTCTCTGCAACGCGGGCAATCTGTTGGCGTCTATTGAGGAATTGGAATTGGAAGACTTCGAACCGGAGGTTTTTCCGGCTCTAGTTTCGGTTATCCAAGCAATCTCCACGCTTCGTAGAGGCCGGAAGAAACGTGAGCTGCACAATCAGGCTTCGCGAGGCACCAAAATCAAGGCGCTGGAGGCTTCCATTGCCAATCTCGACAGCCAGCAAAGCGCAGCGGTGGTCGAAACCTATGAAGGAGTTCAGCGCATTCGAGGCCTGGCCGGATGTGGCAAGACAATCGTTCTGGCTCTGAAAGTGGCCTACTTGCACGCCCGTCACCGGGATTGGTTGATCGCGGTGACATTCAACACGCGGTCACTAAAGAAGCAGTTCGAGAACCTCATTACGACGTTTGTGCTGGAACAGGCAAACGAGGAGCCCGATTGGGATAAAATCCGAATCTTGAATGCGTGGGGGGCTCCGGGCGGGGTCGACCGCACAGGCATCTACTACGAGTTCTGCCGTGACCACGGTGTCGAGTATCTGGACTTCGGAACCGCTAAGAATCGTTACGGGTCTGATAAAGCCTTCGAGTGGGCTTGTGAAATAGCTCTTCAGGGGGTCAAGACGTTCGCGCCGAAATACGATGCAATTCTGGTCGATGAGGCCCAAGACTTCGCGCCAAACTTTTTGCTGCTGTGCTATGAATACCTCAAGGATCCAAAGCGCTTGGTGTATGCATACGACGAGTTGCAGAACCTTGGAAACCGGTCGCTCCCGCCGGCTGAAGAAATCTTTGGAAAAAACCCGGATGGAACGGCCCGCGTCGTAATCCGCCCGCCTGAGGCAGGGAAGCCGAAGCAGGACATCATCCTCGACACCTGCTATCGAAATTCTCGTCCGGTGTTGTCAACGGCGCACGCCCTCGGTTTCGGTGTTTACCGAACAAAAGGCCTTGTTCAAATCTTTGAGAACAAGAACCTCTGGTTCGACATCGGCTATCAAGAGG
>JBASIS010000013.1:0-7531 GCA_049654905.1 Chromatiaceae bacterium
GGGGCGGACTTGCCGCGGCTGGCTTCGCCTTGGTAGCGACCAAATCCATGCCGCAGATGGGACACCGACTACCCGGGTCGGTGCTCACCACCTGGGGGTGCATGGGGCAGACGTAGGTTGGCTCCGCAGGAGGCTGGGCCAGGTCATGGGCGTGATCATGGGCGGGTGGCTGGACCGGTTCCTGCTGGGGTGCTTGAAGGGCCGGCGCCGCGGATGACTCCTCCCCGCTGGCGTTAAAGGCTGCCCCGATGAGGACCAGAGCGAGCAGAAGGGTCGGGAGGCCTTGGGCAAAGGATAGGTGCGATAGGGTCATAGCAGGCAAACCACTCAGCGGCAAAGACGGCGGGCGGGGCTCGCTCCGCGCGGGGCTATATCGAGTCAGGGGAAAAGGCATTGCGCCCGTCTCGCTCCCGGGGAGCTTACTTTTGGGTAGCGTCGCGACAACCGCCCTCCTTTAGAGCAAAGCGGTGAGGAGGTCGGATACACCAGGGGGACTGGCCACCGGGAGGACATCAGGGCTTTTTCGCCTTGGCCGCCTTGGCCGCCTGGGCCGCGTCCTCCTCCGCCCAGATGTCCGGCTCCTCGGGGTCCCCCGGCGGATTGCCATCGAAAATGGCATGGCGCCGCTTCTGAAGATAGGCATCGCGCACGAAGGCGTAGGGATCGACGGCAGCCGAGTCCAGGACATCACTGGCCGCCAGCAAGTCCGCCCGGGTATCGACCACATCCAGGCCGATCATGCCCCAGTTGGCGGGAGTATTGGAATTCCAGACATGAAAGAAAGGATTGGCGGCGATATCCCCGGGCAGCCCGATCGTATCGCGCAAGGTGCTGGGGCCCAGCAGGGGCAGCACCAGATAGGGACTATCCACGTCGCCCCAGTAGCCAAAGGTCTGCCCGAAATCCTCCTTGTAGCTGGGCAGTCCCATATTGGTGGCCACATCGATGAGGCCGCCGATACCAACCGTCGTGTTGACGACGATGCGTCCCACGTCGGTGCCGAAACGGGATACCTTGAACTGGAGCAGATTGTTGACGGCCGAGTCAACATCATTGATGTTATTGAAAAAGTTAGTAACGCCCTGGTCCACGGGCTTGGGCACCACGGCCTTATAGCCCTTGGAGATGGGCTTGAGGAAGGCATTGTCCAGGTCCGTGTTGAAATCAAACATGGCCCGGTTGTAGGACTCCAGAGGGTCCTGGGGGTTACGTTGATCTTCAGGGATAGAGGTACAGCCCCCCAGGACCATCACAAGAGATGTGCCCAGGGTTAACAGCATGCTTCGCGTCATAAAGGTGCGCCTTTCCATCGCCTCATTGCGCCGGGTGCCTTCGATAGGCAGATACTAGCATAAGCGGGAAGAGGGCTCCGGGGAGAATGGCGGCTGTCCAGAAGCGGGGCCGAGGCCACGGGCGGTAGCGCTTAGGAAAATTCCCTAAACAAAAAAAGGCGGGGCATCCCTGCCCCGCCCCGTCACCTTCGGATCAAACCTTTATTTCTTACTGAGGGACAGGCTCCTCTCGGGTCTCGAGAAGTTGTGGCAGGCGGCGCAATCCCTTTTCTTGTCTGACACATGCCGTTTATGCACCTCGGCGAACGCACGGTCCTGGGCATCTCTCTCGTTGCTATGGCACTGGCTACAGATATTGTCCAGATTGCCGTCCAGAACGGTCCTGTTGGTGCCGACCACCGCGCTCGGGGCGGTGCGTGGCCCGTATCCCAGGCTATCCGTGTCCAGTCGCGCCTTGGTGCCCGTGGGGGCAAGGTCCTGATGGCAGGAACCGCAGCCCGCAACGTCACCACCCAGCGCATTATCCTTGGGCTCCACGCCGTGGTTGATGGTCTGGTAGGTGACGACCGGGACAGCCGTCGTGGTATTACGAGGCATCTCGGTCGAGCCGGGGGTGCCGGTGCAGGCGTCATCGGGATTGTCGCCGAGACCCACCGCTACCGCGCGACAGAAGCTACCCGTCCGGAAGAACTCGAAGGTGGAATGACCGATCAGGGTTTGCGTCCCGTCGACGGGGGCGTCGTCGCGGGCCAGCTTGCCCCAATGCAGCTTCATCGGATAGATCTTCGCCTTGCTGCTGGCCACGTCGCCGTTGGGCATCCCCAGGGCATAGGCCGGATCGTCAGCATCAAAGTTGCCGGTATTGGTCCCGGCGAACTTCGTCGCGATGTCCGCATCCAGCGGTACCGTCGGCACATCGACTAGCGACTCCCCGAGGTACATGACTTCCGAGGTCCCGTCGAACCAGGTATAGCTGGGAATCAGCGAGGCGCTGCCCAAGCCACCCTTGTCCTCCCGCGGCAGCCAACCGCCACGACCATTACAAGCGGAGTCCGACGGATGCGGGTCCTGCCAGTCGCGAGCCACCTCGGTACCCACCGCCGCCTTGGCGTAGGACGGGATGTGACAGGTCTGGCAGGCGACCTTCATGGCATGCTTATCCTTGCTGGAGCCAGTGGTGGGGCTATAGTCGCCATGGGGGGTGCTGGAATGGCAGCCACCGGAATCGCAGGTGAAACGCTCGGGTACATCATTCGCCCGCAGATCCAGACCCCGACCCCGCACCCGATGACTCTCGCCACCGGCCCCGACCGCGTTATGGCAATCGGAACAGGTCAGGTTCTCGCCGGCCGGGCTCATGTGCATGTCCAGCGTGAGGCTCGGGTTGATGTTCTCCTTGGAGAGATCACCCCGCTTGGCACCGTCGGCACCGGCCGCACCCGCATGGCAGTTGAGGCAGGACTGACGAGTCGTGGCATGGACAGTCTGGGCCGCGGCCAGGGTGGTGATGGGCATCAGGGTCATCGGAATCAAATTAGGTTCCGTTTCGCTGCCGGCCGGCTTGAACAGGAAGTCACCAGCAGCGCTGACGTTCGGGATGCCCTGGAAGCCAGTGCGGATCACGGCGTCGCCATCGGAGCGAACGAGTTTTTTGGTGTTGGGGTCCGTGGCCAGATTAAGCAGACTGAAATCACTAAAGCCCTGGCCAGTGGAAGTCCAGTCGGGGAAGCGCTTGTAAACCTCCTGGTGACACATCAAGCAGTCGATGTTCGCCAACTGGTCATGAGCCGCCTTCGAGTCGGGTTCCAGGTTTTCGAAGTCGGATTGGGCGATCGGGAAGCGCCCGTTACCCACATGGCAGCCGGCGCAGGTGAAGCGCGGGGAGTTCTCATGGGTACCGCAGTAGGTGTTGATGCCAGTTGCCACCAGGTCACCCGCCGCCTTGGCGGGCCGCTCACCGGCCGCCGTGAAGTTCGACGGGATATTGGTTACGTTGGGGAAGGCGCCACCCTGCTGGTAATGGACGGAGCCATGCATATCGCGCGCTTCGCCCTTGTGGCAGGCGACGCACACTTCGGGCCCCGTGTAGGCGGTGATGCTGCAATGCTGCGGGATCGGCGAGTTGCAGGCAACCCCGGCCGTGATGGTCGCGGTGGTGAACGAGATCGCGGAGTCCACGCCTGCGTTGTCCGTAACCTTCAGGGTCACATCATAGCTACCGGCCGCGGTGTAGGCATGGCTCGGATTGGCGGCGGCACTCGTCGAGCCATCGCCAAAGGTCCAGGCATAGGCCGAGATGGTGCCATCCGGATCCATGGAGTCGGCGCTGCTGAAGCTGATGGCGATGCCCGTGGTGCCACTGTAGGGCCCATTGGCCTTGGCGGTCGGGGCCTGGTTGGTCGGCGTGGGAGCCTTGGGGGAACAGGTGGACGGGGCATTGCTCACGGCCCGATCGACGTATTTGCCGTCCGGTGTTATGGCACGCACCGAACAGGGTACCGGGCTGGGACCATATTTCTTAATGGACCAGTCGCCGTCGTCCTCGGCCTCGTCGTAACCCAACACCTGGGATGGGTTGTAGGCATTAACCAGCTTGACCTTAACCTTGGCTGGGGCGCTGCCCTCGGCGCGCAGACGTCGCTCGCTGCTTTTCCAGTAGGCACTGTCAATGTCCAAGGTGGCGGCCTCGACCTGGGCAAAACCAGCCAGGGCGAAGCCCGCTATGAGCAGTCCGAGACCCAAGCGACGCCCAAAAGGTCGTCGCTGTGGCGATTCCTGATCGGGGCCGGGAAGGTGGCGCTCGTGGCGCCATGATTGGGGGATGGTCATCTGCCTCTCCTGTGGGGTGGGCTGTGGATCATTATTCGCACCGACGGTTACCGTGGGACGTATGAGCACAGTACAGCCTAGAGGCTTAAAAAAACCTTAAGATCCTTTTTCCATGACAGCTAAGTGATTTGAGGGTTTGGAGTCGGAAGACAAGGGGAAGCGCACTTCAACCGCCAGGCCCACCCCCTCCGCTCCTTCCCGCAACTCGATTCCCAGACCGTACAAGGTGCAGATGCGCCGTACAATGGCGAGCCCCAGACCCGCCCCAGCCTGGGATTGGCCGGGCTGGCGATAGAAGCGGTCGAAGACCCGCTCCCGGTTAGCGGGGGGGATGCCTGGGCCGGAATCGGTCACCCGCAGCAGGAGCCAGCCCCGTTCCGGTACCAAGGCCACCTGGACCCTGCCCCGCGGCGGCGTGTACTTGACCCCATTCTCCACGAGATTGCCGACCAGAGTGCCCAGCACCTCCCCAGGCACCGCGACCAAGCTGTAGAGACCCTCGGGTACCAGGGTGGTCAGGCTGATCGACCGGCTCTGCGCGGCGGCCTGCTGGTGAGCCACGGCCCGGCTCACGGCTCCGGCGAGGGATGAGACACCCTGCTCCACCTGCCGGGATTCACCCTGGAGCCGGGCTAGAATCAGGAATTGGGCGATCAGGCGGGTCGCCCGATCTACCCCCAGGATCAGGTTATCGAGGGCTTGGCGACGTTCGGTGGGATCGCCGCTACGCTGGGCGATTTGGGCGTGCGTGCGGATGATCGCGAAGGGGGTGCGCAATTCATGGGAGGCATCGGCGGCAAAGCGCCGCTCCGTGGCCAGCGCCTCGTCGAGCCGCGCCATGAGGCCATTGAGGGCCTCGGTCAGCGGGCGGATCTCCACCGGGACGCCTTCCCCGTCGATCGGCCCCAAGCGATCCGCGGAGCGGCGGCTAATGCTTCTGGCGAGGCGGTACAGGGGGCCGAGACCATCACTCACCGCCAGCCAGATCAGTATCATGCTTAGCGGTAAAGACCAGAGGACGGGCTGGAGGGTGTTGATTGTCAGAAAGTGCACCAACTCATGGCGGATCGATGAATCCTGGGCCACCAACAAAAGCTCATCCTGCTGGGTGCCAGGCAACCCGAAAACTCGCCAGGAGGTCCCCGCCAACTTTTGATCGGAAAACCCCAGATTCCGCACCAGTGGCGCGGCTGGCGCCGCGCCAAAGCTGCCGACCAGTTGATCTCCTTTCCAGCGCTGAAAGGTCAATTTCGACTCGTACGGGTGGCCCACCGCCGACAGCGTCTGGGGGGCCATGGTCATCCTGGCGGAAGGATCGGCCGAACTCAGATTACGCAAGACATGGGCGGTTTGGGCCATCTGCGCATCCAGGAGTTCGTCCACCTCATGACCGGAGCGATCAAAGGCGATCAGGGCCACCGCGGCCCAGACCAGGATCCAAAGGCCAAACAGAGACAGCATCATTCGCTGCCGGATGGAGTTCATGACGCGGGCTCCGAGACCAATTGGTAACCAAAGCCCCGCACCGTGAGAACCCGTTCCTTTCCGAGCTTGCGCCGCAGATTGTGGATATGAACCTCCAGTGAATTACTCTCTACCTCTCCCTGCCAACCCTGGGTGCTGGCCTCCAGGTGTGCCCGGAGGACCACCCGGTCGGGGTGAGCGATCAGAACCTCGAGCAGATCGAACTCCCGGGGCGACAGGGCCAGGGTTTGCCCAGCCAGGGTCACCACCCGCGCGGCAGCGTCCAGGGTCAGGTCTCCCGCGCAGCACAGAGGCGCGGGACGGCCCCAACCACGCCTGGCCAGGGCACGCAGCCGGGCACTCAGCTCATCCAGGTCGCACGGCTTGACCAGATAGTCATCGGCACCCTCGTTGAGTCCCGCGACCTTCTCCGCAATGGAATCCCGGGCGGTGAGGATCAACACCGGCAGGGTCGAACCCTCTCGCCGCAAGTCTCGCAACAGGGAGAGGCCATCGCGACCGGGCAGCCCCAGGTCCAGGACCAGCAGGTCGAAGTGCTCAAGACGCAGGGCGTGCAGGGCGGCCTCCGCGGAGGTCAGCCAATCCGCCGCAAAACCGTCCTGACCGAGTCCCGTCACCAGCCCCGCACCCAGTAGAGGGTCGTCTTCGACAATGAGTACGCGCATCTTCCACCAACCAGCTATCAGCCAGGAAAATTGCCGGGTAAGGCTTGGAATTTAGGGAGTTAGCCCAGCGAAGAATGGCTGCCAGCTAAGGGGCTTGGCTACACTTGCCGCCAGGTCCCCGTCCACACCGGCTGGCTCAAGCCAGGAGAGAGGCCTCGAAATCCATTATCCGACAGCCATCGGTTAAGTGTTGAACAAAATATAGGGAGTTTAGTGATCGAACTCAACCGCCCAACCAGGAAGGCCTCGGCATCCTGAATGGGAACCCTGGCCCATCGCTGGGTGCGATTGGGCCCCATCAATCCAACGCCCGCACCCGCAAGCCAGCCCGCCCAAGACGCGCCAGCAGCCCATCTTCTCCCGGCAGATGCAGGGCGCCGACGGCGATAAAACAGCCGCCCGCGCGCAGAGGGGCTTCCAGCCGCGCCGCCATGCGCAGGTTGCGGTCATCCAGGGCCGCGCGCCGGAATTTTGCCGCGAGCCCAGGGTCGCCCTGGCCCAGGTACTCGTCGCCGAGCAGCGCCAAGGCGGTGAGATCCCGATCGAGATAGGCCGCGAGGAGGCGCTCAAAGACCCGGGGCAACTGATGCCGGTTGTCCAGGGTCTCCTTCAGCATGAGGAGTTGATCCTCCTCGCCCAGGCTATCGAAGACCGCGACTTGCTCCTCGATGGTCTCCAGGCCAATCACCTCCTTACCCGCGGTCAGGGCGGTCCGGTAGAGGTGGATATCGAGGAATTCACCCGTCCGGGCTGGGGGCAGGCCCAGGAGGGTGGCGGCTGCCCAAGGCTTGAAGCCCCGGATCGCCGCCTCGGGCAGGCCCAACTCAGCCGCGGCCTCGACCAGGCGCCCGTAGAGCGGCGCCCCAGCCACCCGCGCCAGGTCGCGGTCATCCCCGTAGACCATGATTTGCATCGAGCGGGCGAGCGCCTGGGCATCCGGTATCATCTCCAGGATAAAGACGGGGCTCCGCTCGAAGGCATCCCGCGTCGCGGGCGACAGAGCCAGCACCCGTGGGTCCTCGCTATGGAAGGTGCCGAAGAGATAGCAGGGAGGCCCCACCGGCGTGCTGATTTCAAACAGGAGGGCGCGCTCACCCCCGGCAACGGCGGCGCTGACCAGCAGCAGCCACAGGGCCAACCCGAACAGGCGAGCCAAGGGCTTAAGAACCCGATTCACCTGGTTCATCATCACGCCAACCTCTCCAACGCTCTCCCCCTCTCCGACCACCATCTCCAGGCAGACACTATACCGAACACTCA
>JBASIS010000014.1:0-27547 GCA_049654905.1 Chromatiaceae bacterium
TCGGTGATCCTCACCCCCCACAAAGACTTCACCAACTGGGGCGAGTTCTTCCGCGACGAGCACGTCGTGGTGCCCGTCGTCGACCGCCTCATCCCTCACTCGCAGGTCTTCATGCTCGGAGGAGAACGCTCTCGACTGCAGCAGAAAATCGGCAACTGACGCTGTTTCGGCGCTCCGGACGGGTCAATTTTCGTGACCAAAAGTGGGGCAGTTCTGGTGGCCATTGACAGATGGGATGCTGTCGTCAAGCCTACAGGGATATATCTATGGCGTCCCCCGCCAGACACTACCCGGCACGGGAAACCGAAAACTCAGATGTTGGCTATAAAACAAACCCTGGCAGGGCCGGGGCGGCTCGGCACCTCCCTGTGCCGATGAACGCCGTTATCTCATTTCTGGTGCAAACGGCGCTGGCATGGTTTACTTGGAGGGAGTGGCGGGAGCAACCGGGGGCGCGGGCGGGGCATAAGGCGCGCCATAGGGGGCACCGTAGGGTGCGCCGTAAGGGGCATAACCGTAGGGGGCGCCATAGCCGTAAGGGGCATACCCGTAGCCATAGTTGTCATAGTAACGGTTGTAACCACGGCCGTAACCGCGGCCGCTCCCGCCACCGCTCATGTTCATGCTGAAGTCGCCATAGCCACTGCCATCGCCAAACATGTCGTTCATCATGTTGTTATTGCCATAGCCGGGACCACCGCCCCATGGACCACCGCCCCAGTAGGCGGCGGCGGAGGCGGAAACGCCCAGCAGGGCGGCGATAGCGGCGGCGGTAGCAAGTTTTTTCATCTGTGTTCTCCGAAGTTGGATTTGGGTTGCAGCAAGGGAAGGCGTCTTAGCGCGCCGTCCTGGGGACATAATTTATTAGCATTCGCTAATACTGTCAAGTATCTCATCTCAACTCGCGGGCAGAGCCCCCTCCCCTCCCGCCAAAGTATCACCGATGACCGCCAGGGTCAGCCAGGCCTCGCCCTCTTCCAGGCCCTTGATCTGGCGATCGGCGCGCGCGCAGTGCCCCATGAGTGCCCGCAGCCGGGTGGGAGGCAGGCGGCGCAGGGCCGACTTCATGGGTCCCTGGCGATTTTGCCACACCCGTTCGGCGCTCAGAAAGGCCTCCAGCGCCCGGGGGCCGGAGCGCGCGGCGAAGGCGGCGCGGGTCAGGAGACGGACCTCGCGGGCCAGAACCCAGAGCACCAGGGGCTCGGCGGTGCCCTCGGCGGCGAGGCCGTCAAGGATGCGGTGCATGCGGGCGCGATCCCCCGCCAGGGCGGCGTCGGGGACATCGAAGAGATCAAAGCGGGAGCTGTCGGAGATGGCGCGGCTGAGTTGTTCGGCGGTCAGGGGACCCGCGCCGTGGATCAGGACCAGCTTGTCCACCTCCTGGGCGGCGGCGAGCAGATTACCCTCCACCCGCTCGGCGAGCATGGCGGCAACCTCGGAGCCGGGTTTGAGGCCGCGTTCCCGCAGCCGTTGCCCGATCCACTCCACCAGCCGCTGGCCTTCCATTGGCTTGACCTGGAGCAGCACCCCGGCGCGCTCGACACCCTGAATCCACTTGGCCTGGAGTTCCTGATATTCCAGATTGGGGGCCAGAATCAAGAGCCGGTTTTCGGGCCGGGGCTGGGCGCAATAGCGGCGCACCGCCTCGCCACCCTCGCGCCCGATCTTGCCGGAGGCCAGCCGCAACTCGATGAGCTTGAGACTGGAAAAGAGGGACAGGGACTGGGCCGCCACCGTGAGCAGGCTCCAGTCAAAATGGCCGTCCACCTCCAGGATCTCCCGTTCCGTGAAGCCCTGGGCGCGGGCCGCCTGGCGGACCAGGCTGGCGGCCTCACCGAGCTGAAAGGGCTCGTCGCCGCAGAGCATGACCACCGGCGGCAGCCCTGGCTTGAGGTGGGTGGCAAGCTGCGGAAACTGGATGCGCATGCGCCAGCCGGTTCGGGACTAGCTCGCGGGCAAGGCGGCGCGCAGCATCGCCAGGATCTGGGTGGCCGCGTCCTGAGCCATCTCAGCGTAGAGGATCTCCGCCTCCAGTTGCTTGCCCAGCACTTCCACGTCGGCATTCTCGAAGGTGCGGGAAATTTCCAGGGCGCGGGGCTCGACCAGGACCTTGCCCGTGGCGTCGCGGGCGTCGAAGCGCAGGTCCAAGAAGAGTTCGGTGGCGATAATCTTGCCGTTGCGATCCAGGGCCCCGACCCGGGAGCGACGGGACTCGGACAGGATGCGCACCAGGACCCGGGCGTCCTTGGCCGAGACGGCCTGTGGCACGGCGGAGAGCTGGAACCGCTCCCGCAGGATCCCCGCTACCAGCGAGTTACCGGGGTTCTCGACGAAGACCGGGCTGAGATTGGGTGGTATGGCCACCGCGCCCCGCAGATGAAAGCCACAGGCCGTTACCAGGGACAAGGCTATCAGCAGGGCCATCAGCAACCCCAGGCGCGTATCGGCTAGGCCCCGGGTCATCACTGCACCACCAGATTGACCAGCTTGTTGGGGACCAGGATCACCTTGCGCACCTGGGCCTCGCCCAGGAAACGGCGCACATTCTCGTTCTCCAGGGCGGCCCTCTCCACGGCCTGGCGATCGGCGACGGCGGGCACCATGATCTTGCCGCGCACCTTACCGTTGACCTGAACCACATATTCTAACGTGTCCCGCCGCAAGGCCTCCTCATCCACGGTGGGCCAGGGCGCGCGCAGAATGTCGTCACCCAGGCCCAAGTCGCGCCAGAGATGATGGGTCACATGGGGCGCGATGGGGGCCAGCAGCCGCAGGACGATACCAAGCCCCTCGCGCATCACCGCCGCGCTGGCCGGGCCCCGGTCAAGTTTGTGGAGGCTGTTGACCATGGTCATGCAGCCCGAGACCACGGTATTGAATTGATGACGTTCGTAGTCGAAGAGGGCCTTCTTGAGGGTGGCATGGATCTCGTGACGCACCTCCTCGGCCGTCAGGCCATCACCTGACTCCCGGCCCTCGCGCTGCTCGTCCTGGGCCAGGGCCCAGACCCGCTTGAGGAAGCGGGATGCCCCCTCCACACCCTCGTCGTTCCATTCCAGGGACTGCTCCGGCGGGGAGGTGAACATGGTGTAAAGACGCACGGTATCGGCACCATAGCGATCCGTCAGCACCTGGGGATCGACCCCGTTGTTCTTGGACTTGGACATCTTCTCGATGCCACCAAAGACGAGGGGCTGGCCATCGGCCCGGAGCCGGCCCCTCGCCAGTCGCCCTCGCTCGTCGCGCTCCACCTCCACATCGGCGGGATTGAACCACTGCTTGCGGCCCTCGCCATCCTCGCGATACCAAGTCTCGGCCACCACCATGCCCTGGGTGAGAAGCTGGGTGAAGGGCTCGTCGCAGTCCAGCAGGCCCTCGTCCCGCATCAGCTTGTGGAAAAAACGGGCATAGAGGAGGTGCAGGACGGCGTGCTCAATACCGCCAACGTACTGATCGACCGGCAACCAGTAGCGGGCGCGCTCGTCCAGCATGGCGGTATCGCAGTGGGGAGAACAGTAGCGGGCGTAGTACCAGGAAGACTCGAAGAAGGTATCGAAGGTATCCGTCTCCCGGGTCTCGCCGCCGCCCAACTCGGAGAAAGCCGGCATCTTCTTGAGGGGCGAACCCGAACCATCGACGATGACATCCTCCGGCAGCCGCACCGGCAGCTGGGTCTCGGCGCGCACCTGGCCATCCGCCCCATGGATCACCGGCAGGGGGCAGCCCCAGTAGCGTTGCCGGGAGACGCCCCAATCGCGCAGGCGGAAGTTGACGCGCCTACCGCCCCGGCCCCGCTCCTCCAACCAGGCGGCGATGGCGGCGCAGGCCTGGGCGGAGTCGAGCCCATCGAAGGGCCCCGAGTCACGCAGTAACCCCTTCTCGGTGTAGGCCCCTGCCTCGATGCCACAGGGCGAGCCATCGGCGGCGAAGATGACCTGCCTGCGGGGGATGCCGTATTTCTCGGCGAACTCCCAGTCGCGCTGATCATGGGCTGGAACGGCCATGACGGCCCCGGTGCCATAGCCCATCAGAACAAAGTTGGCGGCGAAGATGGGCACGGGCGCGCCGGTGATGGGGTGCAGGGCATCCAGGCCCAGGGCGTGGCCCTTCTTCTCCATGGTCTCGATCTCGGCCTCGGAGACGCCGCCCTGCCGGCATTCCTCGATGAAGGCCGCCAGACCGGGATCGGTCTCGGCCGCCCGCCGCGCCAGGGGGTGTTCGGCGGCGACGGCGACATAGGTCACGCCCATGAGGGTGTCCGGTCGGGTGGTATAGATGCCGAGCTTCTCTTCCGAGCCGGCGATTCCGAAGTCCATGTGGACGCCCTCGGAGCGGCCGATCCAGTTGCGCTGCATGGCCCGCACCTGGTCCGGCCAGCCGTCAAGGCCGTCGAGGGCGTCCAGGAGTTCCTGGGCATAGGCGGTGATGCGCACGAACCACTGCTCGATCTCGCGCTTCTCCACTGGGGCGCCGGAGCGCCAGCCCTTGCCGTCGATGACCTGCTCGTTGGCCAGCACGGTGCGATCCACCGGATCCCAGTTCACCATGGACTTGGCGCGGTAGGCCAGACCCTTATCCATGAGGCGCCCGAACAGCCACTGCTCCCAGCGGTAGTAATCCGGGTCGCAGGTCGCCAGTTCCCGGTCCCAGTCATAACCAAAGCCCAGGCTCTTGAGCTGGGCCTTCATATAGGCAATGTTGGACTTGGTCCATTGGGAGGGCGGGATGCCATGCTGGATGGCGGCGTTTTCCGCCGGCAGCCCAAAGGCATCCCAGCCCATGGGCTGCAGGACATTCTTGCCGAGCATGCGCTGGTAGCGTGCGATGACGTCGCCAATGGTGTAGTTGCGCACATGGCCCATGTGCAGCTTCCCCGAGGGGTAGGGGAACATGGCCAGGCAGTAGAACTTCTCCCGGCTGGGATCTTCCACGGCCTTGAAGGATTGGGCTTGTTCCCAGTAGGCCTGGGCCGCCGCCTCGATGGCGCGCGGGTCGTATTCTTGTCGCATGGGTCGGGTTGGCTTCGGAGCGTGGGAAAATCAGGATGCCGCGCGGCGGCGGCGGACGGCCTCGGCGAGTTCTTCCAGCAGGGGTTGTGTGTCATCCCAGCCGATACAGGCATCGGTAATACTCTGACCATAGGTCAATTCGGTATCGGGGTGCCAGTCCTGGCGGCCCCCGATCAAATGACTCTCGATCATGGCGCCCATGATGCGGCGATCGCCCCGGGCGACCTGGCCGGCGACGTCACGGCCCACATCCACCTGCTTCTGAGGTTTCTTGCGGCTGTTGGCGTGACTGAAGTCGATCATGAGGCGCGGGCGCAATCCGGCATCGTCCATCTCGTCCGCCGCCATGTTGACGCTCTCGGTGTCGTAGTTCGGCCGGGCACCCCCGCGCAGAATGACGTGGGTATCCGGATTGCCAGCGGTGGCAAAGATGGCGGAGCGGCCTTCCTTGGTGACCGACAGGAAATGATGGGGGTGGGCCGCCGCGTGCATGGCGTCCAGGGCGATGCGCAGGCTGCCGCTGGTGGCATTCTTGAAGCCCACCGGGCAGGACAGCCCCGACGACAACTCGCGATGGCCCTGGCTCTCGGTGGTGCGGGCGCCGATGGCCCCCCAACTGATGAGGTCGGCGATATATTGGGGGCTGATGAGGTCGAGGAACTCGGTCCCCGCCGGGACGCCCAGGCCATTGATGTCCACCAGCAGGGAGCGGGCCAGCTTGAGACCTTCGTTGATCTCGAAACTGCCGTCCAGGTGGGGGTCGTTGATGAGGCCCTTCCAGCCCACCGTGGTGCGCGGCTTCTCGAAATAAACGCGCATGACAATCAGCAACTCCTTTTTGAGGCGCTCACGGACCGGCAAGAGTCGTTCGGCGTAATCCCGGGCCGCGTTGACGTCATGCACCGAACAGGGGCCCACCACCGCCAGCAGGCGGTCGTCCTCGTCGTGGAGAATGTCGCGAATGGCGCGCCGGGTATGGTGGACGGTGGCCGAGATGGCATCCGTCAGGGGGTAGAGCCGGATCAGGTCCTCCGGCGATATCAACTGCTTCATGGCGCGAATGCGTAGATCGTCGGTCTCGTAGCGCATGGGGGGTCTCGTCTTACAGCGGGGCCGGGGCACTGGCGGCGAGGGCCAGGGGCCCGGTTCATTCCAGGTGCCAAGGGCGCTATCTTACGCTGTAATATCCGGAGCGGAAAAACCCTTTGGCCAGTTGCTGGGCGCGCGCCCGGTCACGGGGAGGCCTCGCTGGTCCCGGATGGTCGGTTGGATCTGGTTGCGGTGACCGCCCGCCAACCGAAACCGATGGTACAATCCAGACCCTTATCCTCAACCCTGATCGCAGGTATTGTCCCTAGCCGTAACCCTCCGACGCGACCACCAGAAACCGCGCCAGGCCAGCAAGCCGACGGGGATCCTTACCTAAGACCCCGCCCTCGGCGCCCCGGCCGCATCACCGCCCCCCAATGATTGGTACCTGACCTAACCTGACGGCACCTTTGGAGACCCTCTTCATGTCCTCGAAAATATCCGCTGTTCTTTTCCTGATCACCCTGGCCGCCGGGTTATCCAGCCAGGCCTTGCTGGCGGTGGAAACCCCGCCCACCCTGACCGCGACGAGCTGGTTATGGCAACAGACCCAGATGAACAACGACGACCTCTTTCGCCCGGCCGAGTCGGGGAATTATCACCTGCGCTTTCTCGGGGATGGAACCCTCGCCATTCAGGCCGACTGCAACCGGGCCCAGGGTCGCTACGAGATTGAAGATCATCGCCTGCGGATCGAACTGGGGCCCACGACCCTCATGGGCTGTGGCGAGGCCTCCCTGGGGGACCGCTTCCTGGCCAATCTGGGTGGGGCCAATGGCTATTTTTTCCAGGACGGCAACCTCTTCATCGACCTCAAGTTCGATAGCGGCACCATGAAATTCAGTCCCCAGGCCCCGGGCCTGGTCGGCACCCGCTGGCGGGTGACGGGTGTCAA
Source organism: Chromatiaceae bacterium (assembly GCA_049654905.1). Taxonomy (GTDB): domain Bacteria; phylum Pseudomonadota; class Gammaproteobacteria; order Chromatiales; family Chromatiaceae; genus M0108. The sequence continues at coordinate 6,994 of JBASIS010000014.1, forward strand.
CAATGGCCGGGGCGCCCTGGAGGGCATCCTCGGCGGCACTGAGCTACATCTCGATTTTGGGGAGGGTGGTGCCCTGGACGGCTCGGCGGGATGCAACCATTTCAGCGCCTCTTTTGCCATCAGCGGCGACCAGATCACCATCGGCCAGGCCCTGAGCACCCGCAAATTCTGCCAGGACCCGCCAGGGGTCATGGCGCAGGAAACCGCCTTGCTGTCCGCCCTGCCCCAGGCCTCGCGCTTCGAGCGGACCGGCGATCGGCTGGAGATGCGGATGGCGGATGGTGCTCTGGTAGCCACCTTTGCCAGGTTGCAGGAATAGCGTCTCTCCTTCGCCCTGATCGGTACCCTGGGCGCCTCCGCGCCCTTTTTGACCGACCGCTCCCTCAGCGGATAGTCAAAAAAAATAGCCAATGCGGATCGCATTGGCTATCAGGGCCGCCTTCCTGCCCAGGCTAATCCGCGATGCGATAGTTTTCGATATCTTCACCGGCTTCCAGGACGGCTATCACCCATTGCGGCCGCCGGCCACGCCCGCCGGACCATTCATTACCATGCGCATCCCGGTACTTGGGCTCCGGTTTCGAGACGAATTTCGCACCTCTCTGAGCACGCCTAACGACTGGTATTTCAGGAACATATAGCCCGAGATCCGCCGCCGTCAAATCATAGGTTTTAATTTTTTCCCGCAGTTCTGAGATAATCCCATCTTTTTCGCGGTTCTTGATTAAGTTGGCTTGTTCCTGCAGGGCATCTATTTGAGCTTGAATCTCGGCCAGGCTGTGCATCGCTTTATTCCTCGAGTTGTAGGGTTGACGATTTGGATTTTAAATTAAATTTTCTAATTATGGAAGACGTAAAACAAGATTCATCCCCGACCCCTCGGTAGCGCATAAAAAAACCCGTTTCCGCAGGGAAAACCCTGCTCGCGACGGGCCGAGGCAGACTTTGAACAATCAGTATTGGGTCTTATCGGGCTTGGCCTGATATTTTTTCTAGACCTCGTCGGCCTCTTCCTGAAGAAGCTGGGTCAGATAGCCCGGCGAATGAATTTCTCATGTTCGGGATGACCACTTTTATCTTCAAAGGCATCCTGGATTTGAATATTTGGTAGATCAATTAATAATTCCAGAACTTGCTCAAGTGACGTGGCCTTAGATTCGATGACGCCCTCTAATTATTCATAAGGCATTGTAATAGATATGTATTATAACCTACCGAGACCCCAAAGAGCCGGCTTTAGTCGTCCGTGCGCTATCACACCCAGTGTTGACGATCATAGCTTCGCATGCCGTAATCGCAAGGCGTTGCCGATGACCGAGACCGAACTCAGGCTCATCGCCGCGCCGGCGATGATGGGACTGAGCAGCAGGCCGAAAAATGGATACAGTACCCCGGCCGCCACTGGGATGCCCAGGGCGTTGTAGAGAAAGGCGAACATCAGGTTCTGGCGGATATTCCACATCGTGGCACAACTGAGCCGGATGGCCTTGGCGATACCGCGCAGGTCGCCTTTGACCAGGGTAATGCCGGCGCTTTGCATGGCGACGTCGGTTCCGGTACCCATGGCGATGCCTACCGCCGCCATGCTCAAGGCCGGCGCGTCGTTAATGCCGTCGCCCGCCATGGCCACATGGTCTCCCTCCGCGGTCAGCTTCTTAATGTGGTCGACCTTGCCGGCGGGCTCGATTTGTGCCTCCACCGCATCCAGGCCCAGTTGTTTAGCCACGGCCGCGGCAGTGCGGCGGTTGTCGCCGGTGAGCATGACGATTTTCAAGCCGAGGGCGTGGAGCGCATCGATGGCCTCGGCCGTGGAGGCCTTGATTGGGGTCGGCCACCGAGAGCATCCCCGCCGGCTGGCCGTCGATGGCGACATACATCACGGTCTTGCCGTCTTCCTGTAGCTGCTCGGCCGATGCTTCCAGTGACGCCAGGCCGGCGATGCCTTCGTCGCGCAGGAAATCCGGCTTGCCGATCATCGCCGCCCGGCCGCCGACGCTGCCAACGACCCCGCCCGCCGTCACCGAGCGGAAGGCCTGGACCTCCTCCAGACTCACGCCTCGTTCTCTTGCGCCTTGCACAATCGCGGCGGCCAAGGGGTGTTCGCTGTTCTGCTCCAGCGAGGCGGCAACATGCAGGACGTCCTTGGCGTCGAAACCGGCTGCCGGCAGCACATCGATCAGCTTGGGTTTGCCCTCGGTAAGGGTGCCGGTCTTGTCCACGACCAGGGTCGTGACCTTCTCCAGACGTTCCAATGTCTCGGCATTCTTGACCAGCACGCCGGCCTGGGCGCCGCGTCCGACCCCAACCATGATGGACATGGGCGTGGCCAGGCCCAGGGCGCACGGACAGGCGATGATCAGCACCGCCACCGCGTTGACGAGGGCATGCGCGAGCCTGGGCTCGGGGCCCAGCCACATCCAGAGACCGAAGGTGAGCACCGCCACCGCCAGCACCAGGGGCACGAAGATGGCGGCGACCTGGTCAGCCAGCCCTTGAATCGGCGCCCGGCTGCGCTGCGCCTCGGCTACCATGTCGACGATCTGCCCGAGCAGGGTGTCGTTACCGACCCGTTCGGCCCGCATGACGAAGCTGCCGGAGCCATTGACGGTGCCGCCGGTCACCTTGTCGCCGACACCCTTTTCCACCGGTAGGGGCTCGCCGGTGACCATCGATTCTTCCACGCTGGAGCGGCCTTCGACCACCTCGCCATCCACCGGCACCTTGTCGCCGGGGACCACCCGCAACCTGTCGCCCACCCGCACCTGGTCGAGCGCGACCTCGTGGTCGCCCTCGGGGGTCACCTGCCGCGCCGTGGGCGGCGCCAGGTTCAGCAGGGCCTTGATGGCGCTGCCCGTGCGGCTGCGGGCTCGCAACTCAAGCACCTGTCCAAGCAGGACCAGGACGACGATGACCGCTGCCGCCTCGAAGTAGATGTCGACCCTGCCCTGATGCCGCATCGTGGCGGGGAACCGATCGGGCATGAGCATCCCTACGGCGCTGAACAGATACGCGGCGCCGACGCCCATGGCGATCAGGGTGAACATGTTCAGTTGATGCGTCACCAGAGAGCGCCAGCCGCGTTGGAAAAACGGCCAGCCCGCCCACCAGACCACGGGGGTGGTGAGGACGAACTGAAGCCATCGCGAAACGGGGCCGGCGACCCAGGACTGTGCTCCCACGCTGGGGAGCAAGTGGGCCATGGCCAGGAGAAAAACCGGCAACGCCAGGGTGGCGCCGATCCAGAATCGCCGCGTCATGTCATGCAGTTCGGCATTCTCGTCGTCACCGGCCGCGGCGCTCCCCGACTTCAGTTCCAGCGCCATGCCGCATTTTGGGCAGGAACCGGGCTTGTCCTGCGCCACTTCGGGGTGCATCGGGCAGGTATAAACGGCAGTCGATGCAGGGGAGCGGGACTTTGCCCCCGTGTAGGAAAGAGACTCACAGGCCTCGCAATCGACCTGCGGGTCGTGGAGCTCGGCCTTGTAGTGCTTGTCCGTGATCGCGGCTTCACCGTGCCCCATCTTCGACGCCGGGTCGGTGGCATGGCGGTTCTTTGCTTTGCTGCTCACTGGAGTGGCCTCCTGAGGACCGGGGGAACCACGCGCGTTGGTCGTAGCGCACGGCGGGGTGCCTTGGGCAGGCATGACTCACTGTCGGCCCGCCGATCCAGCGCCGTCTGTCCGTTACCGCACGGACGGACGCGGAGCGCCGCGCGCATAGTGCAGGCTGAGAGATCCCGGCGTCAGATGCCACCGTGACGAAGCGGTAGTTGCAGCGGGCGTCGTCCACGACGACGGCGCCGAAGCCGACGGCGACGTGGTCACACTGGTCGACGACGCTCGGGGACAAGTAGTCGCCACGAACCTGCCCCACCGTCGTTGATCAACATCAAGGATCGGGCTGCGGCGGAGCAGTGGGTTACGGCCTGACCCTCGCAAGGACCGCCCTACCCAGGAGTGAAAATGAACGCCAACACGAAGAAACTGCACGACCTGGGCCAGAGCCTGTGGGTCGACAACATGAGCCGCGAGATGCTCGTGCAGGGCACCCTGGCGCGCTACATCGCCGACTGGTCGGTAACCGGGTTGACGTCGAATCCGACGATCTTCGAGCACGCGATCGGCCACGGCCACTATGACGAGGCGATCGCCGCGCGGGCAGGGCGCGGCGGAACCGCCGAGGACCTGTTTTTCGCGCTGGCGCTGGAGGACCTGAAGGCGGCGGCCGACCTGTTCCACCCGGTCTTCGCTGCTAGCGAAGGCGTCGACGGCTGGGTCTCGCTCGAGGTCTCGCCTCTGCTGGCGGACGACAGCGCGAAGACGATCCAGACGGCGGCCGGGCTACACAGGGCAGCGGGCCGGCCCAATCTCTTCATCAAGATCCCGGGCACGCCCGCCGGCGCCGTGGCTATCGAGGCATCGATATTCGCCGGCGTGGCCGTCAACGTGACCCTGCTCTTCTCGCGCGAACAGTACCTGGCGGCCGCCGAGGCCTATCTGCGCGGCATCGAACGCCGTCTCGCGGCCGGCCTGGACCCCCAGGTGGCGTCGGTCGCCTCGCTGTTCGTCAGCCGCTGGGACGTAGCAGTAAAGGACACCGTCTCGCCGGCCTTTCACAACCGTCTGGGCATTGCGATCGCGATGCGCACCTACCAGGCCTACCGCGACTTGCTGGCATCAACACGCTGGCAACGCCTGGCCGCGGCCGGCGCCCGCCCGCAGCGGCTGCTGTGGGCCAGCACCGGCACCAAGGACCCCGTGGCGTCCGAGACGCTGTACGTCGAGGCCCTGGCGGCACCCGACACCATCAACACGATTCCCGAGAAGACTTTGCAGGCCTTTGCCGATCACGGCCGGGTCGGTGCGCCGCTGCCGGCCGATGGTGGCGCTGCGCAGGCCGTGCTGGAGGCGTTCAGGCACGAAGGCGTCGACACCGACGCCCTGGCCGCGCGCTTGCAGCGCGAAGGCGCCGACGCCTTCGCGGTCTCGTGGCGGACACTGCTGGCACGCATCCAGGAAAAGAGTGCCAGCCTTGCCGGGGCCGGGGTTCCACCAACGCGCTGATCCGGCGCTATCGAAGCCAGCTGCCGGGCTGACAGTCAGCCTTGTCCTCGCCGTCGTGGCGGGCATCGTCTTGGCGATCCTGGTGTTCTAAGGCTTCGTCCAATGGCCGATCCTGGGCACGCCGTTGTTCCTCTCCGCTGGCGCCGTTATGGACTTCGAGCTGAGCTTGGGGCTGGTGCGAGCCGCGCGGGCAGAGCGAGACGTGCGGATCAAGGACGCCCGCCTTGGGGATCAGCGAGCAGCATCTGGGCCTCTCTGCTGAGGCCGCTTGCGCCGTGGCTTCTGGGATGACCGGCAATTTTGAAGTGGACACCCCTGCCTTCTTGAGCTGGGCATTAACTTCGGCCTCGGCGATCTTATCGAGCCCGCCCAGATAGCCCTCTTCACCGTCGTGTTCCTCCGCCAGTTCGGCGAGGCTGGCGGTCACCGCTGCCAGTTCGGCCTGTTTGGCCTCGATGTTAGCCTTCTTACGGGAATCCCCTTTAGACGTTGAAGCGGAAATGCACCACATCACCATCCTTGACGACGTACTCCTTGCCCTCCGACCTCAGCTTGCCGGCCTCGCGGGCGCCTTGCTCACCCTTGCAGGCGATGAAGTCGTCGTAGCCGATCACCTCGGCGCGGATGAAGCCGCGCTCGAAATCGGTGTGGATAACGGCGGCGGCCTGGGGGGCGCGGGCGTTCCTGGGGATGGTCCAGGCGCGAACCTCCTTGGGGCCGGCGGTGAAGTAGGTCTCCAGGCCCAGCAGGCGGTAGCCGGCGCGCACCACCCGGTTGAGGCCGGGCTCGTCCAGGCCCAGGTCGGCGAGAAAGAGGGCGCGCTCCTCGGGCTCCAGTTCCACGATCTCGGCTTCGATGGCGGCGCAGACGGGCACCACCTCGGCACCCTCCGCTCCCGCCCACTGGCGCACGGCGTCGAGAAAGGGGTTGTCCTGAAAGCCGTCCTCGGCGACGTTGGCGATATACATGGTCGGCTTGGCGGTGAGCAGGAAGATGTCGCGCAATTCGAGCAGCTCATCCGGCTCTAGGCCCATGGCGCGCACCGGCTGACCGGTGTCCAGGCGCTCGCGCACCCGCTCCAGCAGCTCCTTGCGCGCCAGGATTTTCTTGTCGCCCGTCTTGGACTGCTTGGTGGCGCGATCCAAGGCCTTTTCCACCGATTCCAGGTCCGCGAGGGCCAGCTCGGTATTGATGACCTCGATATCGCCCAGGGGATCGATCTTGCCGGCGACATGGACCACGTCATCGTTCTCGAAACAGCGCACGACATGGGCGATGGCGTCAGTCTCGCGGATGTTGGCGAGAAATTTGTTGCCCAGCCCCTCGCCCTTGCTCGCCCCCGCCACTAGGCCGGCGATATCGACGAACTGCATACTGGTGGTCAGGATGGCCTTGGGCTTGACGATGGCGGCGATGGCGTCCAGCCGTGGGTCCGGCAGGGGCACGACCCCGACATTGGGATCGATGGTGCAGAAGGGATAGTTCTCGGCCGCGATGGCGGCCTTGGTGAGGGCGTTGAAGAGGGTGGACTTGCCCACGTTGGGCAGACCCACGATGCCGCATTTGAAACCCATGGCGTTGACTGAGCTCGTAAAGGCTGAAGGGAAGAAGTAAGGGAACAGCGGATGGGGGCGGCAGCCCGTCGGGATCTCGACCTGGACGCCAGGGACACGCGGCTTGACCAGGCGCGGGGGGCGCCGTCATGACGACCCGACGCCCAGACCTCCCCGCGCGACCGGCCCCTAATCCTTGGAGTTGCGTTTGTAAACGTCCTCGAAACGCACGATGTCGTCCTCGCCCAGGTAGGAGCCGGACTGGACCTCGATGATCTCGAGGGGCAGGGAACCGGGGTTCTCCAGGCGATGCTTGGCGCCCACCGGGATGTAGGTGGACTGATTCTCGGTCAGGAGGAAGACGCGGTCCTCGTTGGTCACGCGGGCGGTGCCGGAGACCACGATCCAGTGCTCGGCGCGGTGATGATGCATCTGCAGGGACAGGGTCTCACCGGGCTTGACGGTGAGACGCTTGACCTGGTACCGCTCGCCATGATCGATGGACTCGAAATCGCCCCAGGGGCGGTGGGAACGCTGATGGTGCCACAATTCCCGCCGCTGGGTGCGCTGCAGGTGCTGGGTGACCGCCTTGACATCCTGGGCGTGCTCCTTGCTGACCACCAGCACCGCATCCGGCGTCTCGACCACCACCAGGCCATCGACCCCAATGACGGCCACCATGCGGTGCCGGGCCACCAGTAGATTATTGTGGGCATTGTGGACGAAGGCGTCGCCATCCAGGACATTGCCCTCTTCGTCCTGATCGCGGACCTCCCAGAGGGACGACCAGGCCCCGACATCGGACCAGCCCACGGCCAGGGCCAGCACCAGGGCCGAGGCGCCGGGCGCGGCCTTCTCCTCGGACAGGTGCTCCATGACGGCATAGTCGATGGAATCGCTGGGACAGGCATGGAAACTATCCGGGTCCAGGCGCAGGAAGATGCCGTCCCTCTCACCCTGGGCGACGGCGCGGGCGGCGGCATCGGCGATATCGGGCCGGAATTGGTGAATCAGGCTTAACCATACCGAGGCCCGCATCATAAAGAGGCCGCTGTTCCAGAAATAGTCGCCGGATTCCAGATAGGCCAGGGCCGTCTCCGCGTCCGGCTTCTCGACAAAGGCCCGCAAGCCAAAGGCGGACCCCGCCAGGTCCGGCGCCGGGAAGGCCGCGCCCTGGCGGATGTAGCCATAGCCGGTCTCCGGCTTGGTCGGCACGATGCCGAAGGTCACCACATAGCCCTGGGCGGCCAGGGTGAAGCCGTCCGCCACCACCTGGCGAAAGCCGGCCTCGTCGCGCATGGTGTGATCCGCCGGCATGACCAGCAGCACCGGGTCCTGGCCCTCGCGGCTGGCGACCAGGGCCGCGGCGGTGAGAGCCGGCGCCGTGTTGCGGCCCTCGGGCTCCAAGATGATGGAGGCTGGCTCCCGCTGGATGAGGCGAAATTGCTCGGCGACCAGGAAGCGATGCCCCTCGTTGCAGACCACCACGGCGTCCGCGACCCCGATGCCGAGACGCGGATGCTCGCGATCGAGCCCATCGAGCCGGCGCACCGTCTCCTGCAACATGGTGTGCTCGCTGGTCAGGGGCAGAAACTGCTTGGGGTAGGCCTCCCGCGACAGGGGCCAGAGACGGGTGCCGGAACCGCCGGACAGGATCACGGGTTGCAGGCGCATGGATTCGCTTCCTGGTAAGGATCAAAGGAGGCTGGGATTATACCTGCCTGGCAGACATTCGGGTTCCCGTTACGAGGAAGTTTGATAGGGTGCCGCGTCCCGCCCTTCCCTTTTCGGCCATCTGACGGCATCCTTTACCTTAATTGCCAATTGGAGAAGCCCACCATGGGTCATCGCACCCCCCTTTTCGCGGAACATGAACGCCTGGGCGCCCGCATCGTGCCCTTTGGCGGCTGGGACATGCCCCTGCATTACGGCTCCCAGATCGAGGAGCACCTGGCGGTGCGCGCCCGGGCGGGAATGTTTGATATCAGCCACATGCGGGCCCTCGATATTAACGGGGCCGGGGCGCGGGACTTTTTGCGCCGGCTATTGGCCAATGACGTAGCGCGGCTCCGGGAGCCCGGCAAGGCCCTCTATAGCTGCATGTTGAACGCGCGTGGTGGTGTCCTGGACGATCTCATCGTCTATTTCCGTGGGCCGGAACGCTACCGATTGGTGGTCAACGCGGGGACCGCGGACCTGGATCTGGCCTGGATACAAACCCAGGCCCAGGACTGGGAGGTCGCCATCCAGCCCCGGACGGACCTGGCCATGATCGCGGTGCAAGGGCCCGAGGCGCGACGGTTGGCGATCCCGCATCTGCCGCTGGCCCTGCAAGGACCGGCCCGGGCCCTGGCACCCTTTTTCGGGGTCGGCGACCCGGATCAGGACTGGTTCGTCGCCCGCACCGGCTACACCGGCGAGGATGGCTTCGAAATCATGCTGCCAGCGGACCGGGCGGCGGGCCTCTGGCAGGCCCTGGTGGCGGACGGGGTAGTCCCCTCTGGTCTGGGGGCGCGGGATACCCTGCGCCTGGAGGCGGGAATGAACCTCTATGGCCAGGACATGGACGGGGACACCAGTCCCCTTGAGGCCGGGCTCGACTGGACCCTGGCCTGGGAACCCGCCGAGCGCGACTTCATGGGCCGCGCGGCCCTGGAGGCACGGCGGACCGCCGGTGGCTTGAGCCGCTTTGTCGGCCTGCTGCTCACGGGGCGTGGCGTCCTGCGCGCCAATCAAAGGGTACTGGTGGGGTGTCACGAGGCGGGGATCACCACCTCCGGCGGTTACGCCCCCAGCCTGCAAAGATCCATCGCCCTGGCGCGCCTGGCACCTGGCATCGCTTTGGTCAGCGGCGACCCCTGCGAGGTGGATATCCGTGGCAAGCCGACGGCGGCCAGGCTGGTCAAGCCACCCTTCGTGCGCCAAGGTACCATCCGCATCGACTTGGATTAAAATCGCCGGGTTCGGGACCCCTGGTCCCCCATCGGCAAGCAACCCCATCAGGAGAAGAACCCCATGAGCCAAGTGCCCAGCGAGCTGAGATATACCAAGGATCACGAATGGGCCCGGGACAATGGCGACGGCACCCTGACCGTCGGCATCACCGACCATGCCCAGGAGGCCCTGGGGGACCTGGTCTTCGTCGAGGTGCCGGAGCCGGGACGCGAGGTTGCCCGGGGCGAGGCCTGCGCCGTGGTCGAATCCGTCAAGGCCGCCTCGGACATCTTCAGTCCCCTGGCCGGCACCGTGGCGGAGGTCAACGGCACCCTGGCCGATACCCCGGAACGTATCAACGAGGACCCCTATGGCGCGGGCTGGATCTTCAAACTGGTCCCGGCGGACTCCAGTGCCTTTGCTGGCCTGATGGACCCGGATGCCTATGCCGCCCTCCTGGATGACGACTAACCCGAGCGCCACCCATGCCTTTCATCCCCCACACCCCCGACCAGGTGGCGGCCATGCTGGCGGTCATCGGGGTCGAGGACATTGATGACCTCTTCGACGAGATTCCCGCGGACCTGCGGGCGGGGGAGCTGAAGGGCATCCCCGCGGCCCTGCCGGAGATGGAGGTCGGTCGCCTGATGGCGGCCCGGGCGCGGGCGGACGGCCAGCCGCTCTGCTTCATCGGCGCCGGTGCCTATGACCACCACATCCCGGCCGTGGTCTGGCAACTGGTCGCGCGGGGTGAACTCTACAGCGCCTACACCCCCTAACAGGCCGAGGCCAGCCAGGGCACCCTGCAGATCCTCTACGAATTCCAGTCCATGATGACGGCCCTGACCGCCCTGGACGTCTCCAACGCCTCTCTGTACGACGGGGCATCAGCCTTGGCGGAGGCCATCCTGATGGCGGTGCGCGCCAATCGACACGGCAAGGCCCGACGGGTCCTGGTGCCGCGCGGCCTGCACCCCCGCTATCGGGCCGTGGCGCGCGCCATCGTCGGCCATCAGGACATTGAACTGGTGGAGGTGCCCTTCGACCCCGCCGGCGGCCACCTGACCCTGGAGGCCCTGGCGCCCTTCGCCGCGGAACCCTTCGCCGCCCTCGTGATTCCCCAGCCCAACTTTTTCGGCGTCCTGGAGGAGGTCGATGAACTGACTGACTGGGCCCAGGCCCAGGGCGCCCTGGTCATCGGCGTCGTCAATCCCGTCGCCCTGGCCCTGCTGTCGCCGCCGGGCGACTGGGGCCACAAGGGCGCGGATATCGCCTGTGGCGAGGCCCAGCCCCTGGGCATGCCTCTGGCCTCCGGGGGGCCCTACGCGGGATTCCTCTGCTGCAAGACGGCCCTGATGCGGCAATTGCCGGGGCGCATCGCGGGCCGCACCCTGGACCTGGAAGGCAAGCCGGGCTTTACCCTGACCCTCCAGGCCCGGGAGCAGCACATCCGCCGCTCCCGCGCCACCTCCAACATCTGCACCAACCAGGGACTGCTGGTCACCGCCGCGACCATCCACCTAGCCCTGCTGGGGGCGGAGGGGCTGGCGCGGGTCGCCGCCGCCTGTTATGCCAATACCCGACGGCTGTCCGCCAGACTGTGCGCGACCCCCGGAGTGGAGCCCATCTTTGATCGGCCCTGCTTTCACGAGCAGGCCCTGCGGCTGCCCGTGCCCGCGGCGGATGTGCTACGTTCCCTCGCCGCGCATAACATCCTGGGTGGCTACGACCTGGGGATGGATTACCCGGAACTTGGCCCGGCGATCCTGGTCTGTGCCACCGAGTTGCGCGCGGACGAGGATATCGCGGCCTACGCCACCAAGCTGGCGCGGGTCATCGCGACCCGCACCCAGGCCCGTTGCCCGGTGGAACCCAAATTTTGATCTTTGCCCCTTAATTCCCAGGCAGTCCAAGCCTTCACCCACCCCAGGAGACCCGCAATGGCCCACACCGCCCTTCAAGGCAACCCCGTCCAGCTCTCCGGCGATCTGCCCGCCGTCGGTTCCAGCGCCCCGGACTTTTCCCTCACCGCGGGCGACCTGAGCGATGTCAGCCTGGCCAGCTACGCCGGCAAGAAGAAGCTGCTCAATATCGTGCCCAGCCTGGACACCGGCGTCTGCGCCGCTTCCACCAGGAAGTTCAACGAGATGATGGCCGGTCGCGCCGATGCCGTCGCCCTGGTCATCTCCGCCGACCTGCCCTTTGCCTCCGGCCGCTTCTGCGGTGCCGAGGGCATCACCAACGTCATCAACCTATCCATGATGCGGTCCCGCAACTTCGCCAAGGACTACGGCGTCCTCATCAACGATGGCCCCTTGGCGGGCATCACGGCCCGCGCCGTAGTCGTCCTGGATGCCAACAACCAGGTCGTCTATACGCAATTGGTGCCCGAGATCACTCAGGAACCCGATTACGACGCGGCCATGGCGGCCCTGGGCTGATCCCCGGCTGAATGACCACTCCCGGGAGCGAACCCTTGGCCACGCCGAGCCGCGCGGCGGCGAGCGGCACTGGCCCTTGCTCCCCGGGACCCCTGGCTTGCCTTTCGGGGTGAAGGCCAGGTTTCGAGGCTAACTCGGGGCGGCCAGCCCAATTCGGTCGCCCCCCTGCCCTATCCCGGACCCAAGATGCTGATCCAGGAAATCTCCCGCCCCGGCCGGCGCGCCAGCGCCCAGGCCCCCCTGTCCCGCGCCGAGGTCGGCGATTTGCCCGCGCAACTGCGTCGCGCCAACCCTCCCGCCCTGCCAGAGGTCTCCGAACTCCAGGCCGTGCGCCATTACACCCGGCTGTCGCAACAGAACTTTTCCATCGACACCCATTTCTATCCCCTGGGCTCCTGTACCATGAAGTACAACCCCCGGGCCTGCCACAGCCTGGCCTCCCTGCCCGGCTTCCTGGCGCGCCATCCCCTGGCGCCGGGAACCCACGGCCAGGGTATCCTGGCCTGTCTCCACGAGTTGCAGGAACTGCTCGCGGAGGTCACCGGCATGCACGCCGTATCCCTGGCCCCCGCCGCCGGCGCCCAGGGTGAGTTCGCCGGCGTGGCCATGATCCGCGCCTACCACGAGGCGCGCGGCGACCGGGGCCGCACCGAGATCCTGGTCCCCGACGCCGCTCATGGCACCAACCCCGCCTCCGCCGCCATGTGCGGCTTCCGGGTGCGCGAGATCCCCACCGGCGCCGATGGCGACCTCGACCTGAAGGCCCTGCGTGCCGCCCTGGGCCCCCAGACCGCTGGCATCATGCTCACCAACCCGAGCACCATCGGCGTCTTTGATCGCCGTATCGGCGCCGTCGCCGAGGCCGTCCACGAGGCCGGGGGGCTCCTCTATTACGATGGGGCCAACCTCAACGCCATCCTCGGCCAGGTCAGGCCCGGCGATATGGGCTTCGACGTCATCCACATGAACCTGCACAAGACCTTCGCCACTCCTCACGGCGGGGGCGGACCCGGCGCGGGCCCCGTGGGCGTCTCGGCGCGCCTGGAGCCCTTCTTGCCCCTGCCCCTGGTGGCGCGGGAGGACCAGGACTATCGCTGGCTGGAGGAGGCGGACCGCCCCCAAAGTATTGGCCGCCTCACCGCCTTTGGCGGCAATATCGGCATCCTGCTGCGGGCCTACATCTATGCCCGTCTGGTGGGGCGGGAGGGCATGAAGCGCATCGCCGAGTACGCCAGCCTCAACGCCAACTATCTCTTCAAGCGCCTGATCGAAGCCGGGTTCGAGCCCGCCTATGGCCAGCGCCGCGCCAGCCATGAATTCATCCTGACCCTGCGCCGGGAGGCTAAGGCCACGGGCGTCAACGCCATGGACTTCGCCAAGCGCCTGCTCGATTACGGCTTCCACGCCCCCACCACCTATTTCCCCCTGCTGGTCCCCGAGTGCCTGCTCATTGAGCCCACGGAGACCGAGACCCCGGAGGAACTGGACAGCTTCGTGGCGGCCATGACCGCTATCCGCGCGGAGGCCCAGACGGACCCGGAACGGGTCAAGGGGGCGCCCCACAGCCTGCCGGTCCGGCGCCTGGACGATGTCCGTGCCGCCCGAGAGCCGGATCTGGCCTGGAAAGGGTCGCCCGCCCATGGCTAATCAGCAGGCCAAGGGTTGGCGGCGCCTGGCCAATGCCTGGATTTTCTCCCAGAAGGGCTTCAAGGCCGCCTACCAGCACGAAGAGGCCTTTCGCCAGGAGGTCTGGGCCCTGCTGGTGCTCCTGCCCCTGAGTCTCTGGCTGGGGGAGACCCCCGTGGAACGGGCCCTGCTCCTCGGCAGCCTGCTCCTGGTACCCATCGTCGAGTTGTTGAATTCCGCCATCGAGACCAATGTGGATCGGGTCGGCCTGGAGCATCATGAGCTCTCCGGCCGCGCCAAGGACATCGCCTCGGCGGCGGTCTTCCTGGTCATCGTCTTCGCCGCCAGTGTCTGGGCCCTGATCCTCATCCCCCGGTGGCTGTGAGGGGTGAAAGTCCCGCGGCAAGGCCACGACAGCTACCCAGCCATTTCCCGCCATAAATTCTCGGTCCGGCAGTCACATGAACCGCGGGGGTAACGGTTCGCCGCGGGCGAGACTCTTGATCAGATCGCGCAATCTGTCGATGGCCTGTTGCCGGTAGATGTTGGGGTCATAGGTCCGGCCCATCCAGGTTTCGAGGGTCCGCAGGGTGACGCCCAGGCGCTCCGGGACCAGCAGGTCGTAGATGTCGCGCCATTCGCCTTCCACCCGGAGCGCCAGGCGGGGGTTGATGAGGTACTGGCCACGGCGCACGCGCAGGAACAGCTTGCGGTTGTAGGGGTCGGCGCGATTGACTTCGTTCTTGGAGAGGATGGCGGAGACATAGGTGTGCTTCTTGCGCCGGGCCGGTACCACCGATTCCGGGAAGTGCTCCAGCACCTGGGTGAAATCCTCGGCGGTCAGGCAGGCGTGGTGGGTCGCATACTTCTCTCCCAGCCGCTGGTAGAAGAGGACCAGGGCGATGCTGAGCATCAGATATCCCATGATCTGGCGGTTGAGTTTGACCAGGCGGCCATCGACCTGGATGTCGATATTGGCCGGGGCCAGCCGCGCGAAGACCGCCGGCAGACGGGCACGGGCGAACCGCTCGTCCGCGCCGGCCCGGTCGAGGGCGATCTGGAAGGCGTTGAGCCCGTTGCCATCCACCAGGCCCAGGTCGGCATCCCGTGCCAGCAATTCGGCGATGAGGTCGGCATTGCCCATGCGGCTGGCGATCATCAGGGGGGTCTGGCCAAAGCCGTTGCGGAAATCGACCCCGTATTTATCGACCTCGCGCAGCACCGCGGCCGGATTCTTGAGGCTGTACGGCAGGTAGTACTGCTTCTCCAGCAGAGCCCCGGACTTGTCCGGGTGACGGGCGGCCTGGAGCCCGGCGCGCACCAGTTCGTTGAGCAGGCGCTGGTCGCGATAGACCAGGGCGTATTCCATGAGACTGATGCGGGCCTTCTTGTCGCCCTTCACCAGGGCCTGCTCGCGCAGGGCGGTCAGGGCCTCCCCGCGCAGCACGGTCCAGGGGACCTGCTGCTGCTTCAGGATCTGGGCGCGGATCTCGGCCGCCTGTTCGTCCTTGCCCTGGAGTTCCAGCCGATGGGCCTCGCGCCGCCATTCCTCCAGGCTGGAGCGCTGCTCTTCGACGTCGGCCACACCCTCATGGACTTGCGTGAGTCCGAGCAGGGTGAGCAGGGGCTGGCCCGGGCGTGGCTCGATCAGATAGAGATTGCGCACCGCCCGCGTCACTGCCACATACAGGGCGTTGATGTAGAACTTGTAGATCTCCAGGGATTTGTCGCCCTTGTCCCGTCCGCGGGCGTAGCGCAGCTCGCCCTGGAGGTCCGCCTCGGTCAGGTCGGCGGCGATGTCACGGAAGCGCTTTTCCTCCCCACTGACAAAGCCATAGAGCAGGACGTTCTCGTATTCCAGGCCCTTGGCCTCGTGGATGGAGAAGACCAGCGGGGTGCGGAAGTAGCGCCGCACCTCGGCCTTCTGGTCATCGTGCAGGACCAGGATGGCGAAGCGGGCGGAGGCCGCGGTGCGCCGGTCCAGGTCGTGCTTGACCGCCTCCGTGTCGGCCAGGAGCCCGACCCGGCCCGTGCTGGGGCCGCGGCTGACGACCAGGTAGTTGCTCTCCCGGTCCACCGAGCCGAAGCGGGCGTGCTTGATGTGCAGCAGCCGGTTGGCGATCTCGGTGACCTGGGGGGAGTTGCGGAAGTTGGTGTTGAGGATGCGGATCAACTCGGCGGGGGCGTTGTCCCCCGGCTGATTCCAGAAGAGGGTCTTGACCTTGGACCAGGAGAAGAAGTTGGGGTGGACGATCTGGTTGGAGTCGCCGCACAGCAGGAAACCCCGCGGGTCGCGCAGGGCCTTGAGGATCAACAGGAGTTGGACATTGGTGAGGTCCTGTACCTCGTCCACCACCACGAAGTCATAGCAGGGCGTGACCCGCGCCAGCCAGGCGTGGCTCAGGATGTTGGTGTCGAACCAGCCCTCCTCGTCGAGGAACTTCAGGTAGCGCTCGAATAGGTCATAGACCGCCCCGCGCAGTTCGCTCGGATAGATCGACTGGCGCACCCCCAGGGCCAGGTAGCTCTCGCGATCGAGATAGGGCCGGTCCTCGGCGGTGCCAGTGATGGCCCCCTGGATTTCCTCGAACAGCCGGTGACTGTCCTTCAGCTCCCTGGGCAGGCGCTGGCGTGACGCCCAGCCGGCGAAGACCCGTGGGGTCATCTCCCGGCCCGGCGGGACCTGGATGCTCTCCAGGTATTCCCGAAAGGACAGGAACTCGATCGCCTGGTCCTCGTTCGCGTAGCCGTGGGCGTAGTAGAGGTCGCGGGCGTTCTGGGCCAGGAAGGGCGAGCGGGTCACATAGAGGCAATCGCCCCGGGCGTCCTTAAGCTTTTCCAGGGTTAGGGCCGTCTTGCCGCTGCCGGCCGAGCCGATGATGACCATGGGTGGGGGAAGGCGGTAGATCGCCTCCTGGTCATCGTCGAAGGACAGAACCTTGTCCAGCAGGTGGAAACGGTGGAGCGCCGGGTTGAGATAGGGCAATTCCGGGGCGGTCTCGGTCGCCTCGTGACCGATCGCCGGGATCAGGTCCTCGTTGATGGTCGCGCCGCGGGCGAGGAAGCGGGAGTTCTCGTAGGCATGCTGGTGGATGTATTCCAGGGCCAGGATGCAGCGCTCCTCCCCGTGCCGGTAGAGGGCGAACAGCAGCCGGTTGCCGCGGTCCAGGCGGGCGCGGTAGAGGTTGTCGCCGATCTTTTTGACCTCCGCGGAGCGGAAGTCACCGGCGATCAGGTAACCGGCGAGTTTGTCGAAACCGGGGATGGTCGTGGTGTCCAGACCGCGATAGATAAGAATTTTCATGGGATGATGGGAGGCTGGAGTGGTCTGGTCGAGGATCAAGGCTCTGACTATCCCCTTCCAAGGCAGGTCAGGTGGTAGTCTCTCTGAAGGGATCAAAGAAGGCAGAATCAAGTTCGTAACTGGCCACCGGCTTCAGGCCAAGCTGATAAGTTACAAATAGATCAATAAGTTTCTGTCCATCGACCAATTCAATCGGTGGGACCCCATCGCGGCTGGCCTCTCGTTGAGCGTCCGCCGTAAAGGTGCCCGTGGTCAGGATGATCCCCTTATCGGCACGCCCTTGCATGGCGCCACGGAAGTCGCGGACGTGGGACGATGACACTGCGTTCTGATAGCGTTTGCACTGAAACAGCACCTTAAAACTGACCAAGGGGTTGACTTGCAGGGTGCCATAACCGTCTATGCCCCCATCGCCCGAGCGCCCCGTGACGGCGACCTGGACAAAACCCGCCTCGCGCAACAGGCGCTGCGACAGTCGCTCAAATCCTGCGGGAGGGAGATTCAGCATCAAGGCCAGCAGTTGCTCACGATACCCCGCTGTGGGCGCTGTATCATTCTCCGGCGGTGAAGTATCAACTGAAGGTGGTTCGTCCTTGCTCTGCTTGCGCTCATCGGCAAAAGCTTTGGACCATTTCTGAAAAAGGTCCCGCGCTGTTGCGGGGGTCAGGTGCGTGGCCTGGCCCTTTTCTGTCAGGTTCCAGATACCCCGTTGTGAAGAACCAAGGAGTCCCTCGCGGTACAGGTAAAACCTGGCCCAAGCCACCCGGTTAGCGAACCGCGGTACACCGGAAGGCGTCACATCATTCTGCACCTCATCCGGGAGCGCCAGGTCATGGGCAATTTGAGCGACGACCTCCCCCGGCGTCGCTGAACCACCTAAGGCTCGCAGGGCATCCAATAACGGCCCAAAGTACTGGACGAACTGGGGTCCATCCGATTGCCTGGTTCTTTTTGCCATGCGCACTCCTGGTAGCCTGCCTCGGCAACGGCATAATCCCTGACCAACAGCACCCTGGCAACTCCTAAAGCATTGCGCCCCACCCTTGGTCACACTTCCGCGCCACCTAGTCGCCCCCAGCCCCCTCACCCGGAGCGTCCAAGTAACCCACCCCCCTTCTCACCCAAAGGGGACGCCCTGCGGATGTACCCCTAGTCCATCAAGGAGGTAGGAGTCCCTGGGCCAGGCAGTGCGGACCTGAATGAATCACAGCGCCGGTTGCCAGCCAGCGTGCTGGGCGACCCCGGGCGGCATGCCACCCCCCGACCCACCCGCTCAACTCCACCCCGCCAACACAGTGCCTAGCCGGCCCATGAGCGCGGCTTGTCTCGCCGTCTGACAGCCTATACAGCCTATAGGGTTGCAGGTCCTGGCCATACCGGCCAGCCGGGCCGGGTGATCAGGGTCTATGGGGAGTATCCTGCGCCCTGACGGCCCCGCCCGCATGACAAGGAGATCTAACATGCCGACCAATCCCCTGATCGAAGAAATCCACAATACCCGCCGGGAGTATGCCGAGCGTTTCGGTAATGACCTGCACGCGCTCTGCGAGGATGCCCGCCAGAAGCAGGGGCGGCAAGGCCGCCGGGTGGTGCCGGCAAGTCCTAAACCGGCCGAACATCACGACCTCGCTGATCAAGCGGCCTAAGGGTTAATGCCGGACACGCGCGCCACACGCCACCGGCAGGCCAGCGGCAGGTCATAGGTAGGTTGCACCTGGCGAGTTAGCGCACACCCTGCCGCCATCAGCCCCCCCTACGCCACCCCCTGATAATAGACATTCTGCGGATGCCGGGCCTCCGCAAAGAAGGACCAGCGTTCCAGCAGCAGCCCCAGGTACTGCACCCCGAAGGCCGCCAGCGGCAGCCCACGCGACGCCGTCAGGTGCCCGACCACCAGCAGCGCCACCGGCAGCGGGAACACCAGCAGCAGGAACAGCCCGCGCACCCACTGGAGGGTCGCCGGCGAGGCCCCGTGGAAAAACTCCCGGGTATTGAAGCTGCCCGCCGTGGCGCCCTGGGCGAGCTGGACGATAGCGCTATGGCGCACGCCGATGGCGGTCGGCAGGCTGCTCTTAGGCTTGATGCGCCCCAGCCGGCGCAGGCTGGCCCCCCGCGTCACCAATCCCAGCAGGGTGGCGATCACCGCCCACAGGCCGAAAAAGGTCACCAGGCCGTTGCCCAGCCAGGCGGCGTAGGCGGCGGCCAGCAGGAAGCCCGAGGCCAGGCCCAGCAGGGTGAAGTTGAGCACCGTCAGCGGGCTGTGCCACTCCGGCAGAAAGCGCACGCTGGCGTAGATCATGGCGGTGGCGCCGTAGAGGGCGAAGGTCGCCAGGGTGCCGAGCAGGCCGACCACCAGGGTGGCGTCCACCGGCAGGCTACCGGCCAGGGTGAACCAGGGCCGGGCGGTGAGGTCCAGGGCGTGGGTCAGGCCGTAGAGGGCCACCAGGCCCATCACCGCCGGCAGCAGGATCACCTCCCGCGACAGCCAGGAGGTCCGCCACTTCGTCGCGGTGCGCCAGGCGCGCTCCGGCCGGCCGAGGTGGAAGAAGGAGGCCACCAGCCCCGCCACCAGCAGCCCCAGGGCCAGAACACTACCGCCGACGTAGAAGCCGGACCCCTGGGCCGGCAGCAGTTGGGCCAGGGCATAGAGCTGGCCGGTGTAGAGGGCCAGGAACAGGCCCTGGCCGGCGCCGATGAGGGTGGTGAGGAAGAGGACGGACAGGGCGGGATGCATGGGCGGTTACCTCGGGCGGGGGGACGGGGTGGCGGCGGTCCGGGGCGGCCGGGGTTACCAGGCCACGTCGTCCACGGCCTCTTCCCCGGTGTAGCGGGTCAGGTCCTCGCGGCGCAGGGGATTATCGACGCGCTTGAGTTCGTCGGGGTCGATGTGCAGCCGCGCCTTGCGCCGGGGCAGATAGTGGTTGGCCGGTTGGGTGCCCCACTCCGGCATCAGCACATAGCCGCCGCGCTCGCGGATGGCGATGGCCGCCGCCGAGTCGGGGTCGTGAACGTCGCCGAACAGGCGGGCGCTGGTGGGACAGGCCAGGACGCAGGCCGGCTGGCGCTCGCGCTCCGGCAGGGTCAGATCCAGAATGCGGTCGAGGCACAGGGTGCATTTCTTCATGACCCGTTCCCGCTCGTCGTACTCCCGCGCCCCGTAGGGACAGGACCAGGAGCAGTATTTGCAGCCGATGCACTTGTCGTAATCCACCAGCACCACGCCGTTGTCCGGGCGCTTGTAGGAGGCGCCGGTGGGACAGACCGGCACGCAGGGCGGCTCCTCGCAGTGCAGGCAGCTCTTGGGGAAGTGCAGGGTCTCGGTGGCGGGAAAGCGCCCGATCTCGAAGGTCTGCACCCGGTTGAAGAAGGTGCCGGTGGGCCCGGCGCCATAGGGGTTCTGGTCCGCCAGGGGGCCGGCCCAGCCGGAGGTGTTCCACTGCTTGCAGGAGGTGACGCAGGCGTGACAGCCCACGCAGACATTGAGGTCGATGACCAGGGCGAGCTGGGTCATGGGCGCGGCTCCGTGACGACGGCGAACAGGACAGGGGGGCGCCGGTGGCGGCGCGGGGCGGTCATGGCGGGGCCCTAGCGGCGGCCCAGGCGCCCGGCGACGTAGGCCAGCCAGCGCCCGGG
>JBASIS010000015.1:0-18231 GCA_049654905.1 Chromatiaceae bacterium
GGCCGGGACCGCTTTGGCCGCCGTCTCGCCCACCTCTTTGACGACCAGGGGCGCAACCTCGCCGAGCAGTTGCTGGAGCGCGGCCTGGCCTACCAGAGCCCTTTCCCGGCCAACCCGAAATTCCTGGACTGCTACAAGGAGGCGGAGGACAAGGCCCGCCTTGCCAAACGCGGCCTCTGGAGCCGTCCGCCCCTCGATGTCGCCCGGATCAAAGCCTCTACCACCGGTTTTGAGCGCATCGCCGGACGGGTCAAGTCCGTCGGCCCCGACCGTGGCGGCCTGCGCCTCAAGTTGGAGGGCGGGCTGGAATTGCTGGTCCATGCACAGGATCTGTCCTATTTCGATACCGCCCAACTCACCCGGCTGACGGGCCAGCGCCTAGAGGTTCACGGCTGGATCTACCGCCACCAAGGCCAGCCGCGGATGCGACTGCGCCACCCCGCCGCCATCATCTCGCCAAGTCTGTAAGGGCGCGCGCCTCCGCAACCAGCCGCTCGACACCCGCCTCATCCAGGCCCCGCTCCGGTTTTTCATCCCGGCTGCCCAGGGGTGGATTGCTCCGGGCCAGGATCGGTAGCACCAGCAGTTCAATGGCGGTATCGCCGGCGATGAAGGTCAGGATGGGCGGAAAGCGCCGCGATCCATCCGCGAAATGCCGCTGCTCCTGGCGTTCCTGCCAGGGAATCCCCTGGTTCAGGAGGGCGAGGACGATCTCGTCCACGGTCTCGGCGAAGAGGTGCAGGCGCACCGGCTGATCGGGGTCGGGATAGTCATCGGCCAGGCCCCCCACCAGCCTGGGGCCAAAGCGGGCAAAGTGGCGCATGGCTGCCAGGGCCTGCTCGCGGCGATGGAGCAGGGCCGCCGCCTGGTCCGGCCGCCAGAACAGCCGCCGGTAGGCCAGCAGCGCCTCTTGGACCTCCTCGTTGCTGGGCCACAGGCGCCTGTTGTCGATCCCCGCCCGCTCCGCCACCTTGCGCCGCGCCCGCTCGGGCTCGGCGATCCCCTGTTCCGCCATCAGCCGTGCCGTCTCCTCCGCCAGCCAGCGGCGCTGGCTGGCCGTGCGATCGCGTTGTCGCATGCTCTATCAACCTCCGGCGGGGTTAGGGTGCGTTAGCATAAAGTAACCCCAGGGCCTGATCCATCCCCGGGCCTAGCCGCCGCGCCACGAAATCTCGGAGTCTTGCTCCGAATTTTCAGGTAAAATAACTGTTTGGTTGCAGGGTAGTTTCCCCCGCGCCTGGCTGGCGGTGGCAGTGAAAAGGTATATATTGTTCACCATCGGCTACTTAATCCCTACTCAAACCCACTCACGCCTGAAATAAACCTCTTCCATCCATGTTCAGCCTTGGCTTTGGCCGCAAGAAGGCGCCGCTTCTGGGAGTGGATATCGGCTCGACCGCCGTCAAGCTGATCGAACTCTCCCAAGCCGGGGCCGGTTCCGCCCACACCTACCAGGTGGAAAGCTGCGCGCTCGAACCCTTGCCGCCTGGCGCCATCGCCGAGCGAAAGATCGCCGACCCCCAGTTAGTGGGCGAGGCCATCCGCAAGGCGGTCGCCCGCTCGGGGACTCGCGCCAAGGCCGCCGCCGTCGCCATGCCCGGTGCCGCCGCCATCACCAAGGTCATCACCTTGCCCGCCGGCCTCGCCGACGAGGAGATGGAAAATCAAATCACGATGGACGCGGACCAATATATCCCTTACCCCCTGGAAGAAGTCGATATCGATTTTACCGTGCTGGGCCCATCGGTTAACCCGGGTGAAGTGGATGTGCTGCTCGCCGCGGCTCGGCACGAAATCGCCATCAATCTGATCATTGCCCTGGAAATCGCGGGTCTCAAGGCGAGTGTTATCGATGTGGAGCCCTACGCCCTCGAGAACGCCTGTATTCTGGCCCTCGGTGCCCAAGGCCAAGGCCAAGGCCAGGGCCAGACCATCGCCATCGCCGACATCGGCGCGGACGCCATGCGCATCCAGGTGATGCGCCAGGGCCGCACCCTCTTTACCCGCGAGCAGGGTTTTGCCGCCAGCCAATTGTTCGAGGAGGTCCAGCACCGCTATGACCTGACCCCGGAGGAGGCCCGGCGCCGCGTCATTGAGATGGATCTGCCCGCGTCCTTTGCCAGCGAGGTGCGTGACCCCTTCGCAGCCGCCCTGGCCCAGCAGATCGGCCGGGCCCTCCAGTTCTTCTATTCCTCCACCGCCGCCAGGTCGGCGGATCAAATCCTCCTCGCCGGGGGCGTGGCCGGACTCCCCGGACTTGACCAGGTGATCGGGGCCAGCTTGGGGATTACGGCCTACGTCGCCAACCCCTTTATCCATATGATGCTGGGCCCCAAGGTGGGGGCCCAGATGATCCAGCGCCAGGGTCCCGCCCTGGCCGTCGCCGTTGGCCTGGCCTTGCGCCGGTTCGACTAGATGGCCCGCCTCAACCTCCTCCCCTGGCGCGAGGCCAGGCGACAACGCCTCAAGCGACTCTTTGTCAGCTATGGCGTGGCGGCCCTGGTGTTCACCCTGGGCGCCGCCATCGCCAGTTATCTGGTCATCGAGGACCTGGTTCTGGTCCAGGAGTCCCGCAACGCCTTCCTGACCGCCGAGATTGCCACGCTGGACAGAAAAATCAAAGAGATCAAGGAAATCGAAAAGAAGAAGGCGGACCTGCTTGCGCGTATGGATATCATCCAGGAATTGCAGCAGATTCGCCCGGAGGTGGTGCATCTCCTCGACGAGATCGTCACCGCCATCCCCGACGGCGTCTTCCTCACCGGGATCAAACAGAGCGGTCGTAATGTGATCCTGGAGGGGCGCGCCCAATCCTACGGTCGCATCTCGGACCTGATGCGCAACATCAAGGCCTCCGCCTGGATCACCAACCCGACTCTCAACATCATCAAGGATCAGGACAAATCGGACCGGGGTCTCAGCCAATTCGAGTTGCAGTTCCAGCAGCAACGGCCGCCGGCACCGAAACCGGAGGAGGACAAGGCCTCGGCCTGACGGCCGGCGCGGACCTTGGCCACTCATGGATCTCAACCAACTCAACGAGCTGGATTTCAGCAACATGGGCGATTGGCCGGTGGCAGCCAAAGCCATCCTCGTCCTTTTTCTGTGTGCGGTCCTGGCGGGCGGCTGGTACTGGTTCATCACCCTGGATCAGATCGACAAGCTGAGCCGCGTCGAGGCCCAGGAAACCGAACTCAGGACGAGTTTCGAGGCCAAGCAACGGCTGGCGGCCAACCTGGAGATCCATCGGGAACAGTTGCTCCAGATCGAAGAGTTTTTGACCGACCTGCTCAGGCAATTACCCGGCAGCGCCGAGATCGCGGCCCTCCTGGTGGACGTCTCCCAGACCGGGCTGGCGGCGGGGTTGGAATTCGACCTGTTTCGGCCCGCCGGGGAGGTCTCCAAGAGCTTTTACGCCGAACTGCCCATCCAGGTGGAGGTGACCGGCACCTACCACGACCTGGGCCGATTCGTCAGTGGCCTCGCGGCCTTGTCGCGGATCGTCACCGTCCAGGATGTCGTCATCTCCTCCCTGGACAAGAATGTCCGCGGTGCGGCGACGGCCAGCAAGCTGCGTATGCACGCCACGGTCAAGACCTACCGCTACATTGAGGACGAAGAGACGAATAAGGCCAAGGAGGCCAAGCCAGGTGGCAAGGCTGGGAAGCCAGGAAAAGCCAAAAAATGAGTCCCGAGGTCCGGATCGCCTGGTACTTTGCCCTAGGCCTCGCGGCGCTGGGGCTGGCCGCCTGTGGCAATCCCGATCTGACCGATCTGCAAGACTACACCAACCAGATCCGGCTGCGCCGGCCGCCGCCGATCGCCCCCCTGCCGGAGTACGCCCTGGTCGAAGGCTTTCTCTACGAGCCAGGCCAGCGGCGCGACCCCTTCCTCATGGACAAGGAGACGGCCGCCATTAGCACCCCGGAGACCCCGGACCCTGGCGGCATGGCCCCGGACCCCCATCGGCCTCGGGAGAATTTGGAGCGATTTGCCCTCGATAGCTTGCTCATGCAGGGCATCTTGCAGCAGGATGGCGGCATCTGGGGCCTGGTCTTCGCCCGGGAGGACAAGACGCTCCATCGCGTCGCGGTCGGCAACTACTTGGGCCAGAATCATGGCCGGGTCATCCGCATCACGGAGCAGAGGATCGACCTCATCGAACTGATCCAGGATGGCGCGGGGCGCTGGATGGAGCGGGAGGCATCCATGGCCCTGATTCAGGACGGGAAACGGGGAAAATAGGTGGCCCGAGGGCACGCAACAGATATGCAGGCGCTTTCATTCATGAGGATCCAGCGGTCAGGGCCCGCTCCGGCCAGGATTGCCAGCGCGCGATGGTATCCGACCTGGCTCCTGATCCTGAGCCTGGCCTGGCCGGCCAGCGGCCTGGCGGCCGCCCTCAAGGACGTCGAATTCGCCTCCCTGCCCGGCAACCAGGTCCGCATCGACTTGGTGCTCACCGAGGCCGTCGCCGCCCCCCGGGACTTCTCCACCGAGTCGCCGGCGCGCATCGTCCTCGATCTCCCCGGGGTCACCAGTGAACTGCCGCGCAAAAACGTGGCGATCGATGTGGGGCCGGTCCAGAGCCTGATGGCCCTGGATGCCGATGGCCGCACCCGGGTCGTCGTCAATCTCGCCACTTCCGTGCCCTATCGGGTCGAAAGCCGGGGTGATCGGATCAGCATCGCCATCAACGAATCCGTCACCGCGTCCCTGGCCGTCCCCTCAGCCTCCGTCCCGCCCAGCGCGCGGCCCAGCGCGGTCGCGGGCCCCGAACTGCGGGGTATCGACTTCCAGCGGGGCCCGGCCGGGGAGGGCCGGGTCCTGGTGAAACTGCCCAGGCCGGATAGCCGCGCCACCGTCGCGGAGCAGGGGGGCAAGGTGGTCGTCGAGGTCCTGGATACCTCCTTGCCGGTGCGCCTGCGCCGCCGGCTGGACGTGGTGGACTTCGGCACCCCCGTCGTCGCCATTGAGTCCCGCCCCCAGGGGCGCGACGTCGCCATCACCATCCAGCCCACCAAGGATTACGAATATCTGGCCTATCAGGTCAACGAACTCTTTACGATTGAATTCCGCACCCTCACCCAGGAGCAGCAGGATCGAAAAAGGCGGGACCAGATCACCTTCAGTGGTGATCGCTTGACCCTCAATTTTCAGGACATTGAGGTCCGCGCCGTGCTGCAGCTCCTGGCGGACTTTACCGGGCTCAACCTGGTCGCCAGCGATTCCGTCAAGGGCAATGTCACTCTGCGCCTCAAGAACGTGCCCTGGGATCAGGCCTTGGATATCATCCTCCAGTCCAAGGGCTTGACCATGCGCCAGAAGGGCAACGTCATCATGATCGGTCCCACCGAGGAGATCATGGCCCGCGAGGAGCAGGAGTTGGCGGCGACGCAAAAGATCGAGGAGTTGGTCCCCCTGCGTACCGAGCATATCCAGATCAATTACGCCAAGGCCACCGAAATCGCCAAGTTATTGGAGACCCAGCAGGTAACCAAGGGCACGGTTGGCTTCCAGCAGGGCGAGGTCCAGGGGGAAAGGGAAGAGTCCCAGGCTCGGGGGCTCCTCTCCAGCCGGGGCAGCGTCACCGCCGATGAGCGCACCAACACCCTGCTCGTGCAGGACACGGTGGATAAACTCGAACAAATCCGCCAGCTCGTCGCCCGCCTGGATGTGCCCATGCGCCAGGTCATGATCGAATCGCGTGTCGTCATCGCCTCCGATAATTTCGCCCGTGAACTGGGGGTGCGTTTCGGCGCCAATCGTCTCCAGGTCAATGAGAATAAAGGCGATTTCAATGAAATTTATGGTGGCCGTCCGGGTACCTTGGTGGGTGACAATTATTGGGGGACCACCGTCGATGACACGGTGCCCCTCATGGTCGATTTACCCGCCGCCAATCCTACCAGCGCGATTAACTTCCTCATTGGCAAGATTGGCAGCTATCTGCTACAGCTCGAACTTTCCGCCATGCAGCAGGAAGGGCGGGGGGAGATCATCTCGAATCCCCGGGTCATTACCTCCGATAAGCAGAAGGCCGAGATCGAGGTGGGCCAGCAGGTCCCGGTCGTCACCCCGGGCACCCAAAATGAACCGCCCACCGTCAAGTATCAGGATGCCACCCTCAAGCTGACGGTGACCCCCCACATCACCCCAGACAATCGCATTCTCATGGCCTTGAGGGTGACCAAGAACGAGGCCGACGAGGCCTTGAAAGTCGATGGCAATCCCTACATCAATAAAAGGGCCGTCGAAACCAATGTCCTCGTCGATAATGGCGAGACGGTCGTCCTGGGCGGCGTCTTCGAACGTTCCCGGTTCACGAGCAAAGAGCAGGTGCCCTGGCTTGGCAACCTGCCAATCCTTGGCAATCTGTTTAAGAATGATGCTCGCAAGGAAACCAACAATGAGTTGCTCATCTTCGTTACCCCCAGAATTCTCCAGCCGGAGTTAAAATCGCGTTGAAACCACGCGCCGTCCTAATCCGAAAAAGCATGCGTCCATGAAGCGGTTAAACAACATCTTTCTCATCGGCCCCATGGGGGCCGGCAAATCCACCATCGGCCGCCAACTCGCCGAGGCCCTGTCATTCCGATTCGAGGACAGCGATCACGAGATCCAGCGCCGCACGGGGGTGGACATCTCTACTATCTTTGAATACGAAGGCGAGGAGGGCTTTCGCAACCGAGAGCAGCAGGCCATCGCCGACCTGACCAACCAGGAGGGCATCGTCCTGGCCACCGGCGGCGGAGCCATCCTGCGGGAGGCCAGTCGCCAGCATCTGGCGGCCCGGGGCGTGGTGATTTATCTCCAATGCAGCCCCGAGCAGCAATTTTCCCGCACCAACCGCGATCGCAACCGGCCCTTGCTCCAGACGGAAGACCCGCTTGAACGGCTGCGTCAACTCATGGACGAGCGCGAACCCTTCTACCGCCAGGTGGCCGACCTGGTCGTCTCCACCGAAAAGCGCGGCACCGCCTCCGTCGTCAAGGAGATCCGCCGCCGCCTCGAGACGGAATTGTCATGACCCGCAGTCTCCAGGTGGCCCTGGGCGACCGCGCCTATCCCATCCACATCGGCCAGCGGTTGTTGGCCGATCCGCGCTGGTATCAGCGCCATATCCGTGGCCGCCATGTGATGATCGTCACCAACGAGACGGTCGCCCCCCTCTATCTGGCCCAGGTCATTCAGGCCCTGGCGGGCTATCAGGTGGCGCAAGTCATCCTCCCGGATGGCGAGCAATACAAAACCCTGGAGGTTTGGAACCGCATCTTCGACGGCCTGCTGGGTAACCGCTTCGGCCGGGATTGCACCCTGGTCGCCCTGGGCGGGGGCGTGGTGGGCGATATGGCCGGCTTTGCCGCCGCCTGCTACCAGCGCGGTGTCGCCTTCATCCAGGTCCCCACCACCCTGCTGGCCCAAGTCGATTCCTCCGTCGGCGGCAAGACCGGCGTCAATCATCCGCTCGGCAAGAACATGATCGGCGCCTTCCACCAACCCCGCGCCGTCATCATCGACACCGATACCCTCAACACCCTGCCGGAACGGGAAATCGCCGCCGGTCTGGCCGAGGTCATCAAATACGGCCTCATCCGCGATCCCGAATTCTTTGTCTGGCTGGAGGCCCGGATGCCCGCCCTCCTGGCCCGGGACAGCGAGGCCCTGGCCGAGGCCATCAAGCGTTCCTGCCAGAACAAGGCCGAGGTGGTGGCGGACGACGAACGGGAGGCCGGCCAGCGTGCCCTCCTCAACCTCGGCCACACCTTCGGCCACGCCATCGAGACCGGCATGGGTTATGGCGCCTGGCTCCACGGCGAGGCCGTCAGCGCCGGCATGTGCCTGGCCGCCGATCTCTCCCACCGCCTCGGCTGGCTCGCCGCCGCCGATCTGGCCCGCGCCCGCGCCCTCATCGCCGCCGCCGGCCTGCCCGTCGCCCCGCCCCCGGAATTGACGCCTCAGGTCTTCCGCGACCTGATGGCCGTCGATAAAAAGGTCCAGGACGGTCGCCTGCGCCTGGTCCTTCTCCAAGGCATCGGCACCAGCCTGGTCACCGGCGATTTTGACCTGGCCAAGCTGGACGAGACCTTGAGTCAGGTTTGACAGCGAGAGGAGTGAACGACCATGACCGACGAAAAGACCTACACCCCGGCCGAGATCGGCCACCATCTGGCCGCGACCTTGCCCCAATGGGACTATGTCGAGGGTTGTCTGCGCCGTCAGTACCGCACCAGCGGTTGGAAGGGTGCCCTCATGGTGGTCAACACCATCGGCCATCTGGCCGAGGCCGCCTGGCATCACCCGGACCTGCGGGTCTCTTACGACCGGGTCACGGTGGATCTGAGCACCCATTCGGCTAACGGCATTACCGACAAGGACTTCGAGCTGGCTCGCAAGATCGAGGACACGGTGCAGTGGCGACCGGCGGTGGGCAGTGCCCTCGAAGGTACCCCGGACGACCCGTGCTTCCGCTACCTTTACTATGACTGAGCACAGCGCTCGTCATAGCCCCGTTACATCTTCATAGATTAGATCCATAGGCAGCTCGAACCCCAGGCAGTCCAGCCGGATCTGCCCCGCCTGGTGGATTTCCGGTGCCCACTCCTCCTGGCGGCGGAAAATCTGGACCTCGCGGTGGGTTTGGGAAACGAGCAGGTACTCCAGCAGGCTGGGGAGGGTCTGGTAGGCGAAGCGTTTTTCCCGGCTATCCAGGCGCGCGGTGGAGTCGGATAGCACCTCGACCAGCAGGCAGGGCTTGCTGCGGTAGTAGGTTTCCCGATCGGTCGGATCGCACGACAGCAGCAGGTCGGGATAGTAGAAGATATCTTGCTGGTTGATGTTCAGCCGCACTTTCATGTCGTTGGCGAAGAGTTGACACGGGGTGCCACGCAGGAGGGGGCGCAGGCAGGTGGCGATGTTGAGCGTAATCAGCCCGTGGCGATCACTGGCGCCCGTCATGGCATAGACCTGGCCATCGATGTATTCGTGGCGGACCTCGCCGCCGTCTTCGCTGGACAGGTAGTCCTCGACGCTGAGGTGGGGGGAGGAGGCAAGTTGGGGCATGGCAATGGGTACCTGCTGGGTTGGGGTGATTATTCCGGCCCTCCTGCCTCCGGTATCAGAAGCTGGACTGCCTGGCGAGACGCGATCAGGTTTTGGCCCAGATGCGCACCCGCAGTTCTTCTCCCACCAGGGCAAACTCTGGTTCCCGGCCGGACAGTTGCCGGGTCAGGCGGATGATGAGGCGAGGGATGCCGGTGCCGATGGCGCTCATGTACCCTAATTGCGTCAGCAGGGTTGCCAATCGTCGGTTGCGCTCGGCATGGACCCCGAGCCGAATATTCTCCAACGTCACTGAATTTGGCAGGCGGCCCGGACTGCGCACCTCCACCCGATCCGTAAAGAGGAACACCCGAATCTGCGACCCGCTCAGACTGTAATCCCGATGGGCGATGGCGTTTACCACCGCCTCGCCCAAGGCCTTGCGGTCGTAGATGGCCAGATCCTCCCGACGAAAACCCAATTCTCGGGCGGGATTGCGAATATTCCGTTCTAGAAACAGACGGGTGTCTTCAATGACGGTGGGCAACCGCCCAACAATCTCGCGCCGGTCCAGGAGATCGGAGTCTTCGTCCACCCCGGCGAAGGCTACGGCCGACACCCGGCTTTGCGGCATGAACCGCTGGGGGTCCTTGCCAAAAACGAGCAGCCCCGCGACGGTCAACCACCAGGCGCCATCAAGGCGCTCCGCCAGTCGCAGATGGCTCAACAGCACTTCCAAAGGTAACTGACTCTGCTCTAATTGGCTGGCCAGGGGTAGGCCGAACTGGAGCTCGTGATAGCTAGCGAAGGCATCCAGTGCCAAATCGTCCAGCCCCGCACCCCAAACGGGACTCTCGTCGTAATGAAGTTCGCCCGCGGCTTGGGCAATACGAATCAACTCCCGGCCCGTCGCATCCTGTTTGTCGCGACCGGCCCGCAGATAAAACCGGCCCCCGGCGGTACGATAGGGTTTCAGGCGATTCAACTCGGGCATGACCCGCAGCGCCAGGATGTCGCGGCCCTCTAGGCTGTACTGCTCCAGCACCGGGCTAATGGGTGGTATGCAGCGATCCCGACAGATATGGGTCAGGGCCTGTAACGCCGTCTGCGTATCAGGCAGGCCGATGATGAGCCCCTCGTCATCGACGCCGAAAAACACCACGCCACCCTCGCAGTTAGCGAAAGCGACGATCTCGCCGGCAACGCTCTCAGGATGACCCAACTGGCGTTTAAATTCCTGGGTCTGGCTTTCGCCTTGGGCGAGTTCGGCAAGTATATTTTGGTCTATCTGGGTCATAGGTCCGCTGGTCACGATCAGCAAATAGTCCCGTTTAGCGGCATCCCGATGCCGAGTCCGGTTGGCTTTGGGATTGTTCGGGTATCCTAACACCCTGGACCCACCTCCAGTGCGCGCTCAACTTCTCCCCGTCTTCAGGCAGAGGAAGGGGTGGTCACCCTCTCCACGCTACTGGCTCGTAGTAGGTTCTTGTACTATGCTAACGTATTAGCACGGGAGAACGACATGGGCCATCCTGTTTCGGTGCGGTTGGACGTGGACATGCAGTCAACGCTCGAAGACGCCGCCAAGGCGCGCGGTATCGGCTTGTCCACCTATTTGCGCGAACTCGCCGCCAACGAGGCCAAGCGCCTGCGGCGGGAGCGTATCCGCGATCAAAGCCGAGCGGTTGGCGCTTATGTCGCCACCTCGCCGGAAGCCCAGCGGTTCTACGACCAATGGGGTACGCCCACCGCCGAGGGCGAGCGTCGATGAACCTGGCCGCCGGCCAGATCGTCCTCGTGGACTGGCGCGATGCACTGCCCAAAGAGCCGAACAAGCGGCGACCAGCCGTCGTGGTCGAGGACAGCGACCTGTTCGACGAGACCTACCCGAATCTCATACTGGTGCCCCTCGCCGAAGACCCCCACCTCGCCATCGCGGACCTGTCCGTCCTGATCCCGCCCACTCCCAACAACGGCTGCGCCAAACCCTGTTATGCCCTGGCCCATCATGTCACGACCACCTCGAAGCAGCGTGTCAGTCCCACCAGTTCGCACATCGACGGTGCGGAACTTGCGTCCATCCGGCGCCTGATCGGCCTCGCCGTTGGCTTGGAGTAAAGGCTTCCCGGCGAGCATCCCCCAGGCTAAACGATGAAGACCGACAAACAGATCTACACCCTGCTCAGCGCCGACCCGGACTTCCTGCGGCTGCTCACGGGCGGCATCGCGGTGCGCGGGGCCTATCAGTTCGAGGCCCTGTCCGTCAAAGGCCTGGAACGGCACACCGACGGCGTACTGATCCCGCGGGCGACGACCGAAGGGATCTGGGTCATTGAGTTTCAGGCCCAGCACGATCCCGTGATTTATCATCGGCTATTGTTGGAAATAGCCCTGGTGGGCGAGCGCCATCCCACCCGGGAGGTGCGCGGCTGCCTCCTGTTCGCCGACGCCACCCTGGACCCCCGCACCGAGCCCTGGCATGGACTGATCGAGCGCGACGCCGCCGCCCCGCTCCGCCGCGCCTATCTCCCCGCGGTACTCGACCAACTGGCGCGGGATGTGCCCGATCATCCGTTGCTGGGGGTCTTCCTCCCCTACCGGGAAGCGGACCTGGAACGCTTGCGCACCCAGGCCCCGCCGGTCTATCGTCGCTTACAAGAGGCCAACCTGGCGGAGGCGACCCGCCGGCACTGCGTGGACGTCTTTCAATCCTGGTTAATGGCGCGATTCAAAGCGCTGAGTTTAGAGGAGATCCTGAACATGCTAGGTGAACTCACCCCCTTGGAAGAGACCCGGGCCTACAAAGAGTTGGTATCCAAAGGTCAGATCATGGGCGAGGCCCGCGGCGAAGCCCGCGGCCGTCAGCGCGAGGCGCAACTGGTGTTGCGCCAATTACAGCGGCGCATCGGCCCCGTCTCGAAGACCCAGCAGGCGCGCATCATCGCCCTGCCCATCGACGACCTGGAAACCCTGGGTGAAGCCCTCCTCGACTTCACCGACACGGCGGACCTGGCCGCCTGGCTGGCAAGGCATTGAGGCCGCAGGTCCACCCGACACCCTGAGCCCTGGTTGAGCGTCACCCCCGATCCCACGCACTACACAGCCCCGCGACCCCGCCGCGCGCTTGTTGCGCTCTGCCAGGATCTCCACCATGTCCCTGCTCGACCCCAAAAACGACTTCGTCTTCAAAAAACTCTTCGCCCCCGCCCCCGGGTTTCTGGCGGCCCTGATCAACGCCGTGCGCAGCGACGCCCGCCAGTCTCCGTCGTCGAGGTCCTCAATCCCCACATCGCCCCCGAAGAACTGACCGGCAAATACATCGTCCTCGACCTCCTCGCCCGGGATGACCAAGGCCGGCGCTACAACATCGAAATGCAAGTGCGGCGCTACCGCGCCTGGAACGCTCGCAGCGCCTACTATCTGGCCCGCACCCTCGCCCAGCAACTGGAAAGCGGACACGACTACCACCAGCTCAAGCCCGCCATCGGCATCCACCTGCTCGACTTCGACCTCTTCACCCAACCCGAGCACCAGCAGCAAGCCCTCTGGTGCTTCGAAATGCGCGACCGTCGCCAGCCCGCCTTGAAACTGGGCGACGAACTACAATTGAACCTGATAGAACTCCCTAAAGCCGACCGCTTGGCCGCCGGCGCACCGGCCCTGTCCGCCTGGGTCACCTTTCTCGAACACTGGCAGGAGGAACACCGAATGCAACAGATCGACTACCCCCCGGTACAACAAGCCCTGGAACGCCTCCGCAGCCTCAGCGCCGATGCCGAAATTCAACGGCTAGCCTTCGTGCGCGAGCGCGCCCTGCGCGACGAGCGTAACGAACTGTTTGGCGCGCGAGAGGAAGGGCGAATCCAAGGCGAAGTCACCATCCTCGAACGCCTCCTGCGCCACCGCTTTGGCCCCGTGAGCGAGGCCACCCGGACCCGCCTCCAGACCGCCACCCCCGAACAACTCGAGGCCTGGGCCGAGCGCCTGCTCGACGCGCCCAATAGCGACGCAGTCTTCCGGGAGCCATGATGAGCCCTACACCCATCCCCGCCGGGTACGCTAGGATTTCAGGTGATGCCGCCCAACCATACCAAGTTCAGCCTCGACGAAAGCCAAGCGATGAAGACCGACAAACAGATCTACACCCTGTTCAGCGCCGACCCGGACTTCCTCCGGCTGCTCACGGGCGGCATCGCGGTGCGCGGGGCTTATCAGTTCGCCGACGCCGCGCTGGACCCCGCACCGAGCCCTGGCATGGACTGATCGAGCGTGACGCCGCCGCCCCGCTCCGCCGCGCCTATCTCCCCGCGGTACTCGACCAACTGGCGCGGGAGGTGCCCGATCATCCGTTGCTGGGGGTCTTCCTCCCCTACCGGGAAGCGGACCTGGAACGCTTGCGCACCCAGGCCCCGCCGGTCCATCGTCGCTTACAAGAGGCTAACCTGGCGGAGGCGACCCGCCGGCACTGCGTGGACGTCTTTCAATCCTGGTTAATGGCGCGATTCAAAGCGCTAAATTTAGAGGAGATCCTGAACATGCTAGGTGAACTCACCCCGTTGGAAGAGACCCGGGCCTATAAAGAGTTAGTATCCAAAGGCCAGATCATGGGCGAGGCCCGCAGCCGTCAGCGCGAGGCGCAACTGGTGCTGCGACTCTTGCAGCGGCGCATCGGCCCCGTGTCGAAGGCCCAGCAGGGGCGCATCATCGCCCTGCCCATTGACGACCTGGAAACTCTGGGTGAAGCCCTCCTCGACTTCGCCGACGCCGCCGACCTGGCCGCCTGGCTGGCGGGGCACTGAGGCCGCCGGCCGGCCAGAGCCGTTCCCTATCCTGGGGCAGGTCAATATTGTTGTCTGTAGGTGGGTCAGTTTAGGTGGCCAGTAACACGGCGCGATCAGCCGGTCGAGCGGGTAAGGGCAGGTGTCCGGGCAGGTGCTGGCCGGTAGCCCGGTTGCGCGGCAGGCGTCTCTCACCGCTTACGGGTAGAGGGTATCGAGCGCCGCCGCCAGGGCTGACCGCGGACGGGGGCTATCGAGCAACAGCGCGTCAATTTCGTCGCGCGGGTGGTCGATGGTCGTTAGCCAGCGCTTGTGCAACCGCCCGGGCGGGTACTGATAGTTGAGCAAATGCAGCGTCAGCACCTGCAGCCGGCGGCGCAACGCCCGGAGGTCGCGTTTGCCCAGGCTTGCCAACGCCTCGGCAACATGCTTGGCATCGACCTCGGCTTGCCCCCCCAAATGGCCGCTCTCCCTCGCCACCAACTCCGCTAAACTTGCCCCCATGAATCCCCACACCCTCATCATCGAGCCGGGCCTGGCCGAGCGCCACTACTGGCGCGACCTCTGGCGCTACCGCGAACTCTTCTCCGCCCTCGCCTGGCGCGACCTCACCCTCCGCTACAAACAGACCCTCATCGGCCTGGCCAGGGTCCTGCAGCGGCCCTTGTTGACCATGATCGTCTTCACCCTCTTCTTCGGCACTTTCGCCAAGCCAAGCCCCGGAGCCCGATGACCGACTACGACTCTCCCTGGAAAAACGTCCTGGAGCGCTTCTTTCCGGACTTCCTGGCCTTCTATTTTCCAGATGTCCATGCCGGGATTGACTGGACCCAGGGCTACACCCTGCTCGACAAGGAATTACAGAAGGTCGTCCGGGATGCCGCGCTGGGCCGCCGCTGGGCCGATTCGCTGGTGCGGGTCACCGGGCGCGACGGGCGGGAAGACTGGGTGCTGGTGCATGTGGAAGTGCAGGCGGACTATGACGCCGACTTTCCCCAGCGCATGTTCGTCTACAACTACCGCCTCTACGACCGCTACGGACGACCGGTGGTGAGCCTGGCGGTGTTGGGCGCCGCCGTGGCGGCGCCGGTCGGCACCTTCGGCTACCAGCGCTGGGGCTGTCAGATGGCCCTGCGGTTCCCGGTCATGAGCCTCGCGGCCTTCCGCGACCGGTGGGCGGAGCTGGAAGCGTCAGCCAACCCCTTTGCGGTCGTCACCCAGGCCCATCTCCAGGCGCGCGAAACCGCGGGCCAGGAGCAAGCGCGCTACCGCGCCAAACTCACCCTGATACGCAGCCTCTATCGGCGCGGCTATCAGCGAGCGGAGATTCTGGAACTGCTCCGCTTTATTGACTGGGTCTTGACCCTACCCGAAGGACTGGAAGACCGGTTGTGGGCCGCCGTCCAACAGTTTGATGAGGAGAAACAGATGCGCTACGTCAGCAGCTTTGAACGAATCTTCAGCCGCCGCGGGATGGAAAAGGGGCTGCAGCGGGGGATGGAAAAAGGGATGGAAAAAGGGATGGAAAAAGGGATGGAAAAGGGGATGGAAAAGGGGATGGAAAAGGGGATGGAGCAAGGCATCGGCAAAGGCCAGTCCCAGCTGTTGCGGTTGCAGATCCAGCAACGCTTCGGGGCCTTGCCCACAGACCTGGATGCGCGCTTGCAGGGCGCGCGGCCGGAACAGTTACAGGCATGGGCGCTGCGCTTGTTGGACGCGGCCAATCTTGAGGACGTGTTTCGGCCAGGCAATGGGCACTGACGGCCCGGGCAGGACAGCATGGATATCTACCCCCCGGTACAACAAGCCTTGGAACGCCTCCTGCGCCACCGCTTTGGCCCCGTAAGCGAGGCCACCCGGACCCGCCTCCAGACCGCCACCCCCGAACAGCTCGGCCTGGGCCGAGCGCCTGCTCGACGCGCCCAATAGCGACGCGGTCTTCCGGGAGCAATGAGGGGCACTGCCCTACGCCCGCGATACCGCGACCTGAGCCATCAGCGCCTGCAGCGGCTCATCCTGTAACCGATGGGAAAATTCATTCATGACGACCTTAATCAATACGCTCGACAAGTTACACCAACTGGAATCATTCTATCGGCATGGCTATCAGAGCGAGGTGGTTGATCGGGCCTTAGAAAAAATCATCGCACTCGAACATGCCCAAGCCCTTAGGGAATTACGCACGATTGAAGTCAGCCTGACGCAGTTTGAACAGGAATACCGGATGTCTTCGCCTGACTTTTATCATCGCTTACAGAGCGGCGACCTTGGCGATGAGGCCGACTTCTTTGAGTGGAGCGCCTTATGTGGCATGGCGGCATCCCTGCGCCAACGCCTGCAAACGCTTGGGATCGAGGCGTGATCATCGTCAGTCGCTACCTGGATGACGTCAAGGCCCGATTGGCAGCCTCCGCTTGCATCGCTGGAATTGAAGTGATCACCGAACGATTGATTCAGGAGCGCGGTTATTTTCGTGCCCGGTTACGATTGGTTAATGGTGATTTTCTGTAACTGTCTGAATATTTTGTCATTCGCCTGGGCAAACCAGAAACGCTGGAGTATCGCTATCAATGGATGGATGCCGAAAAACAAAGATTAATCCGACGTTGGGACAACGCCGGGCATTTTCCTGATTTGCCGGATTTCCCGGATCACATTCACCTGGGGAGCGAAAATCAGGTGATCCCCGGGCAGGCGATGAATATCCTGGATCTAATCGGAGTAATCGAGCAGGAAATAGGGTCCCAGCGACCAGGCTGATCGCTCATCTCGGGTGTTGCATGGTCGAGCCTCGACCTCCTCGCCCGGGATGACCAAGGCCGGCGCTACAACATCGAAATGCAAGTGCGTCGCTACCGCGCCTGGAATGCCCGCAGCGCCCACTCCCTGGCCCGCACCCTCGCCCAGCAACTGGAAAGCGGACACGACTACCACCAGCATTCCTCCCCTACCTGGAAGGCGACTTGGAACGCTTGCGCACCCAGGCACCGCCGGTCTATCGTCGCTTGCAAGAGGCCAACCCGCCGGAGGCGACCCGCTGGCACTGCGTGGACGTCTTTCAATCCTGGTTAATGGCGCGGTTCAAAGCGCTGAATTTAGAGGAGATCCTGAACATGCTAGGTGAACTCACCCCGCTGGAAGAGACCCGGGCCTATAAAGAACTGGTGGCCAAAGGTCAGAGGATAGGCGAGGCCTGCGGTGAAGCACGCGGCGAGGCCAGAGGCGAAGCCCGGGGCCGTCAGCGCGAGGCGCAACTGGTGCTGCGCCAATTGCAGCGGCGCATCGGCCCCGTGTCGAAGGCCCAGCAGGCGCGCATTACCGCCCTGCCCATCGACGACCTGGAAACCCTGGGCGAAGCCCTCCTCGACTTCACCGACACGGCGGACCTGGCCGCCTGGCTGGCGGGGCACTGAGGCCGCCAGGGCCGTTGTTCCCGCCCCCCCGACGGGCCGCCCCTCCGCCTGAAGTTAGGCCATGAGGAGGACCCTATCCCTGACCATCCTGACCCAGTGAGTCATCCAAGCAACTGTCGCCTCATAGCCATGCCCCACCCCCCACACGCACCCCCTGGCACCGCCTAGCCCGGCGTCTATGACCTGACCTGGGGGCCGCGCACTATCCGCCTCATCGTCCTCAACGCCATCGCCGACCAACCGCGCAACGCCCCCTGGGAACGCTTCGCCAGTGAACTGGACCGCGTCCGCGCCGGTCTCAACCATTACCGGCCGAGCGCGCCGCTGGCCCCGCTGTTGCGCTATCATCTGGCCCACGTGCACCACCTGGAACTACCCGACATGGCCTATACCGTCGACGATTTCAAACACGACACCTGGCTGATGATGATCGACGACGTCAACTTTTTCACCCCCGCCCAACGCGCGGTCCTTCGGGAACGGCTGGAGGCCGAAGAACAAGGTTACCGCAGGTCCATTGAGGACCGCCTGCGCGGCTTGTCGCCGGATGATATTTTGCGCGGCATGGACCCCGAAGTGGTCAAGGCCTGGCTCAAGCGCAACGGCTACTGACGGCGCGCCCCGCTGCAAGCTGTCGCGCCTAGAATAAAATCTCATAGTAATCAGCAGGTTGAGAGAGTAAGGGCGGGCCATAAATCGGACAGACGAGGTAACTATGCCGACAATATCGATGTTCTATGGCATCATCATCTACATGTTCTCTTTCGATGACAAGAAGCATCATCGACCGCATATTCATGCCCACTACGGCGACCATTCCGCGGTCATAGCCATCAAGGACGGGGAAGTTCTCCAAGGCCACCTACCAAAAAAGAAAATGAAATTGGTACAGGCTTGGCTGGAAATCCACCAAGATGATGTGATGGCAGATTGGAAATTGGCAATCGACGGTCAGCAATTATTCAGAATCGATCCGCTCAGGTGAAGCACGCATGAAC
>JBASIS010000016.1:0-51818 GCA_049654905.1 Chromatiaceae bacterium
AGAGCGGCCCTTTCCGTGTCCTAATCGTGTAACACCACCTTCGCATGCGCGGCGAACGTCCGTTCCCGATGTTCAGGCACGCGACCGGGGAGCCTCCCCGGAGAAACGGCTTTTCGGAGGAGACTCACATTTGGCTTCAGCAAAGCCTCCCCCTTGAGGGACTAGCCGTCACCCAGTCAAGCGATAGCAAGTTCAACAGGTGGGGACCGATCCCTGGTCCCCTCACTGACCAGGGCAAATCAGACGCCCAGCAGCAAACGCGACGGGTCCTCAAGCATCTCCTTGATGGTGACCAGGAACTGGACGGCATCACGGCCATCGATGATGCGATGGTCGTAGGAGAGGGCGAGATACATCATGGGTCTGGCGACAATCTGGCCCTGGACCACCATGGGGCGCTCCTGAATCTTGTGCATGCCGAGGATGGCGCTTTGGGGCGGATTCAGGATAGGCGTAGAGAGCAGGGAGCCAAAAATACCCCCATTGGTGATGGAGAAGGTGCCGCCCGTCAGGTCCTCGAAGCTCAGGCTTCCATCCTTTGACTTGCGACCAAAGTCGGCTATGCCCTGCTCCACGCCGGCCATGGTGAGTTGATCGCAATTGCGCAGAATGGGGACCACCAAGCCG
The DNA here is from genome assembly GCA_049654905.1 of Chromatiaceae bacterium. Classification (GTDB taxonomy): domain Bacteria; phylum Pseudomonadota; class Gammaproteobacteria; order Chromatiales; family Chromatiaceae; genus M0108. The sequence goes on from JBASIS010000016.1 coordinate 628, forward strand.
CGCGGGCTGCTGACGGCGATACCGATGTCATAGTAGCCGTGGTAAATAATATCGGAGCCATCCACCGAGGCGTTCACGATGGGGAAGCGCCGCAGGGCCTCCACCGCGCCCTTGACGAAGAAGGACATAAAGCCCATGCGCACGCCATGGGCCTTCTCAAACTGATCCTTGTATTTGTTGCGCAGCTCCATGATGGGCTGCATATCCACCTCATTGAAGGTGGTCAGGATGGCGGCGGTCTGCTGAGCCTGAACCAGGCGTTCGGCGACGCGTGCCCGCAGACGCGTCATGGGCACGCGCTGCTCGGGCCGGCCCGCCTCGCCGCTCAGCGCCGGGGCTTGGGTAACCCGCTGAGTCATATCGACATCGGCGGCGGGGCGACTGGCCTCACGCTGGTCAAGATGGGCCACGACGTCGCTCTTATGGATGCGCCCATCCTTGCCGCTACCGGCGATCTCGGCGGGATTGAGATCGAGCTCCTTGACCAGGCGGCGGGCGGCCGGCGCCAAAATGGCACCGGCCTCCGACACCGCGCCAGCGGGGACACTGGCGCTGGCGGTCGGCTTGGCAGACTCGGCCCCGGCGACTGGCGCGACACTGACGGCGCCGATGCGGCCGAGGACGGTACTGGCGGTCACCACTTCGCCGACCGCCATGAGAATCTCGGACAACTGACCATCGGCGGGCGCGGGCACCTCCAGGACCACCTTGTCCGTCTCCAGATCGACCAGGCTTTCGTCTTTCCTGACCAGGTCGCCAGGCTTCTTATGCCACGCAAGGACGGTGGCATCGGCGACGGACTCCGGGAGGGCGGGAACGAGGACTTCAGTAGTGGTTGTCATAGCGGGATCCTGCGATTTTGTTTTTCGTTGAGCTGGCCAGAGAGGGCCTCGTCGATAAGGCGCTCCTGCTGTTCGACATGGACGTTACGGTGGCCGACCGCCGGAGCGGCGGAGATGGCCCGCCCCGCGTAGCACACCTGTCGATTGTCCGCCAGCAGGCGGTGGAAGCGGTGCTTGATCTGGTCCCAGGCACCTTGGTTCTGGGGCTCCTCCTGACACCAGATGAACTGGGTCGCGGCGGTGTAGGGGGCCAGGGCGGCGGCGAACTGATCTCTGGGAAAGGGGTAGATCTGCTCCAGACGCAGGATGGCCACATCCGTGAGGCCCCGCGCGCGCCGCGCCTCCAGCAGGTCGTAATAGACCTTGCCGCTACACATCACCACCCGCTTCACCCCCGCCACATCCAGGGCATCGCTCTCGCCGATCACCGGCTGGAAGCGGCCATGCTCCAGGTCTTCCAGGCTCGAGGTGGCCAGCCGATGGCGCAGCAGGCTCTTGGGCGTCATGACGATCAGGGGCCGACGGTAATTCCGCAGCATCTGGCGGCGCAGCAGATGGAACATCTGGGCCGGGGTACTGGGCACACAGACCTGAATGTTATCCTCGGCGCACAGTTGCAGATAACGTTCCAGGCGGGCCGAGGAGTGTTCCGCGCCCTGGCCCTCCAGGCCATGGGGCAGCAGCATCACCAAGCCACAATCCAGATTCCACTTGGTGCCCGCGGAGGTGATGAACTGGTCGATCACCACCTGGGCGCCATTGGCGAAATCACCAAACTGGGCCTCCCAGAGGGTCAGGTCATTGGGCTCGGCCAAGGCGTAGCCATACTCATAAGCCAATACCGCCTCTTCCGACAGGATGGAATCGATGGCGATGAAGGGCCCCTGGCTCTCGCTCATGTGTTGCAGGGGGGTATAGCTCTCCCCCGTAAGCTGGTCGTGAATTTTGGCATGGCGATGGAAGAAGGTGCCACGGCCGCAGTCCTGTCCCGAGAGGCGCACGGGAAAACCGGCGTCAACCAGACTGGCGTAGGCCAGGTTCTCGCAGAATCCCCAGTCGGCCAACTGATCGCCCTTGGCCATCTTGCGCCGCTCGTTCCAGATCTTACTGACCCGGGGATGAAGCTCGAAGCCATCGGGTACCCGCAGCAGTCGCTGGGCCAGCTCCTGAAGTTTGGCGCGCGCTACGCCCGTCTCCACCTCCTGGTCCCAGCCCTTGCCGGCAAAGGCCCGCCAGGAAACCCGAAAGGCGTTGTCCAGCCCGCACATGACAGGTCGGGCCATGACCACCCCATGCTCGATAGAGTTACGATACTTCTCGACCAGGGCCTCCGCGTCCTCCTTGCCCAAGATGCCCAGCTCGGCGAGCCGCTGCGCGTAGACCTCCCGGGCCGTGGGATGGGCGCGGATCTTCTTGTACATCATGGGCTGGGTCACGGCGGGCTCGTCGGCCTCGTTGTGACCCAGGCGGCGGTAACAGATCAGATCGATGACGACATCCTTGTGGAACTCGTTCCGGTAGTCCAGGGCCATGCGAGTAACAAAAATGACCGCCTCCGGGTCATCGCCGTTCACGTGGAAGACCGGGGCCTGGACCATCTTGGCCACATCGGTGCAGTAGGGCGTGGACCGGACGTCCAGGGGGTGGCTGGTGGTAAAGCCGATCTGATTATTGACCACCACATGCAGGGTCCCACCGGTGCCGTAACTGCGAGTCTGAGAGAGCTGCAGGGTCTCGGGCACCACGCCCTGACCGGCGAAGGCCGAGTCACCGTGGATGAGCAGGGGCAGCACCTGGTCACCGGTTCGATCGCGGCGGCGGCGCTGGCGGGCCCGCACCGAGCCCTCGATGACCGGATTGACGATTTCCAGATGGGAGGGGTTGAAGCCCAGCACCAGGTGGACGCCCCCGCCAGGAGTCTCCACGTCGGAGGAGAAGCCCAGGTGGTACTTAACATCCCCAGCCTTGTCGCCGACATGGGGGACGCGGCCCTCGAATTCGTCAAAGAGGGTCTTGGGTGGCTTGCCCAGCAGATTGATGAGGACGTTGAGTCGGCCACGATGGGCCATGCCGATGACGACCTCCTTGATGCCCTTGCGCCCGGCGCGCTGGATCAGTTCATCCATCAGGGGAATCATGGCCTCGCCGCCTTCCAGGGAAAAGCGCTTCTGGCCAACATAACGGGCGTGGAGGTAGCGCTCCAGACCCTCCGCCGCCGTGAGCAGGGTCAACAGCCAGCGTCGATCCTCGGACTCCAATTCCGGCTTGGCCCGATAGCCCTCCAACCGCTTCTGAATCCAGCGTTTTTCCTCAACGCTGGTGATGTGCATGTACTCCGAGCCCACGGACCCGCAGTAAATCTCCCGCAAGAGGGCAACAATATCGCCCAGGCGCATGCGGTCGGGGGCGTAGAGGGAGCCGGTATGGAACACCTGATCAAGATCCGCCTCGCTCAACCGATAAAAAGCCGGGTCCAGGTCCTGGACCGGGGGCTGCTCGCGCAGATGGATGGGATCCAGGTCGGCGGCCTGATGGCCGCGATAGCGATAGGCGTTGATGAGCCGCAGGACCGCGGACTGCTTTTCCGCCGCCGCCGGCTCCAGTCGCTCCGCGGAGCGCACCAAGGGCCGGACATGGCTCTCCCGTGCCAGGCGCAGGAAATTTTCCTTGACGGGACCGTGGGGAATATCATTCGCGGCCCCGCCGCGCATGACGTCGAAGCGTTGCCGCCAAGCCAGATCCACGCTCTCGGGATCGGCGAGGTAACGCTCGTACAAGTCTTCGATGAAGGCCGCGTTGCCTCCATACAGCGCGCCGGAGGCGCGAAACATCTCGATCAAAGCGCTCATGGTGGTAATAAACTCCGCAGGTTGAGCCTGTCTTTATCGATGCACCTCTGGCGGGCGCTTGGATTCAGTCATGACTTCGCCACTGGACTCAACCCGGGTGGAGCACACCCACGCCGAGGCCAGTTGGGATGACAATAGTCAATCAAGCCACTGTATAGCACAACAAGGCAATTCATGGACAAGAGATTGCCGCGCCCATTCCCGGGGCGGCTACGACCGGTTTGGGGCCCTGCTCAACAGGCCCTGGCACACTCGGCCTCCGCAATCTTCCCTTCACAAATCCTGGCGCTAGGTTATACTCAGCCCTAAAATAATAGCGCTACCCGATTCGCGCCCACACCCCAGGCACGCTTCCTCTGTACACCCATTCTCGCCCGGACCAGGCCAGTGACCACTGGACGGTCCCTATTTCACCCCCAGCTCCCCCTGTCGTCCCCCTGCGACGACGCCCGGAGTCCCTGGGATGTTCCGAATTTGGCGCATCCCATCCAGGAGTTTTCATGTCCTTTTCTTCCCTCGGCCTCAGAGCCGAATTGCTGCGGGCGATTCACGCCCAAGGCTATGATGTCCCCACCCCTATTCAGGCCCAGGCCATTCCGCCAGTGCTCGCCGGTGGTGACATTCTGGCCGGCGCCCAGACCGGCACCGGCAAGACCGCCGCCTTTGCCCTGCCCATTCTCCAGCTTCTGCATGGCCGGGCCAGAACCGGCCGGCAACCCCGGGCCCTGGTGCTGACGCCCACCCGCGAACTCGCGGCCCAGGTTGAGGAAAGTTTCCGCACCTATGGCCAATTCCTGCCGCTGCGCACCGCCGTTATCTTCGGGGGCGTCGGCATCCAGCCCCAGGTGGAACGGTTGCGGGTGGGTGTTGATCTGGTGGTAGCGACCCCCGGTCGGCTGCTCGACCATGCCGGTCAGGGCACCATCGACCTGTCCCGCATCGAGATCCTGGTCCTGGACGAGGCTGATCGCATGCTCGACATGGGCTTCATTCATGACATTCGCCGGGTGCTGCGACTCCTGCCGCCTCGCCGCCAGAACCTGCTCTTCTCCGCCACTTATTCCGCCGAGATCGAGCAACTCGCCACCGGCATCCTGCGTTCACCGACCTTCATCGAGGTCGCGCGTCGCAACGATACCGCCGACCTGGTACGGCAACTGGCACACCCGGTGGACAAGACCCGCAAGCGCGAACTGCTATCCCACCTGATCCACGCCGGCGGCTGGGAGCAGGTCCTGGTCTTCACGCGCACCAAGCATGGCGCCAACCGCCTATCCGATCAGTTGGCAACCGATGGGATCAGCTCCGCGGCCATCCACGGAAACAAGAGTCAAAGTGCCCGCACCCGGGCCTTGTTGGGCTTCAAGCAGGGTGAAGTCCGGGCGCTGGTCGCGACCGACATCGCCGCCCGGGGTCTGGACATCGACCGGCTGCCCCATGTGGTCAACTACGAGTTGCCCAATGTCCCGGAGGACTATGTTCACCGCATCGGGCGCACCGGCCGCGCCGGCACGGAGGGCACCGCCCTGTCGCTGGTCAGTCCGGACGAACATAAACTGCTTGCCGACATCCAGCGACTGCTCAAGCGCAAGATCCCCCTGCACACCATCCTGGGCTTCGAGCCCCTGCCCATGGGCTCCTCCCCTCCGGATCCGGAACCCGTGCGCATTCAGCGGCCACGCCCGCCGGCAAAGGCCAGGCCGCAGGGCCCGAATCCGCATCGGCAAGGTCCGCCGCGCCAGGGCACGAGCGGCCACAGGATGCGCCAGGCGGGTTGATCAGGATGTTACGCGCCCGGCACCCCCTTCTTCCCGGTCCTGCGCAAGCGGCCCGGAATCCGACCGTCGATTAAGTTGTGTATTGATTATTCGACCGTTCTTCTTTTGCCAATACACATAAGATCCATCGAGACAGAAGAGACATGAACATTTACGTTGGCAACCTCTCATACGGCGTCACCGAGGACGAACTACGCGAGGCCTTTGGGGCTTACGGCGAAATCTCCAGCGTCAGCCTAATTAGCGACAAGTTCTCTGGCCAGTCTAAGGGCTTTGGCTTCGTGGAGATGCCCAACAACTCCGAGGCGGATGCCGCCATCAAGGCCCTCAACGAGACCCCCCTGAAGGGGCGCAACATGCGCGTCAACCAGGCCAAGCCCCGCACTGACCGTCCCCAGCGCAGTGGCGGTGGTGGCGGTGGCCCTGGCGGTGGCCGCCGCTACTAAGCGGCGTTCCGCGGCGGCGGTCTTGCACCGTCGTCTGGCCCCTAAAGGCCGGTAGCCAACTACCGGCCTTTTTTTTATTCTCCCCGAAGCGAAGGGGCTCTTGGGAAACGGCCTGGCTTTAGCGGAAGGGCCGCAGATACCACCACTCGAAGGCGCGCTTGAGCCAATGATACAGCCGACTGGAGGGCAGCATCAGGTTGTGTTTCTCGGTGCGGGCCACCAACATGCCCCGATCCATGGCATCGACGATACACACCAACTCGACCTTGAAGGTCTTGCGGGGCGCCTCGCCCCGGAACTCCGCCAGCAGGTTCCCAACGGCCGCCCTGGCCTGGAGGTCCGCCATGTGGGCCTGCTTGGGCATCCAGTCCGGTCCGGGAAAGCTGCCGGAATCCCCCGCGACATAGACCCGCTCCAGGCCGGCAACCCGGCACTGGGCATCCGCCTGGACCAGGCCGCCCGGGGATCGCGGCAACTGGGTGCTGTCAAACCAGGCGTTGCCGGTCATGCCGGGCATGAAGAGGATCAGATCAGCGGTGAAATCGCCCCCCTCCGTGCTCACCCCAACCGCACTGAAGCCCTTGAGTTTGTGACCGAGATGGGTCTCGATATCGCGCTTGCGCATCACGGTCATCAGGCCCGCAACCGCCTTGGGACCCAGCCGGTTACCCGGCTTGTCCGCCGGGCTGAAAAAGATCAGCTTGAACTTATCCCGACGTCCCTCCTGGCGTAACTGCTGATCGATACCAAAGAGGAACTCGAACATGGGCCCACCCCGCATGGCCTGGGGCTCCAGAGGGTTACCGGCGAACCCCAGGGCGATGACACCCCCTGTCATCTCCCGGAGGCGATCGCGGATGCGCTCGGCGGCGGCGACCCCCTCGCAGGGGGTAATGGCGTGCTCGATGCCGGGCAACTTCTTGATGAAGCGTCCGCCAGAGGCGATGATGAGGCCATCATTCTCGACGGGGCCAGTGCTGGTCTCCAGTACCCGGCCATCGGCGCTTAGGCCCATAGCCTCCGCCGCCCGGTGCTCGACCCCCAGGCGGCGAAACAAGGGGGAAAGGGGCAAACGCAGATCCTCGGCGCGCCGCAGGCCCGAGGGGATCCAGATGAGGCCGGGCAGATAGACGAATTCAGCCTTGGGGCTCACCACCGAGACCTGAATACCACCGGCCTTGTGGAGGGCGCGGACGGCGGTCAGGGCGGCGAAACCGGCACCAACGACGGTGACGCGAGGCATAGGGATCTCCTGGTGGGATACTTGTATGATCGTGAGACATGAAGCGCCGCCAGCCGTAGCAGAGGGCGACAACCCCTCGGGCACTAGCGGGTCACTTTAGGCTAAGGGGGAAGTGTACAGATGAAGCCAAGAACCTTCGACACCATCATCATCGGAACCGGACCGGCGGGCGAGGGTGCCGCCATGAAGCTTTGCAAGGCGGGCCAGAAAGTCGCCGTGATCGAGGCCCACGATAAGGTGGGGGGTGGCTGCACCCACTGGGGCACCATCCCCAGCAAGGCCTTGCGTCACTCCATCCAGATGCTGGCCGACTACCGGCGCAACCCCCTGTTTCAACACACCCTCGACCAGGTGGAAGTGGAGTTCCCCGACCTGATCAGGGCTGCGGACCACGTCATCGAGGCCCAGGTCCGCACCCGTTACCGCTACTATCACCGCAACCGGGTGGATGTCATCTTTGGTCAGGCCCGCTTCGTCGATGACCACCATATTCAGGTGCCGCGGCCGGAAGGCGTGGCGGAGATCCTCGGCGCGGAACACTTCGTCATCGCCACCGGCTCCCGTCCCTACCATCCCCCGGATATTGTCTTCCACCATCCACGCATTCTCGACAGTGATTCGGTACTGCGCCTCGGCCACACCCCGCGCTCCATCACCATCTATGGGGCCGGCGTCATCGGCTGTGAATATGCCTCCATTTTCGCCAATCTCGATGTCAAGGTGAACCTGGTCGATACCCGCGACCGCCTCCTCTCCTTCCTCGACGACGAAATTACGGACGCCCTCAGCTACCACCTGCGCCACCAGGGCGTCGTCATCCGCCACGACGAGGCCTACTCCGCCGTGGAGGCCGATGAGCATGGGGTGGTACTGCATTGCCAGTCTGGCAAGAAGTTCAAGACCGATATGCTGCTCTGGGCCAATGGCCGCAGCGGCAATACCACCGACCTGGGCCTGGAGGAGATCGGCCTGACCCCCAACCGGCGCGGCCAACTCGACGTCAACGCCAGCTACCAGACCGCCCTGCCGCACATCTACGCCGCCGGCGACGTGGCCGGCCCACCCGCCCTGGCCAGTGCCAGCTATGATCAGGGCCGCTTCGTCGGCGCTCATATCGCCGAAGGCGCCTGCGACTGGTCCCTGATCGAGGAATTCCCCACCGGTATCTACACGGTCCCGGAGATCAGCTCCCTAGGCCGGAACGAGCGCGAACTCACCGCCGCCCAGATCCCGTACGAGGTCGCCCACGCCAACTTCCGCACCCTGGCCCGCGCCCAGATCACCGGGCACACGGTCGGCATGCTCAAGATTCTCTTTCACCGCGAAACCCTGGCGATCCTCGGCATCCACTGCTTCGGGGAACAGGCATCGGAAATCGTCCACATCGGCCAAGCCATCATGTCCCAGAAGGGGGAGGCCAACAGCCTGCGCTACTTCGTCAACACCACCTTCAACTACCCCACCATGGCCGAGGCCTACCGGGTAGCGGCATTGAATGGACTTAATCGCCTCTTTTAAGGCGGGCATGGGGTAACCGGAGGCAGGGAAATCCTCATAAGTCATTGGTTAAAAAGGGAATTGGTGCCCTCGACAGGATTTGAACCTGTGACCTACCGCTTAGGAGGCGATCGCTCTATCCTACTGAGCTACGAGGGCAAAAGGGAGAATTCGCCTGGGCCGCCTCTGGCGTCAGGAGGATTCGCCATGGCGGGCACAGGATTTTACGTCGCCGGGCGAGCGGGTGTCACGCCCGGCCCGCGCACATCACTTGGTCTTCTTACCCTTGCCCGCCGTCTTCTCGATCTTGTCGGACTTGACCTTCTTTTCCTTATTCTCGACCGGAGCCACCGTTGGCTCCTTGATCTTCTTTACCTTGGGTTTATCGTCCTTGGCCTTCTTCCCGGGCTTGTCGGCCGCCTTAACCTCGACCTCCTGGGGCTTGACTGCCTCGGCCTTGGGGGCCTTAGAGGCCTTGGGGGCTTTAGGCGTCTTCACCTTGGGCAGATCGTCCACGACCGTCTTGGCGACCTTGGCAGGCTTCTCCTTGACCGCGACGACAACCGGGGCCTCGTCCTTAGGGGGCTTAGGCGCTTTGACCTTGGGGGGATTAGCCTCCGGTATGTCGGCCTTGATCTCGGCGGCCGGAACCACGGGCTTAGTCCGTGGCGATTTCTTGACCGCAGTGGTCTTCACGGCCTGTTCCTCCGCCAGAGTGGCGCGGGCGGCCGCTATCAGCTTGGCCGCGCGACTGGCCCGAAAGCCGGGAACGGCGGACAGGGCCTCGGGGCTGGCGTTGGCGATATCCTCGACAACGCGGAAACCATGCTTGTTCAGAATGGCGGCCGTGGCCCCGCCGACACCTGGAAGCGAAGTGATGAACTTAGCCATGCAATCCTCTCAAGGGTAGTGTGGGTTATTCGTGGGCAAAGTGAGCAACATAGGCGATATGGCGAACCTTGACAATCCCAGAACGCCGATGTTTTATCAAGGTGCAGGCCAAATGAGTACAAATCGCGCGATATTCCGGCTTAGGAGCGTTATTGGCCTCTTAGCGATGATCACACCGAGGTTAAACAAGATTACCATGACCACCCATCCAGCCACATCACCCAGACTCTGGACCAGTACCCCCATCCAGGGGAGCCAGTTACCGGAAGCTGAGGACATCAACCGCCGCATTCTGGCCGCCTTTCAAGCACTGGATGCGGTTGACTTCTCGTCTCGCACCCACTTTTTTGGTGGTCGCTTCGAGAACCTCTACCTGGAACGCCAACGCATCCCGGAACTGGATCGCGTGCTAGGCTATGCTGAGTCCTGCGCCCGCGCCATCCTGAATTATGGCCACAAGCCCCTGAGACTGGGCTTCTGGTTCAATGCTCAAGGGCCTGGGCAGGGTACCAGCATCCATAACCATGACGAAAACGACGAACTCCTCTCCGGCGTCTACTACATCCAGGTACCTGAAAAATCCGGTGAGATCGTACTTCTGGACGGGCAACTGACGACCCGCCTAATGCCCAAGGCCGGTCATTTCCTCTTCTTCCCACCTTCGCTGCCTCACCGGGTAGAGGTAAACCAGAGTCAGGAGCAGCGCTTATCGCTGGCCTTCAACCTCGGACCCCTGGCGCCGGCCTGAGGCCCGCCGGGCGGATGGCGGGGTATTCTCATTCCAAGACCAGGCGCTCCACCTCGGCCAGCACGACCCGGCGGCCATCCAGGGTCGTGAAATGGCGGCCCGCCACATCGGCGCGGCGGGCCTGGTAAATGACGATAGCCCCGGTATTGGCATTGATCACCTGGACCGAAACCAACTCGCGACCCGCTTCCCAGCCCCAATAGAGCCAAAGCAGACTGCCGCTGACCATGGCGACCAGCAAGCCATAGGCCAAGGTCCGGACTCTCGCCAGGGTGATCAGAGGTGCTTGAGGAGGGGATTGGAGACCCGGGGGCGGCCCACCGCCCCGCCGGCGGGTACGTATCGCCCAGTAGATGCCGAGAATGACCGCCAGGGTGAGGAAGATCTTGCTGAACATAGCGGACAAAGGTAGCACATTTAGGCAGGTTCGCGATTGCGGGCCTGGAAGGTAGGGGCTTAAGATCATCTACCATGAACACCCAGCCGTCCTTGGCTCCCAATATTTTTTTCCGCCTCGGCTACCTCTGCCTGGTGGCGGTGCTGGTCATGGCCTGCAACCGACCGCCCGAACCCACCCTCAACCTTTACCGGGCGATCCACGTCGGGGACCTGGACCAGATCAAGCGCCACCTCTACTGGGGCACGAATATCAACCAGGCGGGGGCTGATGGGGATTATCCCCTGCATATGGCCGCCCGGCGCGGCCACCTGGTGGTGGTCGAGGAACTCCTCGAGCATGGCGCCGCCCTGGATGTCCGGGACGCCAGCCAGCGCACCCCGCTGCAAGCCGCCTTGCTGGCCGGCAAGACCCAGACCGCCCGTGTCCTGTTGCGACGGGGCGGTCAAGAGGACCCTCAGGCCCTGCTTAGGCAACTCGTGGCGGAAGGCGTATCAGATCGCGATATCCTGGCCCTCGTCGTTGCCCAAGGGGCCGACGTCAACGCCCCGGATGCATCCGGAGGGCGACTGCTGCATCAGGCGGTGACCCGCGGCCAGATCCTCCTGGTCAAGCGTCTGATGGCCCTGGGTGCCGAGGTCAACCTGACCGATGCCCAGGGCCATACCCCCCTGGCCCTTGCCAACGCCAGCCGCCGGCGCGATATTGCCGCCCTTCTGAAATCCTTCGGCGCCAGTTCGTCGCCGGCCCATCAACAGCCTGAAGCACCCTAGAGACCCACCCATGGCGGAAACCATCGACGAATTGACGGTCAGCTACACGGACGACGGCCTAGAGACCGTCCAGGAACTTGACAAGGCCATCCTTTCCCGGGGAGCCTGGACCACCATCCTCTTCCGCTATCGGGATTGGGATCGGGCCAAGGAGGCTTATGGCCCGGATAAATACAGCATCCGTCGCTATCAGAAGCGTAACGGGCAATACCAGCAGCAGTCTAAGTTTAATATTTCCAGCCGTGCCCAGGCTCAGACCCTGATCGCCGCCCTGCAGCAGTGGGTGGACGAGAGCTGAGGTGAGGTTTGTGAAGGCTGGTCGGCCTATCTGACCGGAATCGGTATGCCGCCCTCGGGCGACCCCTCGGGATTTGGCTCCGGGGGCGGCTCGGAAGCCGATACGACCGCTTCGGGCATGGGTTCAACTCCGGGCTCGGCGCCTGTTCCCCCCTCCGGAGCCCCTTCGGCCACCACCTCTCCCGGCGGGCCCGGCCTGGCGCCCCCCTTGGAGTCCAGGGTCAGGCGGCCGGCCTTGTCGTCGATGGTGAGGCTAAAGCGACTCAGTACGCTCATGCCCAAGAGGCCGCTATTGCCCAGCTTGGCGTCATCAAGAAAAGCGACGCGGATATTTTCGATGCGGCTTTGACCGAGCCAGATGGCGGGCAGGCTGCCGATACGCGCCTGGACCTTGCCATTGGCGGTCTGCATCTCGCTGGGGCGCAGGCCATCGCCGGGGATCCCCAGCGCCCCCAGCAGGGAGGCGGGCAGGACCACAAAATCCGCCCCCGTATCCACCAGCAACTCGCGGGACACCCGTTTGCCGCCCTCCCCTTCCAGGGAGACCTGGACCGCGTGCTGGGTCCCGCGACGGGCAGTCTTGAGTTCGATGTGGTCCGACCCGGCACTCCCCCCAGCGGGGACCGGCGGGGCAGGAGGCACATAGACCGTCTTCTCTCCCAGGATAATGACGCGCTCAATGCCTCCCCCCGGGGCCTGCACGATAATGTGATCGAAATCCACCAACAGCTTGCGCAGACGGGGGTAAATGTCCTCGGTGCTGGCCCGGCCGACGGCCTCGCCCGTCACAGCCAAGCCGACCACACTAAAACTATGTTCCGCGGACAGCCGCTCCAACTCAGGGCCGATGGGAACCTTCGTCTGGGCCCAGGCGGGCGCGGATATCAGGAGGATTACCACCAAAATCCCGCGCAGGCTTCCAAGAGTGGACAGGGTCATGCCAGGCAGCGCCTCGGTTTGAAGAGTGAGAGGGATAAGCCCAGTATGGCAAGCCTGAGCGAATTCTCCAAGTCCGCCACCGTCAACCGCGTTTCAAGACCCAGGGACCTGGTCCGCCCACCCTCAAGTTATGCCTTATTCACCCGCCGGCCGGACGAGTCCAATGATGGAGACCAGTGGGCGCCAGGCCCAGAGGGCGTAGTGGTTCAACTCGGGGAGATACATCCCGGAGATTTGACCATCAAGATAGAGGGCGTTGGGGCAATCGAGGCGATCCCTGAACAGGGTACCGAAGTCATGGAAATTGACTTCGCCATCGGAGATCGCGAAGACCACCCGACCCGCGCGATCCACCCCGACGCCATTGCGCACATACCGACTTTCGTAGTCGGGGATGAAGCGTGGATGAAGCTCACCCTTGATGACGAGCATGGGCCCTGACTGAATGGCCAGGAGCACCCGGCCCGCGGGCTGATAGGTATCCGCCATCACCACCTGGGCACCCTGGTCGGTAATATAAAAAACGCCGTTGGGCTTGAGGAAGAAGTTACCCCCTCCCCCACCCCGGTTGAGGGGAGCCAGCGTCTCGCCGTCCTGGGTGTAGAGGCCCAGGGGCGTCATTTCCCGCGAATAGATACCGCCGTTGACCGCGAATGCCAGTTGCTGCCCCCGCGCCTCCAGGTCCTGGCGCAGGGCGTACAGGCTGGCGTAGGGGGTGCCATCGGGACGCTTCCAGAAGAGGCGCAGGGCCTGATCCTCGCCCTTTTCCAGGCGATAGATATCGAATTGGGTATCCCGATGCTCAATGGAGAAGGCGGTGGCCGCCAATACCGGCACCGACATCAGCACCCCCATCAGCGCCCCCATCCAGCAAGGCAGGAGCCAGCGCATCCCCCTGGGCCGGTACGCCGCCCGCCCCCGTCTCATTCGCCTGATCATGGCCCTCATACCCGGATACTCCCCATCGCCTGGCCTGGATTCAGGTGCTCATGCTACTCGCCCAACCCTCATTTGGCATCCAGAGCCAGGCTTCAGGCGGAGTTCCCCGGCGCCGATTCCTTGCGAGCCGCCACCCGGCCCCTTATGCTTGCCACACTTCCTATCAGGCCCAAGATCATGTCGACATCACCGGACCTCTACCCCCCAATCGAGCCCTACGCCAGCCAGCGACTGCTGGTTGAGGGCCATGATATCTACCTGGAGGAATGTGGCAACCCCCAAGGCCTGCCCGCCGTCTTCCTGCATGGCGGACCTGGGGCAGGGTGCGATCCGGTCCATCGGCGTTTCTTCGATCCGGAACTTTACCGCATCATTCTCTTCGACCAGCGCGGCTCCGGGCGTTCGCGGCCCCACGCCGAATTGGCCAACAACAGTACCTGGCATCTGGTCGCGGACATGGAGCGCATTCGCGAGCGCCTGGGTGTTGCCTCCTGGCTGGTCTTTGGCGGCTCCTGGGGTTCGACCCTCGCGCTGGCCTATGCCGAGACTCACCCCGAGCGGGTCTCGGCCTTGATTGTCCGCGGCGTTTTTCTTTGCCGACCGGAGGAGATCGCCTGGTTCTATCAGGATGGCGCCCGTTGGGTCTTCCCGGACTGGTGGCAGGATTTTCTAGCCCCCATCCCCCTGCTGGAGCGTCAGGATCTCCTCCACGCCTATCACCGACGCCTCACCGGGGATAACGAGATCGCCCGCCTGGCCGCCGCCAAGGCCTGGTCCCTCTGGGAGGGCCGCACCGCCACCCTGCTGGAAAATCCCCACCTGCAACATCAGTTCGCCGGCGCCCACTTTGCCCTCGCCCTGGCGCGCATCGAGTGCCATTACTTCGTCAACCAGGCCTTCCTGGAGCCGACGCAACTCTTGCGGGATGCCCAGCGCCTCGCCGGAATCCCCCGCGTCATCGTCCAGGGGCGCTATGACCTCATCTGCCCCATGCGCTCGGCCTGGGAACTCCACCAGGCCTGGCCCGACTCGGAACTGGTCGTGGTGCCGGACGCGGGCCATTCGGCCTTCGAGACCGGCACCCGCGCCGCCCTGGTCGCGGCTACCGACCACTTTGCCCGGCCCTGAACTTCGACCGAACTCCCGTCGAGCACCCCCTATGAACCCAGAGCCAAGTCAGGTAGTGCCATGATCGGCCTGCTGCAACGCGTGACCGAAGCCCGTGTCGAGGTCGCCAACGAGACAGTGGGGGCCATTGATCAGGGGCTGCTGGTACTGGTCGGGGTGCAGCAAGGGGATGATGCCCGCCGGGCGGAGCGCCTCCTCGAACGCCTGCTGGGCTATCGGGTCTTTCCCGACGACAGGGGCCGCATGAACCTGAGCCTGAAGGACCTGGGCGGAGATCTGCTCCTGGTCCCTCAGTTCACCCTGGCGGCGGATACCCGCAAGGGTACCCGCGCCAGCTTCACCACCGCCGCGCCACCGGAGGAGGGTCGCCGCCTCTTCGATCTGCTCCTGGCGTCGGCCCGCATTCGCCATGCCCGGGTCGAGGCCGGGCGCTTTGGTGCCGACATGCGGGTGAGCCTGGTCAACGATGGACCCGTGACCTTTTGGCTGGAAACCTGACCGGTCGGTTGCGGGCGGCGCCTTGCCACCGTGGCGGGGCCCGGCCCGGGCGATGGAACCGCCGGAGGCCACCCGCCTATGGTTTAATAGGCGCCTCTTGAGACACCTTCACCGAAAGACATCCCGTGCCAGTAGCCATTCCCAACCGCCGTGCCCTCGTCGAACGCAACACACTGGAGACCCGCATCCGGGTCAGTGTCGATTTGGATGGGACCGGCCTGTCACGGTTCAAGACCGGCCTGCCCTTCCTGGAGCACATGCTCGACCAGGTGGCGCGCCACGGACTCATCGATCTGGAGATCGAGGCCGAGGGTGACCTGCACATCGACGCCCACCACACGGCCGAGGATATCGGCATCACCCTTGGCCAGGCCCTGGCCCACGCGGTCGGCGCCAAGCAGGGCATCCGCCGCTACGGCCATGCCTATGTGCCCCTGGACGAGGCGCTCTCCCGGGTGGTGGTGGACCTCTCCGGGCGACCCGGCTTGAGCTACCACGTCCAGTTCACCCGCGCCATGATCGGCGCCTTCGACGTGGATCTCTTCCAGGAATTCTTTCAGGGACTCGTCAACCACGCGGCCCTGACCCTGCACATCGACAACCTGCGTGGGCACAATGCCCATCACCAGGCCGAAACCATCTTCAAGGCTTTTGGCCGCGCCCTGCGCATGGCCCTGGAACCGGACCCACGGATGAGCGGCATCACGCCCTCCACCAAGGGGTCGCTCTGAGGCTCCGCTATCGGCCCCCGCCACGAGGTAACACCCCTTGCTCCTGATCCCCGCCATTGACCTCAAGAATGGCCGCTGCGTGCGTCTGCGCCAGGGCCGCATGGAAGACGAGACCATCTTCTCCGACGACCCCGTCCAGATGGCTGGCCGCTGGGCAGCCGCGGGCGCCCGGCGCCTGCACCTGGTAGACCTCAACGGCGCCTTCGCTGGCGAACCGGTCAATGGCCAGGCCATCCGCGCCATCGCCGCCGCCTATCCGGATCTGCCCATCCAGGTCGGCGGCGGCATCCGCGACGAGGCCACCATCGCCGCCTACCTGGAGGCCGGGGTCCGCTACTGCATCATCGGCACTCAGGCTGTCCAGGACCCCACCTTCGTCGCCAGCGCCTGCCGGGCCTTCCCTGGCCACATCATCGTCGGCCTGGACGCGCGGGAAGGCCGAGTCGCCATCAAGGGCTGGGCCGAGATCACCGACCATCGGGTGGAGGACCTGGCGGGGCGCTTCGCCGGCGACGGCGTTACTGCCATCGTCTATACCGACATCGGCCGCGACGGCATGATGACCGGACCCAACGTGACCGCCACCCGCGCCCTGGCGGAGGCCATCCGTATCCCGGTCATCGCCTCCGGGGGCATCACCAACCTGGAGGACATCCGCGCCCTCTGCGCCGTGGCCGCCAGCGGTATCGAAGCCGCCATCACCGGCCGGGCCATCTACGAGGGCACCCTGGACTTCGCGGAAGGCCAGCGCCTGGCCGACGCCTTGGCCGACGCCTTGGCCGGCGGCTAAACCAGCCCCCCTTTCATCCCGGGGCTTTTGTCCTGAAACCTAACCCCAAAACCCATCGGTATTCGCCATGACAACAGACTGGCTCGACGCCATCAAATGGAACGACCAGGGCCTGGTCCCCGCCATCGCCCAGGAGACCGGCACCGGCAAGATCCTCATGATGGCCTGGATGAACCGCGAGGCCCTGGCGGCGACCCAGGCCAGTGGGCACGCCGTCTATTGGTCCCGCTCCCGGGGTAAGCTCTGGCATAAGGGGGAATCCTCCGGCCACGAGCAGCTCCTCAAGGCCCTGCGCCTCGACTGTGACGCTGACGTCATCCTGCTGGAGGTGGAACAGAAGGGGGGTATTGCCTGCCACACCGGCCGTCATAACTGCTTCTACCGCGAGTTAAGGGACGGCGCCTGGGCGGAAGTAGAGCCAGTGCTCAAGGACCACAGCGCCATCTACGGCCATTAGTGCATGAGCGACATCCTTGCACGCCTGGCCCTGGTCCTGGAGGAACGCAAGCAGGCCGAGCCAGACAGCTCCTACGTCGCCCGCCTCTACGCCAAGGGCCTGGATGCCATCCTCAAGAAAATCGGCGAGGAGGCCACCGAGACCGTCATGGCGGCCAAGGATGGCGATCCGGCCCGGATCACCGCCGAGGTTGCGGATCTCTGGTTTCACTGCCTGGTATTACTGGCGCAGCAAGGCCTGGGTCCGGACCAGGTTCTGGCGGAACTCGACCGGCGCTTCGGTCTGTCGGGGATAGCGGAAAAGGCATCCCGGACCTAGCCGGGCACCCCTGCTCCATGAGGGGCGATTCAGGTCCGATATTCGGCGTTGATCTTGACGTAATCGTAAGAGAGGTCGCAGGTCAGGACCTGGGTGCGGGCCTGGCCACGACCCAGCGCGACGCGAACACCCACCTCGGGACCCGCCATGGCCTCCCGACCCGCCTGCTCGGTATAGCCGGGATCGCGACCACCGTCGCGGACCACCAGGGTATCGCCGAGCCAGATGCGCACCCGGTCGATGTCGAGCCCCTCCAGACCCGATCGCCCCACGGCGGCCAGAATGCGGCCCCAGTTGGGGTCCGAGGCAAAGAGCGCCGTCTTGACTAGGGGCGAATGGGCGATGGTATCGGCAACGCGGCGGGCCTCCCCGCCATCGGCGGCCTCTTCCACCACCAGGGTCACCAGCTTGGTTGCCCCCTCCCCATCGCGGACAATGGCGGTGGCCAGTTCCTGACAGACTTCTCCCACCGCGCCGCATAAGGCCCGATAATCCGGCGAGTCCGCCTCCACCAGGAGGACATTGCCCAAGGTACCGGTGGCGGCCAGGAAGCAGGCATCATTGGTGGAGGTGTCGCCATCGACCGTGATCGCATTGAAGGAGGTCGCCACCGCCTCCGCCAAACAGGCCTGCAAGAGGCCCCCCTCCACCGCCACATCGGTCGCCAGAAAGGCCAGCATGGTCGCCATGTCGGGGCGGATCATGCCCGCGCCCTTGGCGATGCCGGTCACCACGGCCGTACCTCCCGCGATTCCGAAGCGGCGCGAGGCCAGCTTAGGCCGGGTATCCGTAGTCATAATGGCGCGCGCGGCCAGGGGCCAGCCCCCTGCATCCAGGCCGGCCAGAGCGGCGGGCAGGGCCGCCGCGAGGCGGGCGACAGGTAGAGGTTCACCGATCACGCCGGTTGAAAAGGGCAGCACGGCCTCGGCGCTACAACCCGCCAGATCGGCGAGGGCCATGCAACTGGCCTCGGCATCGGCCAGGCCCTGGTGACCCGTGCCCGCGTTGGCGTTGCCGGAATTGATGAGCAAATAGCGGGGGGCGAACGCCGCCAGATGGCGGCGCGCCAGGATCACGGGCGCGGCGCAGAAGGCATTGCGGGTAAAGACCGCGGCGCATTGGGCACCGGGGGCCAGTTCCATGAGACAAAGGTCTTTACGGTTCTGGTAGCGAATACCGGCGGCCACCGCCGCCAGTCGCACCCCCGGTACAGCTTCAAAGGGAATCGGCTCGTCGCTCATCACCGCCACCCACCTGGCCCTTGGACCTCAATGTTTCTTGCGCCTGGGAACACCGGCGGACCAAACCCCTAGCGGGCTAGCGCTGGGGGACGCCAGTTGCCGCCAGTTCAACTCGCCTTGCCGTGGCAGTGTTTGAATTTCCTGCCCGAACCGCAGGGGCAAGGCTCGTTGCGACCGACCTTACGGTCCTCGCGCACATAGGGTCGCTCGTGATCATGCCCGCCGGGCGGGGCCCCGGTGGGTTCCTCGGGGGGGGCGAGTCCATGAAATTCCTCGTGCTTGAATTCGAACTCCCCCTCGGGAACCTGGCGTGGTTGCGGGGGAACGGCCCCGCCCTCGGTGGCCAGTTGCAGCCGCGACAGGGTACCCACCACCTCCGACTTGATGCTGTCGAGCATGGCGGAGAACATCTCGAAGGCCTCGCGCTTGTATTCCTGCTTGGGATTCTTCTGGGCATAGCCGCGCAGGTGAATACCCTGGCGCAGATAGTCCATGGCGGCGAGGTGGTCCTTCCACTGGGTATCCAGGGTCTGAATCATGACGGCCTTCTCGACCTGGCGCATGACCTCGGGTCCGACCTGCCGTTCCTTGTCCGCGTAGCGCTCCCCCAGGTCGTCCAGAACGCGCCGGCGCAGGGTCTCCTCATGCAGCGAATCATCGCTCTCCAGCCATTGGCGCAGGGGCCAGTCGCCGCCGACGAGGTCGGCCAAGGCCCTTTCGGCGCCAGGCAGATCCCACTGCTCCTCCAGACTCTGGGGCGGGATATGGCGATCCAGGAGGGTGCCCAGGACATCGGCCCGCCAGACGGCAATGGTATCGGAGACATCCGGGGCATCCATCAACTCGCGGCGTTGCTGGTAGATGACCTTGCGCTGGTCATTGGCGACGTCGTCGAACTCCAGCAACTGCTTGCGGATGTCGAAGTTGCGGCCCTCGACCTTGCGTTGGGCATTCTCGATGGCCTTGGTCACCCAGGGATGTTCGATAGCCTCGCCCTCCTGCATACCGAGCTTCTGCATCATGGCCCCGACCTTCTCGGAGGCAAAGATGCGCATCAGGCTATCTTCCAGGGAAAGGTAGAAGCGGCTGGACCCTGGATCGCCCTGACGGCCGGACCGGCCCCGCAACTGGTTGTCAATACGGCGGGATTCGTGGCGTTCGGTACCCACGACATGCAGCCCACCCGAGGCGAGGACCTGGGCGTGGCGAATCTTCCAGGCCTCCCGGGCCGCCAGGCGCTGGGCTTCGTCCCTGATCTCCTCCAGTTCGGCATCCAGGCTCCCGCCCAGCACGATATCGGTGCCGCGGCCAGCCATGTTGGTAGCGATGGTCACGGCCCCCGGTCGGCCAGCCTGGGCGATGATGCCCGCCTCGCGCTCGTGCTGCTTGGCGTTCAGGACCTCGTGAGGGATCTTTTCCGCCTTAAGAAGCCCCGAGATGAGCTCGGAGGTCTCGATGGAGGCCGTGCCGACCAGGGCCGGCTGGCCGCTCTTCACGCAGTCGCGAATGTCCTCGATGATGGCCTGGTACTTTTCCTTGGCGGTAAGAAAGACCAAATCGCCACGGTCATCGCGGATCATGGGTTGGTTGGTGGGGATGACCACCACCTCCAGGCCATAAATCTGCTGGAATTCATAGGCCTCGGTATCCGCCGTGCCGGTCATGCCCGCCAGCTTGGGGTAAAGGCGGAATAGATTCTGGAAGGTGATGGATGCCAGGGTCTGATTTTCCTGCTGGATGGCCACCCCCTCCTTGGCCTCCACCGCCTGGTGCAGTCCCTCGGACCAGCGCCGTCCCGGCATGGTGCGGCCCGTGAATTCGTCCACGATCACGATCTGGCCGTCACGCACGATATATTCCACATTCCTGTGAAAGAGGACATGGGCGCGCAGAGCCGCATAGACATGATGCATGAGGGCGATGTTGGCCGGATCGTAGAGGCTCTCACCCTCGCCGAGCAGGCCCATGTCCGACAACATCTCCTCGACATGCTGGTGGCCTTCCTCGCTCAGGAAGGCCTGGCGGGCCTTCTCGTCCACCGAGTAATCGCCGGGACCGAAGTCCGGCTTGCCTTCCTCGTTGGTGATGGGATCCTGACGGGTCAGGTGCGGAATGATGGCGTTGATCTTTTTGTAGTTATCCGTACTGCCCTCGGAGGGGCCGGAGATAATGAGGGGGGTCCGCGCCTCGTCGATGAGGATCGAGTCCACCTCGTCCACGATGGCATAGCAGGGGTCGCGCTGGACTCGCTGCTCGGGCGTAAAGGCCATATTGTCACGCAGGTAATCAAAGCCGAACTCGTTGTTGGTGCCATAAGTAATGTCGGCGGCATAGGCCTCGCGACGGGTAACGGCACGCAGATACCGGTAGCCCGGGCCGCCAGGGGTCGGTTCAAAATCAAAGTCCAGGGCATAGGAGGCGGCGTCCGGGCCCAGACCGCCCGAGGAATTGATAACGCCGACCGAGAGCCCCAGGAAGGTATAGATCCGTCCCATCCAGGCCGCGTCGCGACGTGCCAGGTAGTCGTTGACCGTGACCACGTGCACGCCCTTGGCGGGCAAGGCATTGAGATAAGCGGCCAGGGTCGCCACCAGGGTCTTACCCTCGCCGGTACGCATCTCGGCGATGCGGCCATCGTTAAGCACCATGCCGCCGATCATCTGGACGTCGAAGTGGCGCATGCCCAGCACCCGGCGTCCAGCCTCGCGCACGACGGCGAAGGCCTCGCCCATCAGGGTATCCAGGTGGGCGCCCTGCGCCAATCGGTCCCGGAATTCGGCGGTCTTGGCCCGCAAGGCCTCGTCGGAGAGCTTTTCCACCGCCGGTTCCAGGGCGGTAATCTCCGCGACGGTCTTGGACATCTTCTTCACCAGCCGATCATTGCGGCTGCCGAAGACCTTTTTGAGCAGATTAGTGACCATGCGGGGATTGTCCGGAGTGGAAAAAACTGGGGAAATAATACCGCAAGAGCGGTTACGAAGCCGAACCCGATTGCCCCGCGAGCGTATCGCCGGGGCTGGATCGGGTCGGAAGGCGGGTTGTAGTCGCGGCCGCGACCAGCCCAGAGGGGCCCGATAATCCTACTTGGGAAGATCAAGGCCCGCCAATCGCAAAGGATTCATGGCCACCCCATCCTTGAGCACCTCAAAATGGAGGTGGGGGCCCGTGGAGCGCCCGCTATTGCCCAAGGTCGCGATAACCTGACCCTTGGTCACCAAATCGCCCACCTCAACCAGCAATTTCTTACAGTGGGCATAGCGGGTTACCATCCCATTGGCGTGGCGTATATCCACCATTCGCCCATAACCGCTGGCCGACTCGCTGAATATCACCAGCCCATCGGCAACGGCCAGTATGTCGCTACCCATCTTGCCGGCGTAGTCGATGCCGCTATGGAAGACGCGGCCACCATGGATGGGGTCCTTACGCACGCCAAAGTAGGACGATAAATAGCCGGATCGGACCGGGAGGCCGGTAACCAGGCCCTCTTCCCCCAATTCCCGCTCCGTGGTTAACTGGTCGAGCAACCTGAGCTTGCGGCCTCGATCCAATAATTGATCGGACAGGCGGGCCATCTCCAGGGCGAATTCTTCGGCGGAGGAGGGCAGAGTCTCATGGGATTCGGGACCACCTTGGGGAGGGGTATACTGAAAGTCGAATTCCTCGGGACTGAGGCCGGCCTTTTCCACCAGTCGTTCGCCAAGGGCGTTGAGCCGGAGGATTTCAGCCTGTATATTCCCGAGCTTGAGGCTCAGGGCATCAAGCTCACCCGAGGATTCCAACTCACTGATCGCGAGATCATCGCTTCGCTTCTTAACCAGGGAGGCCAAAAGCAGGGAAGTCTGATCGCCGCGTGCCTCGCTCGCCAAACGGATCTGACCGTACCAAAAGCCGGCGGCACCCGCGCCAGTAACCACCAGGGCAAGGACCAGGACACTGAGCCAAAGCTGCGCCCGGGGCCCAATGCCAACATGACATCGGTGCGAAATGCAGTTTTTCATCCAGTAATTCCGTTGCAAAAAACTTGGTCATCTTACCGGACGACGCCCTCCCCGCCAAGCAAAAATGGTCAAAATCCCCTCCAGATCGTCTGAATTTTCTAATTATTATTTACAAATCAATCTATTGAAATAACCTCCGGACCTCTTCACGCCATGGCCCTCAAACCCCTCCGCCACGCCCTCCGCTGCCTGAGCGACAGCGAGACCCGGGGCGCCCTGTTAGCCCTTATCGACGGGCAGCGCCAGTTATTGCAAACCATCCGCGCTCGCCTGGCGCCGCCGCTCGACGCCCATTGCCTTTACGCCACCCTGGAGGAGGGTAAGCTGACCCTGGTCACGGACTCATCCGCCTGGGCCTCGCGACTGCGCTTTCAGGCCCCGGAGTTGACGGCCAATCTGGACAGCATCCAGGGGGAAATAGCGGCATGCCAGGTGCGCGTCCAGCCCCTGGCGGTTGCCAGGCGGGCTCCGGACGTGGCAAGACCCAGGGCGCGGATATCCCCGGCCACGGCATCCCTGCTCAGGCAAGCGGGGGAGGCGCAGGGTGATACGGAACTGGGGCGGGCGCTGTGCCGGTTGGCACAAGCCGGCGCCGGGGACATTTAACCCGGCGCGGCTAGCTGGCCCAGAGGGGGAAGGGAGAGTGTCAGGCGATGGCCAATTGCAGGCGGCGGACGCGCGCCGAAGCGGCGCCATCCTCTTCGTAGGTGACCTCCTCCCAGGCGGACCGGTCGGCGATCAGGGCGCGCAGGAGCTGATTATTCAGCCCATGACCCGATTTGTAGCCTCGGAAGGCCCCAATCAGGGAATGCCCCAGCAGATAAAGGTCGCCGATGGCATCCAGGATCTTATGGCGAACAAACTCGTCCTCGTAACGGAGCCCTTCCTCGTTAAGCACCCTGTAGTCATCCACCACCACCGCATTATCCATACTCCCACCTAAAGCCAGGTTCTGCTGGCGCAGGGCCTCGATGTCGCGCAGGAACCCGAAGGTACGGGCCCGGCTGACCTCCTTAACGAAAGAGGTGGCGGACAGATCCACGGTCGCCGCACGGGTACGGGAGGGGAAGGCTGGATGATCGAAATCGATGGCAAATTCCACCTTGAAGCCGTCATAGGGCTCGAACATGGCGTACTTGTCGCCATCCTCCACCCGGACCCGGCGCTTGATGCGCACAAAGCGCTTGGCGCGATTCTGCTCCTCGATGCCCGCGGACTGGATGAGGAAGACAAAGGGGCCGGCACTGCCATCCATGATGGGGACCTCCGCCGCGCTGACATCCACATAGGCATTGTCGATGCCCAGGCCAGCGAAGGCCGAGAGCAGATGCTCCACGGTCGAGATGCGCACGCCGTCCTTGACCAGAGTGGTGGATAGGCGGGTATCGCCCACATTCAGCGGGCAGGCAGGGATATCCACCGGCACGGCAAGATCGGTGCGGCGAAAGACAATGCCGGTGTCCGGGGCCGCGGGTCGCAGGGTCAGGTAGACCTTGTCACCGGTGTGCAAGCCGACGCCCGTGGCGCGGATGACATTTTTGAGCGTACGCTGCCTGATCATCGCCCCTCTCCTCCTGGTGCCCGTTGCTGAACCGGATATGACCGGGGTTGATCCCCGTTTGGCCTAATTTATTGGGATGGCGCCCTTTTTCCGCTGACAGCGAAAAACCGCGCTCCAACCCCTAAGGGTTTACCCGCATTATTATCCCGAGCCGGGTTTTGTTGCAAGAAAATCGTATTGATTTTCTTCTCGAAGGCCAGCGCCAACGAAGACGTCAAGGGGAGGGAAGTCACGACAGCATCCGCCGGTGGCCCTGGACCACCGGCGGCACATCTCTTGCGCTTCTCCAGGATGGGCCTGCTCGGATGCAGGCAGGCCCATCCCGGCGGGAGCGTCTCAGTCCGCCTGACGACGGAGGAAGGCGGGGATATCCAGATAATCCAGGTCGGGCTGGGTATCGGCGGCGGAGGACTTGGATTTACGGCCAAAGGGATCCGCGTAGCTGGAGGCCTTGGGCGCGGTGCGATCATTGGCCACCACGTGCAGCCGGGGACTATCGTTGCGCCCCTGAGCACTCCCGCGGCCACGATTGCCCCCGAGGCCGGTGGCGACCACGGTAACCCGCATCTCGTCGTCCAGGTCAGGGTCGATGACGGTGCCCACCACCACGGTGGCATCCTCGTCGGCGAAGTCACGGACCGTGTTACCTACCTCGTCGAACTCACCGATGGTGAGATCCATGCCGGCGGTGATGTTGACCAGGATACCCTTGGCGCCCGAGAGGTCGATATCGCCCAGGAGCGGACTGTTGATGGCCGCCTCCGCCGCCTCGCGCGCCCGGTTCACCCCCGTCGCCGCGCCCATGCCCATCATCGCCTCGCCCATCTCGGACATGACGGTCTTGACGTCGGCAAAGTCCACGTTAATGAGGCCGTGACGGGTAATGAGTTCGGCGACGCCCCGGGTCGCATTGAGCAGGACGTCGTTGGCGGCCTTGAAGGCATTGAGCAGGCTCATTTCCTTTCCCAGCACCGCCAGCAGTTTCTCGTTGGGAATGGTGATGAGAGAATCGACCCGACTCGCGAGGGCCTCGATACCCTCCTCGGCGATCTTCATGCGCTTGCCGCCCTCGAAGGGGAAGGGCTTGGTCACCACCGCCACCGTCAGGATGCCCAACTCCTTGGCGACTTCGGCCACCACGGGGGTGGCGCCGGTGCCCGTGCCACCGCCCATGCCGGCGGTGATGAAGACCATATCGGCCCCTTCCAGGGCATCGCGGATCCGGTCCCGATCCTCCTCCGCCGCCTGGCGGCCAACGAGGGGACTGGCGCCGGCACCAAGCCCCTTGGTGATGGCCGCGCCCAGTTGCAGGATGGTTTTGACACTGGAATGCTTCAGTGCCTGGGCATCCGTATTGGCGCAGATGAATTCCACGCCTTCAATGGAGGACTCCATCATGTGGTTAACGGCATTGCCGCCACCGCCACCAACGCCGATGACCTTGATGACGGCGCTCTGGGTATGGGTATCCATCAGCTCGAACATTAATTCAATCCTCTCACAATTATTTGATATACAAATGTTTTATTCTCTAAGCTACCCAGAACCGCTAACCTGAATAGCCCCGATCCACATCTTGACGTCCCCGACCAGAGCGACGTCGGCCACGACCCCCCGACAGCCGTGGAAAAACTCAGAAATTCCCCTGGAACCAGTTCTTCATCCGCCCCAGTATCCCCTTGAATCCTTGCCTCTCTTTCGGCAGGGACCGGAATGCGAAACGGTTTTGGCGGGCATAGAGGAGCAGGCCAACCCCGGTGGCATGGATGGGATTACACATCACCTCCTCCAGTCCCACGGCATTCTGGGGGTGGCCCAGGCGGACGGGCATATGGAAGACCTCCTCCGCCAGGTCCATGAGCCCCGCCATCTTGGAACTGCCACCGGTCATGACGACCCCGCTGGCGACCTTGGCCTCCAGGCCGGTGCGGCGCAACTCCGCCAGGGCCAGGTTCAGCAACTCCTCGTAACGCGGCTCCACCACCTCGGCCAGGGTCTGGCGCGAAAGACGGCGTGGGGGGCGCTCGCCAATACTCGGCACCTCGATCATTTCACCCCCTCCCGCGAGATGCGCCAGGGCGCAGGCGTGGCGGACCTTGATGCGCTCCGCATACTGGGTTGGGGTACGCAGGGCCACGGCAATGTCATTGGTCACCTGATCTCCGGCGATGGGGATAACCGCCGTGTGCTGGATGGCGCCATCGGTGAAGATCGCCAGGTCCGTGGTACCCCCGCCGATATCAATGAGGCAGACGCCCAACTCCTTCTCGTCCTCCCCCAGCACCGCATAGCTCGAACCGAGCTGCTCCAGCACCAGATCATCCACCTCCAGTCCGCAGCGGCGGATGCACTTGACGATGTTCTGCGCGGCGCTAACGGCACCCGTGACGAGATGGACCCGTGCCTCCAGACGGACACCGCACATGCCGATGGGCTCGCGGATGCCCTCCTGGCCGTCGATGATAAATTCCTGGGGCAGGACATGGAGAATCCGCTGATCCGCCGGAATGGCGACCGCCCGGGCAGCGTCGATGACCCGATCCATGTCGGCTTGGCTCACCTCCCGGTCCTTGATGGCGGTGATCCCATGGGAACTCAGGCTGCGAATATGACTGCCGGCGATACCCGCGTGGACCGAATGGATCTCGCAGCCGGCCATCAACTCCGCCTCCTCCACGGCGCGCTGGATGGACTGCACCGTGGATTCGATATCCACCACTACGCCGCGCTTGAGGCCCCGCGAGGGGTGGGTGCCGACCCCCACGATCTCGATCAGGCCATCCTCCCGTTCCTCGCCCACCAGGCAGGCGATCTTGGAGGTGCCAATATCCAGCCCCACTAATAAGTTTTTATCGCCGCGCCGCGCCATCTGGGCTAACTCCGGAACGACCGACGGATCTCGACCGGCGGTCCAAGGTGGGGAAAGGGGGTGGGATCGGGGGTGGAGCCCGAGGACCTGCCAGCGGGACCGGTCTGGACAAACCAGTCGGTGCCCGGCTCGGTTTCCCGAGCCAGCCTGGCGCCGGACCAGCTTACAGCTAGACCATTACTATATCGCATATCCACGCGTGCCGGCCGCCCCGCCGCCAGGATGTGGGGATAGGCGCGCAGGAAGCGCTCCAGGCGTGAATCGACCTCCGTCTTGCCCAGCAAGAGATTGAAGCCGGCGTCCGTTGTCAGGGTCCAGGCCCCCCGCGGATCATCTTCGATGGCCAGGATGGACAGACCCTGAGCCTTGAGCAAGGGCTGCCAGGCCTGGAATCGCGCCACCACTTGCGGCCCCTGATCATCGGGACCCGCCAGACGCGGCAGGCCATGGGGTATTTCGTGTCGGTCTGGCCGGAAAACGCGGCCCTCGGCGGTCACCAGGCCATCATCGCCCCACCGGGCCAGGGGTTTGTGCTCCCGGACCGAGATGACCAACCGGTCCGGCCAGGCACGGCGCACGCCCGCGCTGCTCACCCAGGGCAGTTCCTTGATCGCAGCCTGAATGGCGGCCAGGTCCTGGGTGAGAATACCCGCATCCAGCGTCTGGCCGACCCGATCCTGGATCTGCTGCAAGGTCATCTGCCGTACTTCGCCCTCGATACTGACCACCCGCACCGGCAGATACTCGGACTCCAGGCGCAGCAACCACTGGGCGCCGCCCACCAGGATGGCAATCAGAATCAGGCCAGAGAAGCCCTTGAACAGCCGCCAGACCACCTTGGGATCATGCCTGGGTATCGGTGGAGGAGTCGGATGCGGAACCATGGGGGGGACCACCCTATTCAAGGCTGGTCTCCAGGATGCGCCAGACCAGTTCATCAAAGTCGATCCCTCGGGCCTTGGCCGCCATGGGCACCAGGCTATGATCCGTCATGCCGGGCACCGTGTTGATCTCCAGCAGATGGGGTGCTCCCTCTCCGTCCAGCATCAGGTCCACCCGACCCCAGCCCCGAGCGCCGACGGTCTCGAAGGCGGCGCGGGACAGGGCTTGCAGACGCCGCTCCTCTTCCGGGGCCAGTCCGCAGGGACAGAGGTAGCGGGTGTCATTGGCGAAATATTTGGCCTGATAGTCGTAAAAGGCGCGGGGCGTCTCCAGCCGTATCATGGGTAAGGCCTCGTCGCCGAGGATGGCGCAGGTAAATTCAGGGCCGGAGAGCCAACGCTCGGCGATTACGAGGCGGTCGTAACGCGCCGCCTCGCCCCAGGCCGAGGCCAGTTGCTCCTCGTCTTCCACCCGCGCCATGCCAATACTGGAGCCCTCGTGGGCCGGTTTGATCATGAGGGGAAAGCCCAGGGCCGCCGCTCGCGACAGGTCACCCATCTCACGAAGCGGCACGAAGTCCGCCGTAGGCAAGCCCGCGCCCTGCCAGGCCAGCTTGCAGCGATATTTGTCCATGCCCAGGGCCGAGCCCAAGACACCCGAACCCGTGTAAGGCAGGCCCAGGGTCTCCAGAGCACCCTGAATTTGACCGTCCTCTCCCCCCCGGCCGTGGAGCATGATAAAGACGCGGTCGTAGCCTCCCAGCCGCAGCCGCTCCAGGACGCTGGCATCCGGGTCGAGGGGCTCTGCGGCCACCCCCCGGCGCCGCAGGGCGGCGAGCACGGCCTGGCCGCTCCTGAGTGAGATCTCGCGCTCCGCCGAGGTGCCCCCCAGCAGCAAGGCCACTTTACCGAAATGGGCCAAGTCCGGATTCATGCCGTCTCTCCTCCGATAAAATGGACCTCGGTCCGCAGCATCACGCCGCTGTGCCTAGCCACCGCCGCCCGCACCCGCTCGATCAGCCGCAGGATGTCATGGGCACTGGCGCCGCCGGTATTGATGATGAAATTCGCGTGCCGGGTCGAGACCTGGGCGCCGCCCTCGCACTCACCCTTGAGGCCCGCGGCCTCAATCAGGCGCGCGGCGTAATCCCCGGGAGGATTGCGAAAGACGGACCCGCAACTCGGCTGGCCGATGGGCTGTGAATGGTTGCGTCGCTCCAGCAGGTCGCGAATGCGGGACTGACAAGCGGCGGGCTCGCCGGCCTCCAAATCTAATTCAACCGCAAGGAACCACTCTTCCCTTGGCCCATCGACCTGGCGATAGCCAACCTGGAAATCCGCGGGGAGCCGCTCCCGGAGCCGACCCGCGCGGTCCACCGTCATGACCTTGCGCACTCGTCCCCAGGTCTCCCCGCCGTGGGCCCCGGCGTTCAGGGCCAAGGCCCCACCCAGGGTCCCCGGAATGCCGGCCAGGAACTCGATTCCAGCCAGGCCCGCACGGGCGGCGAAGCGCGCGGCGCTGGCACAGGAGACACCGCATTCAGCCCTCAGCCCCAGGTCAGCCAGCCGCTCAAGGGCGCCCAGGCGGCCCTGAGTCTGGATGACCGTGCCGGCGAAGCCCTCGTCACTGACCAGGAGGTTGCTCCCCAAACCCAGCCAGAGCAGCGGCTCCTCGGCGTCCAGGGTGCCCAAAAAGGCTACCAGATCCGCCGCGTCCGCCGGGCGATAAAAACGCCTGGCCGGTCCGCCCACCCGCCAACTGGTATGGCGCGCCAGAGGCTCATCCAGGCGGAGTTCGCCCCGCGGGAGGGAAGCGGCGACAGTCATTGGCCGCCACCCCCAGACAGCGTGAGGCGGCGCGCCCTAATCCCGGACATCAGCCCCATCTCCACGCTGTAGCATCCCGGGCAAGCGCGCGGCCAGTCCGCCAATGTCGCCCGCCCCGGAGAGTAGCACCAGGTCGCCATCCTCCAGGAGATGGCCCAGCACCCCGGGGACCTCGCCGAGATCCTTGCAGAAGACGGGGTCGACCTGAGCACGGGCGCGGATGGCGCGACTGAGGGCGCGGCCATCGGCCCCCGGGATGGGCGCCTCGCCGGCGGGATAGACCTCGCAGAGCACCAGGCGGTCCACCCCGGACAGGACCTGAACGAAGTCATCGAACTGCTCCTGGGTGCGGCTGTAACGATGGGGCTGGAAGACCAGCACCAGTCGCCGGCCGGGCCAGCCCTGCCGCGCCGCCTCCAGGGTCGCCGCCACCTCGCGGGGGTGATGGCCATAGTCGTCGATGAGGATCAGGCCACGACCCGCCTCATCCTGGACCTGACTCACCACGAAGCGCCGGCCGATGCCCTGGAAGCCCGACAAGGCCCGGCGGATAGCCTCCACGGGCACCCCCAGTTCCAGGCCCACGGCGATCGCCGCCAGGGCATTGAGGACATTGTGGCGGCCCGGGAGGTTGAGCTCCACCGGGAAACCGCCACCCGCATGCTGGACCTCGAAAAACATCCGCAGCCCTTCCTGGCGGACCCGTTCGGCCCGTACGTCCGCCTCCGGCCGGGTACCATAAGTCCGCACCGGGCGCGGGACCTCGGGCACCAGGTCACGCACCTCCTTGTCGTCGATACAGAGCACCGCCAGTCCATAGAAGGGTAGATGGTGCAGAAACTCCATGAAGGTATTGCGCAGCCGGCCAAAGTCATGGCCATAGGTCACCATGTGGTCGGCGTCGATGTTGGTGATGACCGATAACATGGGCTGCAAATAGAGGAAGGAGGCGTCGCTCTCGTCGGCCTCCGCCACCAGGTAGTGATGGCTGCCCAGCCGGGCGTTGGCGCCGGCGCTGTTCAGGAGGCCACCGATGATAAAGGTCGGGTCCAGGCCGCCCTCCGCCAGGATGCTCGCCACCAGGCTGGTGGTGGTGGTCTTGCCGTGGGTACCGGCGACCGCCACCCCGTGGTAGAAGCGCATGAGTTCCGCCAGCATCTCGGCCCGCCGCACCAGGGGCGCGCGGGCCGCGCGCGCGGCGATAACCTCGGGGTTGGATTCGTCGATGGCGCTGGACACGACGACGGCATCCACCCCCTGGACCTGTTCCGCCGCGTGGCCAATGAAGACCCGAGCGCCCAGCTTCTCCAGCCGCTGGGTCGCCGCGTTGGCACGCTTGTCGGAGCCAGATACCTCGTAGCCCAAGTCCAGCATGATCTCGGCGATACCGCTCATACCCGCGCCACCGATACCGATGAAGTGCAGGCGACGGATACGACCCATGCGACCGGCATGATGTCCGGGTAAGGGCAGGGTTGGGTTATTCATGAGGCAATCTCGGCGAGACAGGCAGCGGCGATACGGCGGGCAGCATCCGGCATGGCCTGGGCGCGGGCCGCCTCCGCCATGGCCAGGAGACGGGCGCGGTCACCGAGGAGCCGGGTCAGGATGGCGCCGAGTCTCGCGGCGTTCAGTTGGGATTGGGGCAGAATCTCGGCCCCGCCAGGGTCCGCCAGGTAGGCGGCGTTCGCGGTCTGATGATCGTCCACCGCCAAGGGGTAGGGCACCAGAATCCCGCCCAGCCCCGCGGCGGCCAGTTCCGACACCGTCAGGGCCCCGGCGCGACATATTACCAGATCCGCCCAGCCATAAGCTTCCGCCATATCGCTAATGAAGGGCGTTACCTCGGCCTCGACCCCGGCGCTGGCGTAAGCCTGGCGAGCGACCGCCAGAGTCCGCTCCCCAGCCTGGTGGCGGATCTGGGGGCGGGTCTCCCGCGGCATCAGCGCCACGGCGGGAGCGACCTGCTCGTTGAGAGCCTGGGCACCCAGGGAACCCCCGACCACCAGGAGGCGAGCCGGGCCCTGGCGCCCGCCCAGGCGCTCTCTCGGGGCAGCCAGGGCGCCAATCTCATGGCGCACCGGATTACCGCAGGTCTCGGCCCCACGGCTTGCGGGAAAGCTGTTCGGAAAGGCCTGGAAGACGCGGCGAGCGATCCGCGACAGCCACTGGTTGGTCAGGCCCGGTACCTGGTTCTGCTCATGAATGATGAGGGGAATGCCCAGCAATCGAGCCACGAGACCGCCGGGGCCCGAGGCGAATCCCCCCATGCCCAGCACCAGGTCCGGACGCCGGCGGCGCAGGATGCTGGCCGCCTGGGACATGGCCACCATCAGCTTCCAGGGGGCCGTCAGTAACGCGAGCCCACCCTTGCCGCGCAGGCCCTCGATGCCGATCCATTCGATCTCAAAGCCATGCTCCGGCACCAGCCGTGCCTCCATCTTTGCCCGGGTCCCCATCCAGAAGATCTCCTGACCCTGGTCCCGCAACAACTCGGCAACCGCCAGCGCCGGAAATACATGGCCCCCGGTCCCGCCGGCCATCACGGCTAGGCGCGCACCCATGGCACCCTCCCCACGCTGGTTTCGGAACTGGGGTCTCGCTTGGCCTCCATATCGATCCGCAGCAGCACGGCGATGATCATGCAGGCGACGATGAGGCTGTTGCTGCCATAACTCATAAAGGGCAGGGTCAGGCCCTTGGTGGGCAGCAGGCCGACGTTAACACCGATATTGATCAGCCCCTGGAGACCCAGGCCCAAACCAAAACCCTGGGCCAAATAGGCCTCGAAATGCCGTCCCCCGCGCCGGGCGCGAAAGCCGATGCTAAAGGCGCGCCAGACGATAAACCCAAAGGCGACCAGGACCAGCAGCACCCCCGCCAACCCCAATTCCTCGCCGACGACGGCAATGATGAAGTCGGTGTGCGCCTCGGGGAGATAAAACTGCTTTTGGATGCCGTTACCCAGCCCGACCCCGGCCCATTCCCCCCGCCCGAAGGCAATCAGGGCCTGACTTAACTGAAAGCCGGTATCGAAGGGGTCCGCCCAGGGATCCCGATAGGAGATGACCCGCTGCATCCGATAGGGCGAGGAGATCACCAGGGCCACGCCCGCCATGACGACGGCGCCAACCAGGGTGCCAAAGTAGGCGATAGGTACCCCCCCCAGAAAGAGCATCGCCATGACAGTCGCCATCAACACCACCGTGGTGCCAAAGTCGGGCTCCGCCATGATGAGGGTGGCGGCAATGACGATCAGCACCATGGGCTTGAAAAAGCCCATAAAGCGGGTCTCAACCTCCTCGCGCCGCCGCACCAGGTACCCGGCGATGAAGATGACGGCGAAGAATTTCATGAACTCAGAGCTTTGGAGGTTGATCGGCCCCAGGGGTATCCAGCGGGTGGCACCATTGACGTTGCGACCCAGGCCAGGGATGAGCACCATCACCAACAGGAGGATGCCCACGAAAAAGAGCAGGGTCCCGTTTCGCTCCCAGGCGCGGATGGGCACAGCCATGACCCCTAGGGCGGCGGTCAAGGCCAAAAGCAGGGCAGCCGCATGGCGCCAGATGAAGTGGAAGGGGTCATGGAATTGGCGATCGGCGATGGGCATGGAGGCCGAGGCCACCATGACGAAGCCCAACCCGATCAGGGCCGCCGCGGCGATCAGCAGGGTCCAATCCATCTCGGGCAGGCGTGGCGCCGCTTCCCGTCGGGACGGGGGCTTGGAGATGCCGTTTTCCAAGGCCTCGCTCATAACCCGAGCCCCTTCACCGCCGCCACGAAGACGCGGCCGCGATGTTCGTAATTGTCGAACATATCGAAACTGGCGCAGGCCGGTGACAGCAACACCGAGTCGCCAGGCAGGGCGACCGAAGCCGCCAGCCGCACCGCCTCCGCCATATCCCGGGCCCTTTGGGTGGGGACCCGGCCCGCGACGGCAGCCGCGATCCGGGGGCCATCGCGGCCGATCAGGATGACGGCGCGGGTGGTGTGGCCGATGGTCTCCGCCAGTTCGCCAAAGTCGGCGCCCTTGCCATCACCCCCGGCGATGAGTACGGCCCGGCCAGTTGCCGCGGGATCGACCAGGCCCCGCAGGGCGGCCACCGTGGCCCCCGGATTAGTGCCTTTGGAATCGTCGAACCAACGCACGCCGCGCCGCTCCGTCACCAGCACGGTCCGATGGTCCAGACCCGGGAAGACCCGCAGCGCCGCCAGGCGGGTGGCCAGGGGCAGACCACAGACCTCGCCGAGGGCCAGGGCCGCCAGGGCATTAGCCAGATTATGGCTGCCCGCCAGTGGCAGCTCGTCCGTCCGCATCAGGGGTTCATCACCCCGCGCCAGCCAGGTCGCGCCCTCGCGCTCCAGCAGACCAAAATCCGCTTCCGCCCGGGGCGCCCCCAGGCCAAACCCGATATCCCGCCCCGCCAACCCCGCCATGGCCCCGACCCTGGGGTCATCACGATTAAGCAGGGCCACCTCGGCGCCGCGCAGGAGGCTGGCCTTGGTGGCCGCGTAGGCCTCCAGGCTCGGATAGCGATCCAGGTGATCGGCGGAGATGTTCAGGACCGTCGCCACCCGCGGGCGCAGTGACCAGGTCGTCTCCAACTGGAAACTGGAGAGTTCCAGGACATACAGCTCCACCGCGGGATCCAGCAGTTCGAGGGCGGGCTCCCCCAGGTTGCCACCCACCGCCGTCCTCAGCCCGCTCGCCCGCGCCATCTCCCCGACCAGGGTGGTGACGGTACTCTTGCCGTTGGAGCCGGTGATACCAACGAGGGGGGCCTGGACGGCGCGGGCGAAAAGTTCGATATCCCCCACCACCTCGACGCCGCGGGCCAATGCGGCCGCCAGGCGCGGGTCGCCCAGGGCGATGCCCGGGCTAATGACCAGGCGTTCGGCCGCCGTCAGGGCCGTTGCGTCGAAGTCGCCCAGGAACAGCGGCAGATCCGGCATCTCCTCCCGCGCCGCCGCCAGGCCCGGCGGCTTGGACCGGCTGTCGGTGACCGCCACGGGCACACCCTGGGCCCGGAGGTAGCGGGCGCAGGACAGGCCTGTCTTGCCAAGCCCCAAGACCAGGGTCTTGGGCTGGACCGGATGCCCCGGGGCATCTCCCGGTTCGTGCAGGAAGTTATTCATCAGCGGATCTTGAGGCTGGCCAGCCCCACCAGGACCAGAATGACGGTGAGTATCCAGAAGCGCACGATGACCCGTGGCTCCGGCCAGCCCTTGAGTTCGAAATGGTGGTGCAGGGGCGCCATGCGGAAGATGCGCTTGCCCGTCATCTTAAAGGAGGCGACCTGGAGCATGACCGACAGGGTCTCGGCGACGAAGATTCCGCCCATGATGAGCAGTACCAACTCCTGGCGGACCACCACCGCCACCACCCCGAGGGCGGCGCCCAAGGCCAGGGCACCGACGTCGCCCATGAAGACCTGGGCGGGATAGGTATTGAACCAGAGGAACCCCAGGCCCGCCCCGACCAGGGCCGCGCAGAAGACCACTACCTCTCCCACCCCGGGGACGCTGGGGATCAGCAGATACTCGGCGAACTTAATATTTCCCGAGGCATAAACGAAGGCCCCCAGGGCCCCCATCACCAGGACCACCGGCATGACCGCCAGCCCATCCAGGCCATCCGTCAGGTTCACCGCATTGCTGGAGCCGACGATGACCAGATAGGTCAGCAGGATATACCAGGGCCCAAGCTGCACGGAGACATCCTTGAGGTAGGGGATGAGCAGGGCCGTCTCCGCCGGCGTCCTGGCGATCCAGAAGAGCAGGACCGCGGCGATCAGCCCCACCACCGACTGCCAGAAATACTTATAGCGCGCCGCCAAACCCTTGGGATTGCGCAGCACCAGTTTCTTGTAGTCATCCACCAGGCCGATGGCGCCAAAGGCCAGGGTCACCAGCAGCACCACCCAGACATAGACATTGGCCAGGTTCGACCACAGCAGGGTGGCGATCCCCACGGCCACGAGCATGAGGGCCCCACCCATGGTCGGGGTCCCCGCCTTGGACAGGTGCGACTGGGGACCGTCATCCCGTACCATCTGGCCAATCTTGTACTGGCGCAGACGGCGAATCATGGGCGGACCCAGGATAAAGGAGATGGCCAGGGCGGTCAGCACCCCCAAAATGGCACGCAGGGTCAGGTAGCGGAAGACGCCGAAACCGCTATTGAACTGGTTCAGCCATTCGGTCAGGTAGAGCAACATCTCTCAGCCCTCCTCCGGGGCGCGGAGGGCCGCCACCACCCGGTCCATGGCCGCGCGTCGCGAGCCCTTAACCAACACCAGGTCACCCGCGGCCAGCGCCTGGCGCAGGGCGGCGATGAGTTCCGCCTGATCGTTGAAATGCCGCGCCCCGGGGCCGAAACCCGCCGCCGCTTCGGCACTGAGCAGGCCGACCGTATAGAGGACATCGACTCCGGCCTCCTGGGCCGCCCGCCCCAGGCGATGATGCAAGGCCGGGGCTTCCGGTCCCAACTCGCCGAGGTCCCCGAGCACCAGCACATGGCGTCCAGGCAGGGCCATGAGGACCGCAATGGCCGCCTGTACCGAGTCCGGATTAGCGTTGTAGCTATCATCGATAAGGCGGGGTCCGCCAGGGATCTGGCATGGAAACAGGCGGCCGGCGACGGGCTGCATGGCGGCGAGGCCCGCCTGGATGGCCTCGGGGGCGATTCCCAGGGCCTGGGCCATGGCCACGGCCACCAAGGCATTACGCACATTGTGCGCACCCGCCAGGGCCAGTTCCAGCTCCAGATCGAGTTCCAAGCCTGGGGCCGTCACCCGAAAGCAGGTGCGGAAGCCCTCTTCGTCCCAGTGCGTCCGCACCGCCGTCAAATCGACGCTCAGGTCCGCCGCTCCAACCGGACCGCAGGCGAGGCAGGTCCGGGTGCCAGCCAGTTCCCGCCACAGCCCGGTCCAGGGCGCGTCAGCGGGAAAGACGAAGGTGCCGTCCTGGCGCAGCCCCTGGGCGATCTCGCCCTTGGCCCGCGCCACCCCCTCCAGGCTACCAAAGCCCTCCAGATGGGCGCGGCCGGCGTTGGTGATGGCCGCGACCTCGGGGCGGGCAATGGCCGTCAGGTAGGCAATCTCCCCCGGATGGTTGGCGCCCATCTCCAGGATCAGATATTCCTCGTCGCCCGCCTCCAGCAGGGTCAGGGGCAGGCCGAGGTCGTTGTTCAGGTTGCCCCGCGTCGCCCGCACCCGGCCCGCCTGGCCCAGGATGGCGGCGAGCATCTCCTTGGTCGTAGTCTTGCCGTTGCTGCCGGTGAGGGCGACGACGCGGCCGGCGAAGCGATCGCGATGGGCGGCGGCGAGTTGGCCGAGGGCCAGGCGGGTGTCCGCCACCTGCCACTGGGGTAGATCGATGGCCAGGGGTCGTTGGACCATGAGGGCCGCGGCACTCTGGTCACGGGCGCTGGCGGCGAAGTCATGGCCATCCTGGCGCTCGCCGGTCAGGGCCACGAAGAGCCGGCCACTCAGATCCTGGCGACTGTCGATACCGACGCCACGAAAGCCGCCGTCGGCACCCAGGAGGCGGCCGCCCACCCGGGCGATGGCCTGGCCCAGGGTCCAGGGCAGGGGGGATGCCATCATGCCGCTGCCTCCAGGTAATGAGCCCCCCACCGCTCGGCGAGGGCCTGCTGGACTTGGGCGCGGTCGCTGAAATGGACCTGGCGGTCCCCGCGATCCTGGCGGGTGGCATGGCCCCGGCCCGCCACCAGCACCAGGTCATCTCGGGCAGCGGTGGCAATGGCGCGCCGGATGGCCAGGCCCCGCCGGGGCTCGATGACCGCCCGCGCCGGCTGCCGCATGCCGCTCAGGATCTGGGCGATGATGGCCTCGCCCGCCTCGCGCCTCGGGTTGTCATCGGTGAGGAGTACCTGATCCGCCAGGCGCTCGGCCACCGCGCCCATCTGGGGTCGCAGGCCTGCATCCCGGTCCCCCGCACAGCCAAAGACGCAGATCAAGCGACCTCGGGCGTGGGCCCGCAGGTCGAGCAGGGCCCGCGTCAGGGCCTGGGGGGTATGGGCCGCGTCCACCACCACCCAGGGGGCGCGGTGGCCACCGAATGGCTCCAGACGCCCGGGCACGCCGCGCACCTGGGCCAGGGTCCGGAGCGCCCGCTCAAGATCCAGGCCCCGGGACAGCAGCACCAGCAATACCGCCAGGACCGCGGCGGCGGTACGGCGACCGATCAGCCCCACCTCCAGGCTGGCCGCGCCAGCGCTGGTCTCCAGGGCCAGCAGCATGCCCCCGGGGGTGGATTCGAGGCCGCGCAAGCGGGCCCAGAGGGTACAGGCCCTGGGGATCGCCCGCGCGGCCTCCAGACTGTAGCCGCCGACTTGCACCTCCCCAGCCAGGGCCTTGAGCAGGCGGGGGCTCAGGGGAGCGTCGAGATTGAGGATGGCCCAGGCGAGCCCCGGGATCTGGCGCAGGCCGCGCCTGGCCGGACCCTGGCCCGCCAGATGGCCTGGATGGTCGAGATGATCCCGGCGCACCTGGGTGTAGATGGCATGGCTGAAGTGCAGGCCCCTGGTCCGGCCCTGGGCCAGGGCCTGGCCAGACACCGCCAGGGCCACGGCCCGGGCGCCGCTCGCGCGCAGCCTGGCCAGAGTCTCCTGGAGACTCACCGCGTCCAGGAGTTTGGGGCGGGCGGGCTCCAGGTCGTCGGGAAAGCCGACCCCAAGGGGGTTGATCAGACCGCAGGGGAGGTCACTGGCCAGGGCCTGGGCCAGGTAGTGGGTGATGCTGGTCTTGCCGTGGGTGCCGGTGACACCCAGGACCTGGAGGTGGGCGCTGGGTTCGCCCAGGAAGCGGCCGGCCAGGCGGCTCGCCTGGTGGCGCAGGTCCGGCACGGGTATGACCGGCAGGCCCAGGGCGGCGCCGAGGTCGGCCAGGGACACCGCGTCCCAGAGTCCGTGCGGCTCGGCGACAATCGCGGCCGCGCCCCGGGCCCGCGCCTGATCGACGCCGGCAAGCCCCTGGCCTTGTCCCCCGTGACAGGCGAGAAAGAGCCAGCCGGGCTGGACGAGGCGGCTGTCCAGGGCCAGACCGGATATGGCCACCTGAGGTGCCGCCTCCAGATCAGCCGCGCCAAAGCCCGCTAGCAGGTCGCTCAGGCCCCAGATGGAGCGTGGGGCCAGGTCCCGGCCCTGGCGTGACATCATCGCGCCGGATCCGTGCTGGCCATCAGCATCTTCACCTCCGGATGATCCGGCGGCACATTGAAGAGGCGCAGGGCGCCCTGCATGATACGGGCGAAGGCCGGCGCCGCCACCAGACCGCCGTAGTACTTGCCGGCGCTCGGTTCATCGACCATGACCACCAGGACGAAGCGAGGATCCTTGGCCGGGGCCATGCCGGCGAAGACGGCCTGATAGCGCCCGGCGGCATAACCCCGCCGGCCGGAGGACTTCTTGGCCGTGCCCGTCTTACCGGCGACGCCATAGCCCTCGATCATGGCCTGCTTAGCGGTACCCTTCGGGGAGACCACCGTCTCCATCATGGCGCGGACCTGTTGCGCCGTCTTGACACTCAACACCTGCTCGCCCGCCGGTGCCTGATCCACCTTGAGCAAACTCATGGGCCGCAGCACGCCATCGGCGGCCAGTACCGAATAGGCCCGGGCCAGTTGCAGGGGGGTGACCGAAAGACCATAGCCGAAGGCCTGGGTGGCATACTCGAAATCGGACCAGCGCTTGTAGTTGCGGAAGCGGCCGGTCTCCTCGCCGGGGAACTGAATGCCGGTGGGTCGGCCGAACCCCACCCTGTCGTAGAGGGTCCAGAGACTCTCGCGTTTCATGCGCAGGGCCATCTTGACCACGCCGACGTTGCTGGATTTAGTGATCACGGAGGTGGTGTCCAGGCGGCCGTAGTTGTGGATGTCCTTGACCGTATTACTGCCCACCGCGAGGGAGCCGGGACTGGTATCGATGGGCGTGGTCGGCGTCACCAGGCCCTGTTCCAGGGCAGCGGCGACGACGAAGGGTTTAATGGTGGAGCCGGGCTCCATCACATCGGTGACGGCACGGTTGCGGCGGCTACTCTCGTCACCGTCCTTATCGCCATTGGGGTTGTAGGCCGGCTGGTTGACCATGGCCAGCACCTCCCCGGTGCGGACATCCAACACCACCGCCGAGGCGGACTTGGCCTTATGTTCGCGGACCGTGCGCATCAACTCCCGGTAGGCGAGATATTGCAGGCGGCGGTCGATGCTCAATTCCAGATCCTTGCCATGATGCGGCGGGCGGACCCGCTCCACCTCCGCGACCAGTTGCTGGCGCCCATCCTTGATGACCCGCCGCAGACCGGGCTCGGCGCCCAGCCAGCCGTTGAAGGCCAGTTCCATACCCTCGATGCCCTTATCGTCCACGTCGGTAAAGCCGATGATGTGGCCGAAGATCTCTCCGCCCGGATAAAAGCGCTTGTACTCGGTTTCCATGCCAAGTTCATGGATTTGGTACTGCGCCTTGATCCGCTCCACATCCTGGGCCTGATCGGGATCGATGCGCCGCTTGAGGTAGATGAAGCCCTTGGTCTGGCGATCCGCGACCCGCTGCTTCAGGTCCTTCCTGGGAATCCCCATGGCATCCGCCAGGTCGCCCATGGCCTCGGGGTAGTCCTTGAGCTTGCGGGGGTCGGTCCAGACGCTGGCGACGGGCGAACTTACGGCCAGTGGCTCGCCGTTGCGGTCCAGGATCATGCCGCGCCGCGCCGGAATCTCCCAATCACGGAGATAGCGGGCCTCACCCTCCTCCCGCAGGAATTCCCGTTCCAGGACCTGGCGCTGGAAGGCGCTCACCACCACCGCCACCAGCAAGGCGCCGAGAAACCCCAGCAGCACCAGGCTGCGCTTATTGAAATTGAAGGCGAGACCCTTGCCGCTCCTGTCGCGTTTGCGCCTCACCAAATCAGTGCCGAACATGACCCAATCCCCCAATGGTCCTGACATCCACCCCCCGCGGCATAAACATATCCAGCCGCGTCCGCGCCGCCGTTTCCACCCGCGGGTGGGTACCTAGCGCCGCCTCCTCCAGTCGCAGCACGCCCCACTCCTCCTCCAGCCCCTGGACTTCCTTGGTGAGCGACTGCAACGCAATAAATTCGATTCGTGTTTGATATTTGGCGTACACGACCCCGACCCCGGAGGCCACCACGGCCATACTGAGCAGGGCAATAAAGATTAAATCCCGAATGGTCATGCCAAGCGCTCCGCGACCCGCATCACGGCACTTCGCGCCCGGGGATTGGCCGCGATCTCGGTCGGGGAGGCATGTACCGCCTTACCGATCGGACGCAGCCAGGACGGGGTCTCCTGGGCCCTGACCGGAACCCCCCGAGGAAACTGTTGACCCCTGGCCTCGTCGCGAATGAAGCGCTTGACGATACGGTCCTCCAGGGAATGAAAGCTGATGACCACCAGGCGGCCGCCCAGGGCCAGCAGGTCGCGCGCCCCGGCCAGACAGAGACGCAGTTCCTCGAGTTCGCGGTTGACCTGGATGCGGATGGCCTGGAAGGTCCGGGTCGCCGGGTGCTTGCCCGGCTCGCGGGTCGGGGCTGCCGCGGCCACTAGGCTCGCCAGGCGCTGGGTGGTCAGGATGGGGGCCTCGGCCCGGGCAGCGACTAGGGCGCCGGCGATGCGGCGACTGAAGCGCTCTTCGCCATATTCGTGGAGGACCTGGGCGATCTCCGCCTCCTTGGCCCGCGCCAGCCACTGGGCGGCCGTCTCGCCGGTGCTATTGTCCATGCGCATATCCAGCGAACCTGCGGCGGCGAAACTGAAGCCGCGCCCGGCCTCGTCCAACTGGGGCGAGGAGACGCCGATGTCCAGCAGGAGGCCATCGATGGCCCCCAGCACACCCCGACGCTGCGCCACCGCCACCGCCGCGGAGAAGGGGCCCTGTTCAACCATCAGGCGCGAGTCCTGGTCCGCCAGGGCGCGCGCGACGGCCACCGCCTCCGGGTCACGATCCATGACGAGCAGGCGTCCGCTGGCCCCCAGTCTGGCCAGCAGGGCGCGCGCATGGCCACCCCGGCCAAAAGTGCCGTCGAGGTAGATCCCATCGGGACGAATCGCCAGGGCCTCCAAGCTCTCCTCCAGCAAAACGGGCCTATGCCCATGAATGGCCATGAGATTTAGAAAGGGATTAAATAGAAAGGGACGCAAATTCGGGCGAGGATTCGAGTTGGGCCAGGTCCTCTTCGTTCAACCATTGATCACGGCGCGCCACCCAGGTGTCCTCGTCCCACAGTTCAAACTTATTACTCTGCCCGACCAAGGCCACCCGCTTGTCCAGATTCGCGAACTGGCGTAATTCGGTTGGCAATTGCAGCCGGCCCTGGGCATCCATGTCCACGTCATGGGCATGGCCTATGTAGAGCCGCTGTAATTTACGCGCCGTGGGATTAAAGGAAGGCAGCTTCTCCAGCTTGCGCTCGATCTCCTTCCAGTTGGGTTCCGGGTAGATAAGGAGGCAGCGATCAGGGTCGATCGTGACCACCAAATGCGCGGCGCAACAAGCCTGGAGTTGCTCGCGATAACGAGCAGGCATGGCCAGCCGGCCCTTGGGATCCAGACTAAGGGTTGAAACCCCGCGAAACACAGCCGCCCCCCGTTATGGCGAAATTACTCCCTTTTATTCCACTTCATTCCACTTTCATCCTCATACTAGGCAACGGCGCCCCCCTCGTCAAGCGACAATCACATTTTTCCTCCAGCCTGTCAGCAAGTTAGAGCACTTCTTGACCCTTAGGTCACCATTCAGACAAGAACTGCGAATTATCAATGGGATGCTGATGGTGGCCCGGGCGATCTCCCAGGGACCGGCCACGGCAAGGCTAAGGCAATAGATGAGATTTATCGATTCATCCTATTGAATAATAGATATTATTCACCACAAAAGACGAGGTAAGGGGGCGATATTGAGTGGGGGATGCCCGCGCCTGGGGTAAGCGCGGTTCTTGGGGCTTGCAGGGAGCGGTGGAGACAGGCCTGGGACCTACCAACGCGGCGAGACGAAGCCGGCCACGGGGGCCACCGGGGCAGCCAGAAGTACTCGCCCCAGGACGCGACATCAAGGCGGAAAGGGAGGAGGGAGTCGGCCTGTAAGCCGGGTTCTGTCGTGGACAGTCATTCGTCTAGGACCTGCGTCACCGCAGGCCTCCAGCGACCTACCCGGGGACACGCACGGGCCGCGCGTTGCGGCACACAGCCGCTCGTCCCCCTATTTGGTCTTGCTCCGGGTGGGGTTTACCCTGCCACCGGCGTTGCCGTCGGCGCGGTGCGCTCTTACCGCACCATTTCACCCTTACCGATCCGCCGAGGCGGATTGAGGCGGTATATTTTCTGTGGCACTTGCCGTGGGCTCGCGCCCCCCAGGTGTTACCTGGCACCCTGCCCTCTGGAGCCCGGACTTTCCTCCCTTCGCGCGCCAAGGCGGGCGAGCGGCGACTGTCCGGCCGACTCCCTGATTTCAGGATAGCACGGAAGCCAGGGCCGCCGGGGCGAGAAACCCACGGCCAAAGCCCAAGGGGATAGGGGTACGCTTAGGGATTCCCCCTACCCTGCCATCACCGCACATCTCGATACTGAGCCGATGATCCAGGTCGATCCGGGTCGATCGTCCCTGCTCAGATCTTCTTGGGATAGAGGCCGGGCAAGGGGTCCGCCGCCGCCCTTACCGACCGCGCCGCCTTCGCCACCGCGCCCAGGGCTGGCTGGAGATAGCGCCAGGCGGTAGGGCCATCCCAACTCATGACCCCGGGGGCATAGAGACTTTGGTCCAGCAGCCGGAGACTGCTGGCGGCATCGCCCAGGCCAGCCCCACCTTCGCGGCAGCTCGCCAGCCGATCGGCGAGGACCTCGATCCGCTTCGGGGGGTCATGGGGCCAACAGGCCTGGCCCCAGGCCAAAAGGGCCGTACGGGCCGCCCGGGGATCGCCCAAGTCGCAGGCCGCGCGGACCGACTCCAGGGCCGCGGCAAGAGTGCTGCTTGACCGCCCCTCCGCCAACTCCGGGACAGGCCGGGGACGGGGCAGGCGATGACGCTCAAGCCACCAGAGGAGAAGGGTCAGCAGCCAGGCCAGACCCAGCCCGAGGGCCAGCCAAGGCCAGTAACCGGCGGGCAGGGACTCAGCCGTCACGGCCTGCCCGGCGGCGGGCAGGGGCTCGGCCTCCGCCGACCTTGCCGCGGCTGGGCTGGCTGACCCTGAGACCGGGGCCTTGCCAGGCACCAAGGCCGGCGCGACTGGGGCGGCGCCTTTGCCCTTGGACGGATCCCCGACAGGGCCACTGGCGGCCTGGACCTCCAGCATCCTGGCCGGCAGTACGGCCACCTTCTCCTTATTTTCGCGCGTATCCCACCAGGCCAGCCGCACCTCGGGCAGCATCAGCTTGCCCGCCACCGCCGGCACCAGGGCCTGCCGGATCTCCTTCACCGCCACCAGGGTATCGCCCTCGGCGCGCGTCTCGGTCCTGGGTTTATCGGGGTAAAGCTTGACCCCATCCGGGACGGCGCTGCTCAGATCGGGGAGCTGGGTGGCGCTCAGGCCCTGGGCGGTAATGGCTATCGTGCGGGTCAGGGGTTCTCCAACCCGGGCCTGGGAGGGGTCCGGGGTCCAGGTCTCCGCCAGATGCAGATCCTCGGCGGGCAACCAGGGCGAGGGAGCGCCGACCGGCTGGGGCTTAACGTCCAGGCTCAGGGTCGGGCCGCGCACCTGAAGGGGCCGGGCGCGCGGTATCAGGCCATCCATGTCCGCGAAGGGACCCCGGCCAAAGAAGTGCTCGAAGGGGCTCTCCCCGGGGCCGAAGGGTGAACCCGCGGGCGGGCCACCCGACCGTCCCCCCCGCTGAAGGGTCTCGGGCACGGCGGC
Organism: Chromatiaceae bacterium; assembly: GCA_049654905.1. GTDB lineage: Bacteria > Pseudomonadota > Gammaproteobacteria > Chromatiales > Chromatiaceae > M0108. The sequence goes on from JBASIS010000016.1 coordinate 45,457, forward strand.
GGACAGGACCGGGGCCTGGATCTCGATCGCGCCACTATGCTGAGGCAAGAGGGCATAGCGCCGTTCTATGACGTGATAGCGCTGGCCGTCACGCTGGGTTTCGGAGACGCGGTCCTCGCCCAGCCGTTCGAATTGGACACCCTCGGCCTTGGGGTCCTCCAGGCTCGCATTCTGGACCTGGGGCCGCAGCAGGACGCGCAAACTATAGACCGCCTGGCCTTGCACATAGACGCTATCGCGATCCAGCTCGGCCTCCAGCCGCGCGGCCGGTAACTCCCCTACTTGGGCGGCCTGGGAGGCGGGTAACACCTCGATGGAGATAGGCGCGCTTTCCAGATCGCCCACTTTGAGGGCCGGGATGGTCAGCCGGCCGGCGGCTTTAGGGGACAGCAGCAGGCGCCACTCCCGGGTGGTGGTGACCCGGCCGTTGGTCATGACCGTGCTGGTGCCCTGGCCCTGATTCTGGACCCCGAAATCACGGGCGAGGGGCCCGGTATCCGGGGTGCCCCAGACATCGCCCGCACCCGAGAGGGTCAGGAGCAGGGATTCACCCTCCACCAGGCGAGTGCGATCCACGCTGGCCTCAAGCCCAGCGACGGCAGCCTGACCAGCGAAGGTCCAGAAGAACAGGAAGATGCCAAACCCCAGTGCAAGCAAGCGATACCGGCTTGAGCAAGCGGGGGCTTCATGGCCTCCGGTTTTCTCCCATCCGAGACGGGCGACCAGGGGATGGCCGCGGTGATAAGGCGTTGATTGCGGATTCACGTTCGCGACCTCTTGGAGCGCTTGGGTGCAAGCGGGGTTATAACCTAACACACCCGGGTTTTTCGGTTGCCCGGGCCGGGTGGTGTCTGGCGGGGGACGCCGTGAATACGTCCCTGCAGGCTTGACGACAGCAACCCTGCTTTCGGCACCCCCGCCAGCCCCCACCCGGCCCTCCCGCGATAGACCGGGGAGTAACCCGCGCTGGGTATAACTGAGGATAGGATTTGAAGCTCGGCTCGTCATCATCATGGTAACTGGCCCTGGCGACGCAGATGTTGGAGCATAAAGCGCTGCCGCAGCAGACCACCTGGATCATCCGGGACGCGGCGCAATTGATGTTCCATAGCCTGTTCGTCCTCGCTCACGGGTGCAGGGGCCTGGGGATTGGGCTTGCCTCCCCCGGGGGGTCCGGGCTCCTGGCCGCCGAGCAGGTCCTGCTTGCCGGGCTCGGCGCCCGGTCGGGCCTGATCCGGCTGCTGGCCCAGAGGGCCTTCCTTGTTGCTCGGGGCAGCGGACGCCTGGGCATCATCCTGGCCGCGAGGCTCCGGGCTGGCTTCTTCCGGCGAGGCATCCGCCGCGCCCTTCCCTGACTTGTCGCCGTCTGGCGACTTCGGTCGGGCGGACCGACCCGCTTGCGGTGCATCTTGGCCAGCTTCAGCCTCTTGCGGGTCCCCTGGTTCGGTCGGCGCCCCCTCCTGTCGCTGGCCCGCTGCCGCCTGGCCCTTGGCGCCGGCCGGATCCTGGGCTTGGGGCTTTCCTCCCTGGGCATCCTGCCCTTGACCGCCGCTGTCTGCCCCCCAGGCTTGACCCTCTGGCTGGCCTTGCTGGCTTTGTTGATCCTGCGGATTTGGATTTCCTTGCTGATCTTGGGAGTCCCGACCGCCCGAATCACCTTGCTGACCTGGCTGTCCTGGTTGATCTTGTTTTCCCGGCTGATCTTGCGAGTCCTGGCCGCCCGAATCCCCTTGCTGGTCTTGCTGGCCCTTTTGCCCCTGCTGCCCCTGCTGGCCCTGTTTGCCCTCCTGATTCTGGCTATTGCCACCCGCCTTGCCATCCTGGGATTGGTCACCTTCCTTGGACTGGGACTCTGACGAGGGCGGCGGTTGTTGCTGGTCCCGCAGCCGCCGCAGCAGTTCCCGGTTGACCTGGGCATCGGCATGATCCGGGGCCTCCGCCAGCACCTGGTCATACTCCGCGATAGCCTCTTCCAGCTTGCCGGCGCGGGCCAGGGCGTTGCCGCGGTTGTAGGCGGCCTCGGCACCCGCCTGGTCTTTCAGGGTTTCCAGGGTTTGATCGTACTCGCCCGACTCGTACTGAGCGGCGGCGCGCCAGTCCGGGCGCTGGAAGCGTTCGGCGGCCTGACGGGGATCGCCAGCGGCCAGGGCCTGGGCACCCTGCTGGTCGGCGCGCCACCAGAGATCCTGCCAGCCCAGGGCCTCCGCCGGGGGTGGCGGCAGAAAGAAGACCAGCAGGACCAGGGGGCTCAGCCAGCCACGGCGAAAGGCCAGGGCCGCCAGGGGCAGCAGGGCCAGCAGGAGCCAGGGCCCCTCCTCGCGCCACTGATCCGCCTGGATATCCTTACGGACCTCCGCCGCTAACTCCCGACCGGCGACATCAAGCCGGGCCTCCGGCAACAGGGCGCGGGTATCGCTTTCGTCGGCGGCGAGGGGGACATAGCGCCCGCCACCAGCGGCGGCGATGTCCGCTAACAGGTCGGACTGCAACCGCGACAGCCGGATGCCACCTTGGGCATCGGCCTGAAATCCGCCCTCCGCCCGGGGCACCGGGGCCCCCTTCTCGGTCCCCAGGCCCAGGACCGAAGTGCGATAGCCCTGGTCACGCAGCCTGGCCACCTCCGATCGGACCGCTTCCGGGTGCTCGGGGTCCGCCGTCACCAGGATGATGTCCCCCTCGGGGCTACCGGAGCGCTTGAGCATCTCGCCGGCCGCCTCCAGGGCCAGGTCGGTCCGCTTGGGGCCCCGCACTGGCAGGAGAGCCGTCTCCAGGTCCGGGACCTGGGCCGCGATGGTGGCGGCGTCCTGGGTGAGGGGCGAGACCACGAAGGGCTCGGCCCCATAGGCCAGCAGGGCCGTCTCCCCCTCGGCGGCCGCGGCGAGTAAGTCCAGAATCTCGAAGCGGGCGCGCGCCAGGCGCGAGGGTGTCAGGTCCTGGGCATCCATGTCGGGCGAGAGATCAAGGAGGATGACACGCTGGGCCTGGGCCTGGTAGAGAGGCTCGGGGAGCCGCTCCCAGACCGGACCCGCCAGGGCCGTCACCCCCAGTAGCCAGCCCAGCGTCAGCAACACCCGGGGCAGACGGCGCACGCGGGCGCCCTCCTCCACCAGCAGGTGCGCCAGAAGGTGGGCGTCCACCAGACCGCGCCAGGCCTCGGCCCCGGGGTTGGCGCGAGCCAGCCGCCAGAGCAGCCAAGGCAGGGGCAACAGGGCCAGAAACCAGAGGGGGCGCAAAAAATGGAGGTCGAACGACATCTCAGGAATTCCCCCGGCCGCGCCCAACGCCCAGGAGGGCGATCAGAAACGCCAGCATCAGGGCCGTGCCCGCGGGCCAGAAATAGAGTGATCGCAGCGGGCGATAGGTGCGGGCATCACGCTCGCTCGGCTCCAGCCGGTCCAGTTCGTCATAGATAGCCTCCAGTTGGGCCGTATCCGTGGCCTGGAAATAGCGCCCCCCCGTGGCCTTGGCGATAGCCTCCAGGGTCGCCGGGTCCAGATCGCTGGCCTGACGGCGCAGCATACCGAAGGGGGTCTGGACCCCCAGGGCGCCACCGCCGATGCCGATCGTATAGACCCGTACCCCAGCCTCGGCGGCGAGCTTGGCCGCCTCCAGCGGGGCCAGGGCCCCGGCGGTTTGGGTACCATCGGTGAGCAGGATCAGCACCCGGTTGTCATCCTCGCGGTCCCGCAGGCGCTTAACCGCCAGCCCGACGGCATCGCCGATGGCCGTCTCCCGCCCGGCCAGACCGATGACCGACTCCCCGAGCATGGCCTGGACCGTGGCGCGGTCGTAGGTCAGGGGCGTCTGTAGATAGGCGCGACTGCCGAAGAGGATGAGCCCCAACCGGTCGCCCTGGCGGCGCTCGATGAAAGGCCCCGCCACGGATTTGACCACATCCAACCGATTCGCCGGCCGACCGCCGAGCAGATAATCCTCGTTCTCCATGGAACCGGAGATATCCACTGCCAGCATGAGGTCGCGCCCGGCCAGGGGCAGGCTGACCGGATCACCCAGCCATTCGGGACGCGCCGTGGCCAGCACCAGCAGGGCCCAGGCGATCCAGGCCAGGATCAATCCGAGCCGGCGATGGCGGGGCGCGCCGGCCAGATCCAGGGCGCCGGCGGCCTGAAGCGATGGCAGGCGCAGGGCCGCTCCCGACCCGGGCCCTACCGCTGGCAGGAAGCGGGCCAGGAGCGGCAAGGGCAGAGCCACCAGGGCCCAGGGCCAGGCGAGGATGATCATGACCGCCGCCCCCCCGCGCGCTGGTTGCGGCGAATCCAGTCCTCGACCAGGCTGGCCAGTTCCGCGATGGGCAGGTCCTGGGGCGGCCGGTAGGGGGCATCCAGGAGCAGGCGCCCCGGGCCGGACTGGAAGCGCCCGGCGCCCCCCTGGGCATCAAGAAAGGCCAGCCAGGCTTCGCCGCTCAAACCCGCCACCGCGCGGCGGGGAAAGCGCACCAGGGCGAAGCGCCGCAGCAGGCGTGACAGGCCCCGGGCGCAGGCGGCGGCATCGCCATCCTGGGCCAGGGCGGCACGGATGGCCGCCAGTTCGACCTGGGCGGCGCGCGACGCGGCCCCGCGCCGATGGCGTCGCACCAGCCACCCGGCCAGCAAGACCAGGAGGGACAAACCCAGCAGGGCCAGCAACCACCAGCCCGGCGCCGGCGGCCACCAGGAGACGGGGTCGGGCAGGTGATAACCGCGCAGCTCGGCCAGGGGATCCCCGGGGGCCATGACGGCGGGATGGGTTCCGCCTGCGCCTGGCGTGTTCGGGAGTCCAGGCAGGGGCACGGTCGGGTGAACACCCAATGATCCCTGCGGTTGAGCAGACAAGGGCCCGTTCAAGAGCCCGTTCGGGGATGGGGTGGTTTGCGCGGTCATCGCCCACCTCCGGAATAATGGCCCCGTGGACCCACTCTCGGGTTTGGCCTCGATGGCTCCCTGCCGATCAGCCAGCACCGAGCCTGGGGGACGCCTACTGTCATCGCCCCCCTCCCGCGCGGCGCGGATTCAGGCCCCGCGCCAGGGCGGGCCCTACCGGCTCCGCCGTGCTTAGCCACAGCAAGTGGGCGCGGTGCTGGCGCGCCAATCCCTCCAGGGTATCCAGGTGATCGCGAAAGCGGTGTTGCCAGGCGGAGCGGCGTGCCTCGACGCCCGTATCCAGCAGGCCCCGCCGTGCGCCATCCGTGACCGGATAGAGGCCGGGGGGCGGGGCCACTTCCTCCAGGGGATCGCGAACATGCACCAACACTACCTCACTGACTCGCCCCAGTCGCGCCAGCCAGGCCGAATGCTCCGGGATCAGATCATTGAAGTCGCTCAGGATAAAAATCAGGCTGCCGGGGCGCGCCAGATGCACCAACTGGTCCGCCGCCACCGTAACATCCCCCAGCCCCGTTGCCCCGACGGCGCGACCCCCTCCCGCCAGGGCCTGGAGCAGGGGCAGCAGGCCCTGGGTGCGAGCGGCGGGTCGGTGCTCGAAGCGGCCCTGTTCATCGAAGACCAGGCCTCCGACCCGGTCACCGCGATCCGCCGCCGCCCAGGCCAGCAGGGCCGCCGCCTGGGCGGCCACCACCGACTTGAAGGCGACGCGGGTACCAAAGCGCATGGAGGGCCCCTGATCGACCAGCAACCAGAGGGGCCGCTCCCGCTCCTCGCGAAAGAGCTTGACATGGGGCGTCCCGGCGCGGGCCGTGACCCGCCAGTCCATGTTGCGGGCATCGTCCCCCGGCTGATAGACCCGTGACTCGTCAAACTCCATGCCCCGGCCACGAAAGCGGGAGAGATGACCCCCACTACGGGTGGCCAGGATTTTGCCGCGCGTCACCAGGTCCAGGCGGCCCGCCTCGCCGCGCAGGGCCAACAGGTCCCGCAGGGAGACGCTCACCCCGGAGGAGTGCTCGCGCCGGGCGCGGGCCGCCAATGGGCCGGTCGCGATCACAATTGCTTCCCTCGGGGTAATCGTTTAGACCCCTCTCCCCGGCCCTCCCCCGCAAGGGGGGAGGGAGACGGAGATTTGCCAGCGCGCTGGCTGGCCACCGCCCGGGCTTGCCTGCCAGCATGTGCCAGGGTTTGCCGGCCAGCTTGCGCCAGGGCTTGCCTCATCATGGCTTCTGCCTCATTCAGGACCACCTGCGGCTCAGGGCACCGGCACCAGGGCCAGCAACTCGGTAACATACTGATCCGCGGTCCGGCCCTCGGCCTCGGCCTCGTAGGAGAGGAGGACGCGGTGGCGCAGGACGTCGGGGGCCAGGTCCTGAACATCCTCGGGGGAGACATAATCGCGGCCCGCCAACCAGGCGCGGGCGCGGGCGCAGCGATCCAGGGCCAGGGCGGCGCGGGGGCTGGCCCCAAAACGCAGCC
>JBASIS010000017.1:0-10608 GCA_049654905.1 Chromatiaceae bacterium
CCTTCGACCTGCGGGCCCTAGGCCTGCTCGCCAACGGCCCGGCCCCGTCCGCCCACGCCGCGCGGATCGACGCTGATCGAGCAGTTCGAGCCCGAGGTGCGGCGGCTCGGCGCCCTGCCGCAACGCGACCTGTCACACTGGAGCAGGCGTCTCTGACGCGCCCCGCGCTGCCGCCTGCTCGCCTGGGTTGTCCACGGGGCGGGCAAGCGGTCATTGCCGGGAATCCCCAAGGGCCGTTGCGGTGGCGCGGCGAATAGATTGTAATGAGCGCCTTTTAGCAGCCAAGGCCCTGGCGCGGGAGTGCATTAATGGGTATCTGTGAAAATGCGGGCCACGGTCAGGAGATGGCGGAGACCCCTTATCCGTGCGAGAGAATTTAATGACATTAGCCCTCCTAACGCCCCTCCCATCGTCCAACCGCCCCGCCGCCGGAAATCCGGCCCGCCCTCCCTTTTCCACCCAACGCGGGGGCCTATTGCTCGCGTTCCTGGGCCTGCTGCTGCTACCCGGTCTCCTGTTCGCCACCGAAGGCGGCTACCAGCCCAGTCTGGTCCAGTTCTGCACCCCCGTGGAATTCATCCTCTTCGCGGTAACATTGCTGGGCGTCGCCCTTTTCCATAACCATACCCTCCTGGTCGCACTGAGCGGGCTGACGGTCATTGTCGCCTTCAAGCTAATATTTACGGGTTTCGCGGCCGGGCCAGGGTTGGGGGGGCTCGTCACTCACCTGGGCCACGAATGGGTATTGCTCGCCAATTTGCTGGGGCTTTTGCTCGGCTTCGCCCTGCTGGCCCGCCACTTCGAGGACAGCCATATCCCCCAGCTCTTGCCACGCTTTCTGCCGGAGGGCTGGCTCGGCGGCTTTGTGCTGCTGGCCATGATTTTCGTGCTGTCGAGTTTCCTGGACAACATTGCCGCCGCCCTCATCGGTGGCACCATTGCCGCCGGGGTCTTCCGCTACCGGGTCCACATCGGCTATCTGGCCGCTATCGTCGCCGCCGCCAACGCCGGCGGCGCGGGCAGCGTGGTGGGTGATACGACGACGACCATGATGTGGATCTCCGGCGTCTCTCCCCTGGACGTCCTGCCCGCCTATGTGGCGGCCGGCGTGGCCCTGGTGGTCTTTGGCATTCCCGCCGCCATCCAGCAGCACCGCTATCAGCCGGTGGTGCGGGAGGTGCCAGAAGGTACCCAGGTGGATTGGGTACGGGTGGGGATCGTTGCCCTGATTCTGGTGATCGCCATCGCCGCCAATGTCGTGGTCAATCTCCATTTTAAGGATCTGGCGGATCGCTTCCCCTTCCTCGGGGTGGCGGTGTGGCTTGTCATTCTCGCCACCCAGGGCATCCGCCGGCCGACGTGGAGCCTGTTGCCGGAGGCTATCAAGGGCAGTATCTTCCTCTTGTCCCTGGTGATGTGCGCCTCCATGATGCCCGTGGAGCGCCTGCCACCCGCTTCCTGGTATTCGGCCCTCTCCCTGGGCTTTGTGTCCGCGGTCTTCGACAATATTCCGCTGACCGCCCTGGCGCTGAAGCAGGGTGGTTTTGACTGGGGCATGCTGGCCTACGCGGTGGGCTTCGGCGGTTCCATGATCTGGTTTGGCAGCTCCGCCGGCGTGGCACTCTCCAATCTCTATCCCCAGGCCAAATCGGTCGGGGCCTGGCTAACCCACGGCTGGCATGTGGCCCTGGCCTACGTTATCGGCTTCATGGCCTTGATGCTGACCCTGGGTTGGCAGCCCCAGGCCGCTCCCGCGCCAGCCGCCGTCAGTGGCCCGATTGGACAGGCGGTCGGGTCCTGCCTAATCCTCCCGGCAATCACCAGCCCCCAGGGCGCTTCCTCGGAGTGTTGAACCCCATGAAATGCTTGTTACCGGTTGACGGATCCGAGAGCTCGACGCGGGCCATCGAGCATATCCTCAAGCTGATCCACCCGGATGCCCTCCCGGAGATTCATCTGCTCCACGTCCGCCCCCCCGTGGAATCCTGGGAAGTGCGCCGTTTCCTCACCGCCGAGGAAATCGCCGACATGCAGCGGCACGAAGGCGAGGAGGAGTTGCGGGCCTGCCGGGTCCTGCTCGACGCCGCCGGCATCCCCTACCGCTATGAGGTGCTGGTCGGTGACGGCGAAGTGGCCGAGGCCATCACCCACTACGCCGAGGAGCATGGCTGCGACTTCATTGTCATGGGCACCCATGGCCGCACCGGGCTCAAACACCTGCTCATGGGCTCCGTGGCCACCGATGTCATCCATGGCACCCAGATACCGGTGACGCTCGTCAAATAGTGGGCCCTTGCCGGGTAACTGGCAGGGAGTTTCCTGGGTCGGATGGCCCTGAGCCTTGGCTTTATCTAGACTGCCCACCCCATTGCCTCCTTCTGATTGGAAACGACCTTGGCCACCCACGAATTCGAGACGCCGCGCCACCGCATCATCATTGCCAGCACCGTTGGCACCACCATCGAGTTCTTCGACTTTTACATCTACGCGACGGCGGCGGTGTCGGTGTTTCCCCTGCTGTTTTTCCCGGCGGGGGAGGGCAGCACGGCGCTCCTGGCCTCCATGGCCACCTTTGGCGTGGCCTTTGTGGCGCGTCCCATCGGCTCGCTCCTTTTCGGTCATTTTGGCGACCGGGCCGGCCGCAAGGCGACCCTGCTGGGCTCACTGCTCCTCATGGGGCTGGCGACCTTCGCCATCGGTCTTCTGCCGACCTATCACCAGATCGGCCTGTTCGCGCCGGTCCTGCTGGCCCTGCTCCGCTTCTGCCAGGGTTTGGGACTCGGTGGTGAATGGTCCGGGGCCGCCCTCCTGGCCACGGAAACCGCGGAGAAGGGTAAGCGCGCCCAGGCGGCGATGTGGCCCCAGCTCGGCGCCCCTTTCGGTTTCATTCTCGCCAATGGCTTCTTCCTGCTCCTGACCTTTTGGTTTAACTATGATTCCAAGGCGACCAGCCTGGAAGCCCCCTTTCTGGTCTGGGGCTGGCGCATCCCCTTCCTGCTCTCGATTCTGATGGTGTTGGTGGGGCTTTATGTGCGGCTCAAGTTGCGGGAGACGCCGGTCTTTGCCCACGCCGTCGAACGTGGCGAAAAACTCAGGTTTCCCCTGGTGAAACTCTTTCGTCATGATTACAAGGAGTTGATTCTCGGCACCTTCATCATGCTCGCCACCTATGGGCTCTTCTATCTGATGACCACCTGGATCCTGTCCTACGCCATCGGGAGTGTCCGGTTGGGATTTCTTGGCATTGGCTATCGTGATTTCCTCATCCTGCAGCTCATTTCGGTCCTCTGGTTTGCGGCCATGATCCCCCTCTCGGGCCACCTCGCCGATCGCTTTGGCCGCCGCGCCTTCCTGCTGGTGGTTACCGCGGGGATCATTCTCTTTGGTTTTTCCTTCGGTTCCTTCCTGGCCCCCGAGGTCATGCGGACGGGCGCCGAGGCCAATCAATGGCTCATGCTGACCTTTCTGAGCATCGGCATGGCGTTGATGGGGCTGACCTTTGGTCCCATGTCCGCCCTGCTGCCCGAACTGTTTCCGACCAATCGCCGTTATAGCGGATCCGGGGTTGCCTACAACTTCTCCTCCATCCTGGGCGCCGCCCTGACCCCCTTTGTCGCCGCCTGGCTGGCCCGGGACCATGGCGCCGGGGCCGTCGGGCTCTATCTGGTCATGCTCGCGGGCATGACCTTTATCGCCCTCCTGCTCAGCAGAGAAACCCAGCATCGCGACCTGCATACCATGGAAGACGATACGGCCCGGGCCGGTATCAAGTACACCTCGCCTTGAGGGCAACAAAGCCGGCCGCCCTGGCGCCAGCTCCCCGGATGCGGGGCTCACCGGCCGCAAGCTCTGGCGGTTGAACAGACCTCGTAAGATCGTCGGAATCTTCCGCCCGAGGGTCCTGGATCGGCTAAAATACCGTGTTTTCTCGGCCTGGAGGCTGACATGCAGGACATCAATCCCATCGTGGGCGCCATCAATGACCTCAAGGGCCGCGTAGCGTCCCTTAGGGGGTATCTTTGACTATGAAAACAAGCAGGAGCGTCTGACCGAGGTCCGGCTGGAACTCGAGGACCCCAAGGTCTGGAATGATCCGGAGCGGGCCCAGACCCTGGGCCGGGAGCGGGCGGGTCTGGAACTGGTGGTCGAGACCATCGACCGCATGGAGGCCGGCCTCGCCGACGCCACCGACCTGCTGGCCATGGCGGTGGACGAGGGCGACGAGGCGACGGTGGACTCGGTGGCGGCCGATCTGGTGGACTTCGAACGCCAGGTGGCGAACCTGGAGTTTCGGCGCATGTTCGCGGGGCCCATGGACGCCAACAATGCCTTCCTCGACGTCCAGTCCGGTTCCGGCGGCACCGAGGCCCAGGACTGGGCGGAAATGCTCTTGCGCATGTACCTGCGCTGGGGCGAGCGCCGCGGCTTCAAGACGGACCTGATGGAGGTCTCGCCCGGCGAGGTCGCCGGCATCAAGTCCGCCACCATCCGCTTCGAGGGCGACTACGCCTTTGGCTGGCTTCGCACCGAGACGGGCGTGCATCGCCTGGTGCGCAAATCCCCCTTTGACTCCGGTAATCGCCGCCATACCTCCTTCGCCGCCGTCTTCGTCTCGCCGGAGATCGACGATACGGTGCAGATCGACATCAATCCCGCGGATCTGCGCGTGGATGTCTATCGGGCCAGTGGCGCCGGTGGCCAGCACGTCAACCGCACCGAATCCGCCGTGCGCCTGACCCACCTGCCCACGGGCCTCGTCACCCAGTGTCAGAATGACCGCTCCCAGCATAAGAACAAGGATCAGGCCATGAAGCAGCTCAAGGCCAAGCTCTATGAACTGGAGATGCAGAAGCGCCGCGAGACTCAGCAGGCAGTCGAGGACACCAAGTCCGATATCGGCTGGGGCAGCCAGATCCGCTCTTATGTCCTCGACCAGTCACGGATCAAGGACTTGCGTACCAATCTGGAAACCGCCAATACCGGGGCGGTGCTCGACGGCAATCTCGACCCCTTCATCGAGGCAAGTCTGAAGAGCGGTTTTTGACCCGCTGGGTCCCTGGGTCCTGGCCGGCAGCCCGGGTCGGGGAGCCGGGTTCCTCGGGCCCGAAGCCGTCGCCTCGCCAACAGTAACATCGCCTTGTCATCGCAGGGATGTCGTTCGGGCCTCCCGCCCAGTCGGGGGCCAATATGGGAGAACCCGCATGAAAGCTAAGACCGGTTGGATGCCGATCACCCTGGTCGCGGCAGGCCTGGTGGCCGCCCTGACAGCCTCCCCAGTGGTCGGCGCCGACCCGGATGCGGGTAAGACCGCGGCCACACCCGCGCCTAATCCGGCCCTGGCCGTGAATCTCGTCAGTCCCCAGACGGTGGACTGGCCCCGGATGATCGCGGCGAGCGGTGGCCTCTTCGCCTGGCAGGAGGGGGTCATTGCCGCTGGGACCGGTGGCCTGCGGGTGATGGCGGTGGCGGTGGACGTGGGTGACAAGGTTCATCTGGGTCAGGTGCTGGCGGTCCTGGACCAGGATACTGTGCAGGCGGAGCTGGACCAGCAGGAGGCGCGGGTGGCCCAGGTCCGGGCCGCCCTGGCGGAGGCGCGGGCCAATGGCGACCGGGCGCGCAACGTCAAGGATAAGGGGGCCATGTCCGAGCAGCAGATCACCCAATACCTGATCGCCGAGGAGGCCGCCAAGGCCAACCTGGCGGCGGCGGAGGCGGCCCGGGACATGGAGCGGATCCGCTTGAATCAGACCCAGGTTCTGGCGGTGGACGATGGGGTGATTTCCAGCCGGGGGGCGACCCTGGGGACCGTGGTGCAGGTGGGCACTGAGTTGTTCCGCCTGGTGCGGCAGGGGCGGGTGGAATGGCGCGCGGAGGTGACCGCCGAGCAACTCGCCCAAATCCAGCCCGGCCAGGAGGCCCACCTCCGCTTACCAGGTGGGGAGACGGTGACCGGCACGGTACGGATGCCGTCCCCCACCCTGGACCCCATCACCCGCTATGGGCTGGTTTACGTGGATCTGCCGATCGGCGGCCCGGCGCGCCCCGGCATGTTCGCCCAGGGCCAGATCCGGGTGGGGGCGAGCCAGGCCCTGACCCTGCCCGAGTCCGCCGTGGTCCTGCGGGATGGCTCCAGCTTTGTGTTTGAGATCCAGGCCGAGGACCGGGTGGCCCAGCGCAAGGTCGAGACCGGACGGCGCGGCGAAGGCCGGGTCGAAATCCTGTCCGGCCTCGATACGGCGGCCCGGATCGTGGCGACGGGTGGGGCCTTCCTCAACGACGGCGACCGGGTGCGGGTCGAGGCTCCGTCCGCGACCCCGGACGCCCCGGCGCCCCCGGAGCAGGGGTCGCCCGCGAGCACCGCTCGATGAACGTCTCCGCCTGGTCCATCCGCCACCCCGTCCCGGCCATCCTGCTGTTTGGCTTCCTGACCATCATTGGCTTGATGAGCTTTCACGCCCTCGGGATACAGAACTTCCCGGATGTGGAACTGCCCACCATTACCGTCACCGCCAGCCTGGAAGGGGCGGACCCGTCCCAATTGGAGACCGAGGTCGCCCGTAAGATCGAGGACAAAATCGCCTCCCTGGGGGGAATCGAACACATCCGTACCACCCTGAGCGATGGCAGCGCCACCATCCGGGTCGAGTTCCAGATCGAGAAGAATACCGAGGTGGCCCTGAATGAGGTACGCAATGCCGTGGACAGCGTGCGCGCCGATCTGCCCCAGGACATGACGGACCCGGTGGTTTCCAAGGTCACCACCTCCGGTTCGCCCATCGTGACCTATACGGTGGCCTCGGAGCGGATGGACGAGCAGGCCCTGTCCTGGTTCGTGGACAACGAGGTCGCCAAGGCCCTGCTGGCGGTCAAGGGCGTGGGTCAGGTGGCCCGGGTCGGGGGCGTGGATCGGGAGGTCCATGTCGACCTCGATAGCGCCCGCATGCAAGCCCTGGGGGTGACCGCCGAGGCCATCTCCGCTCAGTTGAAGCGGGTCCAGCAGGATGCTTCTGGCGGGCGCGGGGATATTGGTGGCGCCGTCCAGTCGGTCCGCAGTCTGGGCGCCGTGGATACGGTGGGGGACATCGCGGAGCTGATCATCCCCCTCCCGGACGGGCGGCGGGTGCGCCTGGGGGACCTGGGGACCGTTAGCGACTCCTTTGCGGAACGCAGCTCCAGCGCCCTGCTGGACGGGGCTCCGATGGTGGCCTTCGAGGTGACCCGCATCCGGGGGGCCAGCGAGGTGGCGGTCGCCCAGGCCGTCCAGGCGGCGGTGGCGCGCCTGGAGAACCTGCATCCCCACGTCCGGATTCAGGAGGCCTTCAATCTTGTGGATCCCGTCCTGGATAATTTCCGGGGGTCCATGGAACTGCTCTACGAGGGGGCGCTGCTCGCCATCCTGGTGGTCTTCTGGTTCCTGCGGGACTGGCGCGCGACCCTGATCGCCGCCGTGGCCCTGCCGCTGTCCATCATCCCGACCTTCGCGGCCATGCTGTGGCTGGGGTTCAGCCTCAACATCCTGACCCTGCTGGCCCTGGCCCTAGTGGTGGGCATCCTGGTGGACGACGCCATCGTCGAGATCGAGAACATCGTCCGCCACCTGCGCATGGGCAAGCCGCCCTTCCAGGCGGCCATGGAGGCGGCGGACGAGATCGGGCTGGCGGTCATCGCCACGACCCTGACCCTGGTGGCGGTGTTCCTGCCGACGGCCTTCATGGGTGGCGTGCCGGGCAAGTTCTTCGTCCAGTTCGGCATCACCGCCGCGGTATCGGTGGTCGCCTCGCTCATGGTGGCGCGCCTCCTGACCCCCATGATGGCCGCCTATTTTCTCAAGGCCCACCCGGAGGGCAACCACGACAGCCTCATCATGACCGGTTATCTGGCCAGCGCCCGCTGGTGCCTGGATCACCGCAAAACCACGGCCCTGGCCGCCATCCTCTTCTTTATCGGCTCCATGCAACTGCTGCCCCTGCTGCCCAAGGGGTTCGTCCCCGCCGCCGACCGTGGTCTGACCAGTATCAAGCTGGAACTGCCCCCGGGCAGTTCCCTGGATGACACCCAGTTAGCGGCGGAGCGGGCCCGTGACCTGATCGCGCCCATGGAGGAAATCCTGGGCATCTTTACCGCCGTGGGCAGTACCTCCGGTCAGGGTCCCATGGCGATGGGCGGGGCCAAGGACGTGCGCCTGGCCACCCTGACCCTCCGGCTGGTTCATCGCCATGACCGGGACCGGACTCAGGCCCAGGTGGAACGGGAACTGCGGGAGCGCCTGGGGGCACTGACCGGCGTGCGGGTCGCCGTGGGCGCCGCCCAATCCGGCGAGAAGGTGCAGATATCGCTGGCCAGCGATGACCCCATCGCCCTTGCCGCCGCCGCCAAGGCCGTCGAGCGGGACCTGCGTACCCTGCAGGGGGTGGGTAATGTCACCTCCGGCGCCAGTCTCCAGCGACCCGAGATCCAGATCCGGCCAGACTTCGCCCGCGCCGCGGACCTGGGCGTGACCACCTCCGCCCTGGCCGGAGCGGTGCGGGTGGCGACCTCTGGCGACTTCAAGGTCAATCTGCCCAAACTCAACCTGCCCCAGCGGCAGATCCCCATCCGGGTGCGCCTCGACCGGGCCCTGCGCACCGATCTCGACGCCATCGCCCAGTTGCGCGTCCCCGCCAAGGTGGGGTCGGTGCCGCTGTCCGCCGTCGCCAGCCTGAGCATGGGGAGTGGCCCGGCCCAGATCGACCGGGTGGATCGGATGCGCAATGTCAGCATCGACGTGGAACTGGGCGGCCGCCAGCTCGGCGCCGTGCTGGCGGAGGCCAATGCCCTGCCGGCGCTCCAGGACCTGCCGCCCACCGTGAGCCGGGTCGAACAGGGGGATGCCCAGCGCATGGCCGAGCTTTTTGCCTCCTTTGGCACCGCCATGCTCATTGGCGTCCTCTGCATCTACGCGGTGCTGGTCCTGCTCTTTCATGATTTCATGCAGCCCTTCTCCATCCTGGCCGCCCTGCCCCTGTCCCTCGGCGGGGCCTTTCTGGCCCTGCTGCTGACCGGCAACAGCTTTTCCATGCCCTCCATCATTGGCGTCCTCATGCTGATGGGCATCGTGACCAAGAACTCCATCCTGCTGGTGGAATATGCCATCGTGGCCCGCCGGGAGCACGGCATGGAGCGCCGTCCGGCCATCCTGGATGCCTGCCACAAACGCGCCCGCCCCATCGTCATGACCACCAGTGCCATGGGCGCCGGCATGCTGCCGGTGGCCCTGGGGCTGGGTGCCGAGCCCAGCTTCCGGGCCCCCATGGCCATCGCCGTCATCGGTGGGCTCATCACCTCCACCTTTCTGAGCCTGCTGGTCATCCCCGTGGTCTTCACCTATGTCGATGACCTGCTTAGGCTGCTCAAGCGGCTGGTACCGCGAGGGCATGGGGCGCATCACCCACGGGAGCCGGGAAATCCAGTTTCTTCTGGGCCATAATGCTCAATTGCTTGCCGCTGGGGACCCGGGAGACTGCTCCGGCTACCCACGTAAAGCAGGTACCCGATCAGGTGCCAAATCCCATCATTCATGTCCAAGGCAATAGCCTGCAAGGAAAAAGCGGATACCCATGAACAATCCGGATCAAGTCCTCGATGAAAATAAGCTCATCGCCCTGCGGCGCGAGAAGCTGCGCGCCCTGCGCGAGAACGGCATTGCCTTTCCCAATGATTTTCGCCGCGACGTGCTGGCGGGGGAATTGCTGGCGGAGTATGGCGACCGGGAGCCCGAGGAACTGGAGGCCCTGAGCCTGAGGGTCAAGGTTGCTGGCCGGCTCATGAGCCGGCGGGTCATGGGTAAGGCCAGCTTCGTACATCTCCAGGATATGTCTGGAAAAATCCAGTTGTTCGTTCAGCGTGACACCCTAGGCGAAGAGGACTATGGCTGGTTTAAGCGCGATCTGGACTTGGGGGACATCCTCGGTGCCGAGGGCGTCCTCTTCAAGACCAAGACCGGCGAGTTATCGGTCCGCGTCGAGACTCTGCGTCTCCTCACCAAGGCCCTGCGGCCCCTGCCGGAGAAGTTCCACGGCCTGACTCACCAGGAAAGCAAATATCGTCAGCGCTACCTGGACCTGATCATGAACGAGGGCGCTCGCAAGACCTTCCGCGCCCGGACCCACATCACCCAGTACCTGCGCGGTTATCTGGACCGCCGCGGCTACCTGGAGGTGGAGACGCCTATGATGCAGGTGATCCCCGGCGGCGCGGCGGCGCGGCCCTTTGTCACCCATCACCACGCCCTGGATATGCGGTTGTTCCTGCGCATCGCCCCGGAGCTCTATCTCAAGCGGCTGGTGGTGGGCGGCTTCGAAAAGGTCTATGAGATCAACCGGAACTTCCGTAACGAGGGACTCTCCACCCGCCACAATCCCGAGTTCACCATGGTCGAGTTCTACGAGGCCTATGCGGATTACGAGGATCTGATGGACTTAACCGAGGATCTGCTGCGCGGCATGGCCCTGGAGGTGACGGGCTCGACCCAGGTCGAGTACCAGGGGGAGACCTATGACTTTGGCCGGCCCGTCACCCGCCTGACGGTACGCGAGGCCATCCTGCGTTATGGCGAGGACATAGCGCCCG
>JBASIS010000018.1:0-1532 GCA_049654905.1 Chromatiaceae bacterium
AACCATCTCTTCGAGCACCTGCCCGGCGCCAAGTCCCCTGAGGCGTTCGCGGCACTGCTGCCGCACAATTTGAAAATGGATGACCTGAAACAAAAGGGGTCAATCCTGTAGTTGCCCGGACGCTTACCCCGCAAGGGGGGAGGGAGCCTAGATCGCTCGGTGGGTTCTTAGCCGGCCCCCCCCCGGGGGGGGGCATAAATCACGCTGGCGGGTCCTTGGCCGGCCCCGTCATATCCAGTAAACGGTGCCGGTCATGACCTTGGCGGTCAGCTTCATGGCGAGCTTGACCGGGACCGGCAATTCGACGCCGCCGGAGGCCTGGGCCAGTTCGGCATGGTGGGCCTCGTCCGCCTTCATCCTTTCCAGGATAGCCCGGGTCTTGAGGTCATCGGTCGGCACCTCCGCCAGGTGCCCATCGAGATGGTTTTCCACCTGACGTTCCGTCTCCACCACGAAGCCGAGGCTCCACTTGTCCCCCGCCAGACCGGCGGCGGCGCCGATCGCCAGGGAGCTGGTATACCAGAGGGGATTGAGCAGGCTTTTGCGGTCCCCTAGTTCCTTGATGCGGCGCTCGCACCAGTCCAGGTGATCGTTTTCCTCCTGGGCCGAACGGGCCATGCTGGCGCGGGTCTCCTCCAGGCGGGCGGTGAGGGCCTGACCCTGGTAAAGGCCCTGGGCACAGACCTCCCCCGTGTGGTTGATGCGCATCAGGCGCGCCACATGGCGCCGTTCCCGCTCGCCCAGTTCGGTATCCGGGAGACTGGCGGCCGGACTGGGGCGCTCCGTGACCAGGGGTGGCCCGAAAAGGGTGCGCACCCCCTGGTCCAGGCCCATCAGCAAGCGATCCAGCGGGGTGTAATCACGGGTGTTCATGGCGGTGATGGCGTCTCTCGGCAAGGAGTGTGCCCGGGGCCGACCTTGGGCCCCGGTGCTGATGGGCCATAGCCTATCGCATCTTTCCGGCACAGGGGAGGGCTGGTCCCCGCTCTCGGCCCAAGCCAGAGTCCATTCCCCGGGATAGCCGGGCGTCTGGGTTCCGCTTCGGCCAGCCCGCCCTGATCAGCCGAGACGCATCTGACGGTCGATCAGCTCCACCGGGTGCAGTACCTCGACCCGTAGCCCGGCCTCCCGCGCGCCCGCGGCCAGGTGGAGGGCGCAGCCGGTGTTGGTCGTGACCAGGATCGGGACCTCCAGGGCGGCCAGGCTGGCGATCTTGGGGGCCAGCAGGGCGCGGGACAGGACGGGGCGTTGCAGGAGGTAGGTCCCGGCGGCCCCACAGCAAAAGGCGTTGTCAGACAGCGGGACCAGACGGATGCCGGGGATGCGTCGCAGCAGGTCGAAGGCTGCGTTTTCATCCCCCAGTCGGTTGCGCTGGGAGCAGGGGACGTGGACCGCGACCCGGAGCGGCAGGGGGGCCAGGCGCGTCGTCGCGGGCCAGTCCCGGTCGGCCAAAAAGCGGCAGAGGTCCTGGGTGGCGCCGAGGGGCGGATGACCGCGTAGTTCCGCCACGCAGGCGCTGGCGAGTCCAACGG
>JBASIS010000019.1:0-5254 GCA_049654905.1 Chromatiaceae bacterium
GCTCAGCGCCGCCCGCGGCTAGGCTACCCCTGCCCTCCTGGTCCACCGGCCGGAAGGCGAGCATCCGCAGCAGCACCATCTCCATGCCGGTACGGGGGTCCGGGGCCAGGGGCAGGTCCGCCTGCCCCAGGAGGGCAATCTGGTAAAAAAGCTGGAGGTCCTCCGGGGCCAGGACCCCCGCCAGGGCCTCCAGGGTCTCCCGTTCCGGGTCATCGGCGGCCAGGGTCGCCGGCACCTGCTGGAAGAGGGCGAGGCGATGCAGAAAGACCAGCAGTTCTTGCAGAAGGCCGCCAAAGTCCGGGGTCAACTCGTGGATACGCCCCACCTCCTCCAGCAGGCGGGCACCATCCCGACTGGCCAGGGCGGAGAGCAGATTCAGGCTCATGTCGCGCCCGACCGTGCCGAGCATGGCGCGGATGTCTTCGGCCCCCACCCGGCCGCCGCCGAAGGCAATGGCCTGATCGAGCAGACTCAGACCGTCGCGCATGCTGCCGTCCGCCGCCCGCGCCAGCAAAGCCAGGGCCTGATCCTCGTAGGGCAAGCCCTCGACCGTCAGGATGTGGGCGAGCTGGGCGCCGATCTCCTCCGGCACCAGGCGCTTGAGGTTGAACTGCAGGCAGCGCGACAGGACGGTCACCGGGACCTTTTGCGGGTCCGTGGTGGCGAGGAGGAATTTGACGTGGGGCGGCGGCTCCTCCAGCGTCTTCAGGAGGGCGTTGAAGCTGCTGGTGGAAAACATGTGGACCTCGTCAATGAGGTACACCTTGAAACGACCCTTGACCGGGGCGAAGGGGACATTGTCCAGCAGTTCGCGGGTCTGATCGACCCGGGTGCGGGAGGCGGCGTCCACCTCCAGCAGGTCCACGAACCGCCCTTCATCGATCTCCCGGCAGGAGGGACACTGACAGCAGGGCGTGGAGCTGACCCCCACCTCGCAGTTCAGCGCCTTGGCCAGGATGCGCGCCAAGGTGGTCTTGCCGACACCCCGGGTGCCGGTGAAGAGATAGGCATGATGCAGCCGGTCCTGATCCAGGGCATTGCCGAGCGCCCGCACCACATGGGCCTGTCCGACCATGTCCGCGAAGGACCGGGGGCGCCACTTGCGGGCCAGAACCTGATAGGACATGCGGGATGAATAAGGGCTTGCGGTTAGCGATGAAGGAAGGGTAGTTTAACCCATGGCAGGCGCTGGATCACGCACGGAGACGGCGCTGGCCCGAAAGCAAGGAGGGCGGCGGGCCCCGCCAGCCACACCCCGGCACACACATCCACCGCTGCGGCTGCTCCCTTCCAGGCCTGACCGGGTTCACGGTTTCGCGTTGCGAGGGGACCGACGGGTCCGCCATCGAATCCGCCCTGGCACGAGCCTGGGCGGACGGACAAACTAACAAAGCCCGAGGAGGAAGACAAGCGGCGGTAGCGACGGAGGGCAAAAGGTGCCGCCCGCCCAGGGTCCCGGCCACCGCGAACAGGCCCCTGACCAGGCGGATCCTCATCTAGAATTAAGGCAGGGGCTGACGGCCCTTGGGATCCCGCCGCCCTTCCCGCCCGCTTGATCTTCAGACCCGCCCAGGACCCTAGCCGCCATGTCGCCGCAACAACGCTACCCCGAACCCTCTCCGGAGACCCAAGACCAGCTCAACCAGCGGGTGGGCCGCCTGCACCTCTGGCTACGCCAGGGCGTCCAGCGGGATCATGTGGACCAGATCTTCGGCCGGGGACGTAACTTCTTCCACATCGAGAACTGGTATTCCATTCACAGCCTGATGCGCCTGGCCCTGCGCCTGACCGGCCTCTACGGCCGGGGCCGGCGCAACGCGGCGGATATCCAGGCCCGGAGCAACCGGGTGAGGATTCCGGGCCTGCCCAGGCCCTTCCACGGCCTGCGCCTGCTGCATCTGAGCGATATCCATCTCGACATGGACCCGGAGATCCAGGCGGCCCTGATCAGCCGCGTGGCGGCGACCGCCCACGATCTGTGCGTCATCACCGGGGATTTCCGTGCCCGCACCCACGGCGACTGCCAGCCCGCGATCAATGCCCTGGAGCGGCTGAGGCCTCACCTGACGGGCCCGGTCTATGGGGTCCTGGGTAACCACGATTTCATCGAAATGGTACCAGGGCTGGAGGCCCTGGAGATGCGGATCCTGCTCAATGAATCCCTGGCCCTGGAGCGGGAGGGGGCCTGCCTCTATTTGGCGGGCATCGACGACCCCCATTTCTACCAGGCCGACAACCTCGAAAAGGCTGCCGACGGCATCCCCCCCGGGGCCGTGGCCATCCTGCTCAGCCACTCACCGGAGATCTACCGCCACGCCGCCCATGCCGGCTTCAAGCTGATGCTCTGCGGACATACCCACGGCGGCCAGATCTGTCTGCCCGGGGGTATTCCGCTGACCTACAACGCCCATTGTCCCCGCCACCTGGGCCTGGGCCCCTGGCACTGGGGCGAAATGCAGGGCTATACCTCTGCCGGCGCGGGTTCCTGCGTGGTCCCCGTGCGCTTCAATTGCCAGCCGGAGATCACGGTGCACCGGTTGGAGGGCGGCGAAGGATGAGGAAGAAGGCCTGGCGGCCCCCCGCCTCATCAGTGATTGCGATGACCAATCCGATCCATCACCGCCATCAGGACGGAGGAGACGACAAAGGTCAAATGGAGTATGACGTACCAGAGAATTTTGTCGTTCGGGGTCTGCTGGGCATTCATGAAGATCTGCAGCAGGTGGATGGAGGAGATGGCCACGATGGAGGCCGAAACCTTGAGCTTGAGGGCGGTGGCATCCAGTTTGCCGAGCCAGTCGAGTTTTTTGCCTTCATCGGCCAGTTCGATCTGGGAGACGAAATTCTCGTAGCCCGAGAGCATGACCATGACCACCAGGCTGGCGACCAGCACCATATCGATCATGGCCAGCACCGCCAGCACCATGTCCGCCTCCGCCATGGTCCAGACATGGAACAGCACATGAAAGGCCTCCTGGAAAAACTTGACGCCGACCGCCAGCATGGCAATGGTAAGGCCGAGGTAAATGGGGGCGAGGATCCAGCGGCTGGCGAAGAGGGATTTTTCAATCCAGCGTTCAAACATGGGCTTACTACCTGTTGGGTTAGGGGAAACGCCCATTCGGGCTTTCGATGGAGTTGAGGGGGAAGTGCCGGGAAGCGGGCCGCCAAGCCTGTCCAGGCCGGCGCGCAGGCCCCGACCGGCCTCCTGGAGGCGGCTCAATCGGTGGCCTTCTTCTCTGGCGCCTTCTTGGCAGCCGAGTCGGAGGAGGTCTCGGACTTACTCGCCGGGCTCTTGGACTCGGCACCGCCACTCGACTCCTTGCCGCCCGAGTCGTGCAGGTTCTTCTTGCCGCTCTTTTTGAAATCGGTTTCGTACCAGCCGCCACCCTTGAGGCGGAAGCCCGCGGCGGAGATCAGCTTCTTGAGGGCGGGCTGACCGCAGGCGGGGCAATTGACCAGGGGGGCATCACTGAGCTTTTGCAGGGCTTCCATCGCGTGGCCACAGTGTTCGCAGCGGTATTCGTAGAATGGCATGTTAAATCCTCGTACATCGCCAAGGGCTAGGGACGCGCGGATGTTAGGGGTTCTGGCCAGAAATTCAAGCAGTCATCGGGATTCGCTGTTGGTTGTTGGCGGAGCCAAATCTCTCGACTATGATCTAAAGAACTTTTCAGCACTCAAAAATCAGCCTCCTACCCTTAAATAACACAGGAAATCGCCATGAAAAATGCCATTCAAGCCAGCCTGATCCCACTCATGATGCTAGTGGGCTTGGGCGGAACCGCGGTTAGCGCCCAGCCGGCGCCCGTCAGCGCCATCCCTGACCCATCGGTCGCGCCGACCCTGGATGAGCGCGAACTGGAGCAGGCCATCCGCGAGGGCGAGACCGCTGGCGCCGACCGGGCGGAGTGGGTCATTGCCCCGGTCCCCGGTACCGCCCCGGCCCAGCCCGCCGCCCCCCTTTATGCCCCCGTACCGACCGAGATGGCCGCGGCGGCGCCCTCCCCCGGCGGCGCTTCCAGCGTGCCCTATATCAGCGGTGGGGTCGGCTATGACGAGCGCGACCGCATGGAAGTGGCTAAATCTCAATATAATCTGAGGCTCCTCTTCGCGATCAGCGGCTCGGGCAGTTATTTGTCCGCCGTCAAGGTGAGAATCCAGGACGCCAGGGGGACGACCCTGCTTGACGCCACCTCCAATGGCCCCTGGTTTTACGCCCAGTTACCCCCGGGCGCCTATGTGCTGACCCTTGACAACCAGGGCCAGATCCAGACGCGCCACATCAGAATTACGCCCCAGGGGGCGACGGTCGAGAATATCTACTGGGCCGGACCCGTGAGCGCCCTTCCCGAGGCGGGAACCAGCGATTGGGGCATCCAATCCGCGCCGGACCAGGCCTCTGCGGCGATCCCGCCCATGCGGCCCCTCATGAGCAGCAGCGGTATCCCCTATCTCAGTGGCGGAGGCGACCCCGAGGAGAAGGCGCGCCTGGAGGCCAGCCAAGAACCCTACAATCTGCGGCTTGGCTTCACGGTCACTGGCACGGATCACAAGCCCCTGGCCATTGGCGTCCGCATCCAGGAAGCCTCCAGCCACAGGCTCCTGCTGGAGGCCGAGGCGACGGGCCCCCTCTTCTTTGCCAAAGTCCCCCAGGGTGAATATCTCGTGACCCTGGATTACGCCGGCACGAAACATCAGCGGACCATGAAGGTTCCCGGTTATGGCGCCGCCACCGCCTCCTTCCAGTGGACGCATTGAGAAATAACCCTTCACCCCCCTCCCAGAGTTGAGTCAACCGCAACAGACGAAGCGGCTGATCTTCCGACTCCCTCCCCCTTGCGGGGTAGGGTTGGGGAGAGGAGGATGGCTCTAACCAGCGGTTACCGGCCTTAGGTCGCGGCGCGGAGGGTCTTCAGGGGCGGGCGGATCAGCAAGGGATAGGTTGCCAGGGTTCCCGCCAGGCCGATAAAGAGTCCGGAGCCCAGGACGCCGACGAGCCAGAGCCTGGGGTTGAAACTGAACGCCAGGCCGAAGAGGTGTTCCGCCAGGAGCCAGCCGGTCACCTCGGCGAAGAGGGAGGCCAGGATGCCGGCCAGGATGCCCGAGGCCGTGAACTCCACGGCGAGACTGGTCAGCAGGGCCCGGCGACCGGCACCCAGGGTGCGCAGGATGCCATGCTCGAGGCGGCGCTCCTCGAGACTGGCCTGGATGCCGGCAAACATGACCAGGAGCCCGGCGGCCAGGGTGAAGA
>JBASIS010000020.1:0-7838 GCA_049654905.1 Chromatiaceae bacterium
TCATGCCGACCCTTTACCGCGTCCGCACCGGTTGCTCCCCCTGGTCGCTGGTGGCGGCCTGCCGGGAGCCCCTGCTCACCGCCCTGTCCACCGCCTCCAGCAACGCCACCTACCCGGTCTCCAAGCGGGCCCTGGAGGCCTTCGGCGTCAGCGAGCGGGTCACCAGCCTGACCCTGCCCTTGGGGGCCACGCTGAACATGCACGGCTCGGCCCTCTACCAATCCATCCTGCTGATTTTCATGTCGCAATTGGCGAGGCGGCGGGAGGCGGCGGCGGCCATCACGGCGACAAAGACGATGTGCAGGACGTTGCCCGCGGCCAGGGAGGCGAAGAGGTTACTGGGGATGAAGTTGTCGATCAGCCGATCCAGGCTGAAGCTGGCCGTGGCCGGGATAGCCGGCGCCAGGTTAAGCAGGCCAGCGGGGACATCACGGGCAAAGACCAGGCCGAGCAGAATCCCGATAGTGGCAGCCACGGCGGAGGTAACGAGGTAGTAAAGAAAGGTACGGCCGCCAATGCGCCGGAGATTATCCCCGCTGGCCAGGGAGGCGTAGATGGAGACCAGGATCAGGGGCAGGATCAGGAGCTTGAGGACGGAGATGAAGATCTGCCCAAGCCAGGCGACATAGGCACCCCCGGCCGGAAAGACGAGGGCCTGGGCGATGCCCAGCAGGAGCCCCCCGGGGATGGAATAGAGATAGCGCAGGGGCATGGCGGGTCCTGGGATGCTGTAGTAGGGCCGCTAACCGACCGGGGAGGTGATGGCTTCTGGTGGCGGGGCCGGGGTGAGGCCGGAGCCCGGCCTATCCGCCGAGGCGCTCCCGGTTGCGGTCCACTTCGTCCTGGTCGCTGTAGTAGGTCTTGTGGCCACCGCGATCGATATAGCGCTCGTGGCCCTTGCCGGCGATCAGGGCCACCCAGGGCTCGACCGCCGGGCGGCTGGCCAGCAGGTCAAAAAGGCGGGCGATGGCCTCCGGGCGCTCCACCACCACCTCCGGGGCCTGGCCCGGCGGTATGCCGGTCAGAATGTCCGCGATGATCCGCTCCGGGTCCTCGGTACGAGGGTTGTCCGAGGTCACGATGAGGTGATCGGAATGGCGCGCCACCGCGGCACCCATGAGGGGGCGCTTGCCGTGATCGCGATCCCCGCCGCAACCGAACAGGGTCGCGACCCTGGCGCCGGGAAAGGCGGCACGGATGGCGGCGAGGATGGTCTCCAGGGCGTCCGGCGTATGGGCGAAGTCAATGACCAGGGTCCGGTTGCCGATCACCTGGCATTCGAAGCGTCCAGGCACCGGATTCAGGCTCCGCCAGTAGGGGCGCTCCCCCGGGCCCAGGACGCCATCCGCCAGGGCCACGGCCAGGGCGTAGTTGGCGCGATTGTGCTCCAGGGCCAGGAAGGGCTTGGCGGCGATGGCCTCCGGACCCAGGACGGCCGGACCCAGGACCTCGATCGGGACCCGCGACTCACCCAGCCCCCGCAGGCGGTTGGCCACTGCGGGGCTGGAGCAGAAGAGGCGGCCCCCCTCCTGGATCAGGTCGAGGATGCGGGCCTTGGCGGCGAGGTACGACCCCTCGTCGCCATGATAGTCCAGATGGTCCTGGGAGAAATTGGTCCAGCCGGCGTTCCGCAAGGGGATGCCATGGACGCGTCCCTGGTCCAGGGCATGGCTGCTGATCTCCATGGCCACCACATCGCACCCTCCCCCTTCGGCGTGCAGCAAGCGGCGCAGCTCGATCAGGGGCGGCGAGGTGAAGCCGGTCTCCGCGAGGCGTTGGCCGTTGCGGGAGACGCCCAGGGTGCCGATGGTCAGGACCCGCTGCCCCTGGGCCACGAGCATGGATTCCAGATACTTGACGGTGGTGGTCTTGCCGTTGGTCCCGGTGACCCCCAGGAAGCACGGGGCGCCCGGCTCCAGCGGGTAAACGAGATCGCAGAAGCGCCGCACCGTCTCGGCCCAGTCCCCGGGCCGGGTGACATAGATCCTCTTGCCCGGCATGGCGTCAAAGCAGTCGAGCATCTGGTTGGTGACCAGAACCGCGCAGGGGCTGGCCGCCAGATAGCGCTCGTAGATCTCGCCATCGCTCTTGCCATCCGCGAAGCGCTGGAAGAAGAGGATGGAGCCCGGGTCGCAGGCATCCGCGCGCCACTGGATATTGGTCAGGGTCGCGGGGCAGGCCGACTCGCGCCGCCAGGCGAAGTCGAGGGTCTCGATCAGATGGGACAGGGAGTCGGAGAGCATGGTGGTCCGATGCGATTCGCGGGGGGAAATACTATAGCAGGCCCCGCCAGCCCTGCCTTGAGCAGATTTGGCCAGGGGCCCCGGGCACGACCCTGGGCACGGGGGTACCGAGATGGAGCATCTAGGAAACCGCTCCGGCATAATGCCACCACTTGGGTTGCCGCTCGGCGCGAGCTTGATGCCCACTACCCCAGGGGAAAACTTCATGACCCGAATCGACAAGCTGCCCACCTGGCTGGCGCTGGCCATGAGTTGCGGCGCCCTGGCTGACCAAGCCACGGACCTCCCCTACCGCAATCCGGGCTTGCCCGTCGAGCAACGGGTCGCCGACCTGCTCGGGCGCATGACCCTGGACGAAAAGCTGGGCCAGATGGTCATGGGCGGGCGCGACTGGGTAACACCGGCTCAGGTTACGGAACTCAAACTGGGCTCGATGCTGTCCGGCGGCGACAGCCCACCCCCCGACCCCAATACTCCGGACGGCTGGGCCGCCCTGGTCCAGGGCTACCAGGCGGCGGCCCTGGGCACCCGCCTCGGCATCCCCCCCCTCTATGGCATTGACGCGGTCCATGGCTTTGGGGCCCTGCCCGGGGCGACCCTGTTCCCCCACCAGGTAGCCCTGGCCGCGGCGGGGGACGAGGACCTGATGCGCCGCATCGGCGCGGCCACCGCCCGTGAACTCGCCGCCGTCGGCCTCTACTGGAACTTCGCGCCCCTGGTGGCGGTGGTCGACGACATCCGCTGGGGCCGCGCCTACGAATCCCTGGGTGAGAATACCGATCTGGTCACCCGGCTGGCCCTGGCCTATACCAGCGGCTACCAAGGTGGCCTGGCGGAACTGGGGCCCGGACTACCCCGGCCCCTGCCAACCGCCAAGCATTTCCTCGGTGACGGCGGTGTCGCCTACGGCAGTTCCCATTTCGAACTCAAGGGCGTCCGGTCGCACCTGGATCGGGGGGACACGCGCGGCGGGGAGGCGGCCCTCCTGGCGCGTTTCCTGCCGCCTTTCCAGGCTCAGATCGAGGCCGGCGTGGGTGCCGTCATGGTCTCCTACAGTAGCTGGAACGGCACCCTGATGCATGGCCATGCCGAGCTGCTCCAGCGGCTCCTGCGCCAGCAACTCGGCTTCCAGGGCCTGGTAATCTCCGACTGGGAGGCCGTCGCTCTGCTCCCGGCCCAAGGCTTCGACCAACAAGTAGCCATGGCCGTCAACGCGGGCGTGGATATCCTCATGGAGCCCGCGAATAGCGCGGAGGTCATCGGCCTGCTGCGCGCCCTGGCCGCCAGCAACCAGATCTCCGCTCACCGGATCGATGAGGCCGTCACCCATGTCCTGCGGGTGAAATTCGCCATGGGCCTCTTCGAACATCCCGGGCCGGTGGCAGCCGCGGGCGAACTGATCGGTAGCCCCCAACACCGCGCCCTGGCCCGGGAGGCGGTCCGCAAGTCTCAGGTCCTGCTCAAGAACCAGGAGGCACTACCGCTGCGGCGCGGCCAGCACATCCGGGTGGCGGGGGCCCACGCCGATGATCTGGGTCTCCAGAGTGGAGGCTGGACCCTGGCCTGGAGTGGCTTTCAGGGCGACAACAGCCGCCTGCCCGGTGGCACCAGCATCCTCGCCGGCCTGCGTCAGGTCGGCGGCGCCACCACCCGCATCGACTATTCGGCGAGCGGTGACTTTGTCGGTCCCCCGGCCGACGTGGCCCTCGTCCTGATCGGCGAGCCGCCCTATGCCGAGTGGCTGGGCGACCGGGATGCCCAGGGCCTGCGCCTGTCGTCCCAGGATCAGGCCCTGATCGCCAGGATGCGCCCCCTGGCGCGCAAGCTGGTCCTGGTGCTGGTCACCGGACGGCCGCTCATCCTCGATCAGGCCCTGGAGACCAGCGACGCCCTGGTCGCCGCCTGGCTGCCGGGTAGCGAGGGCGCCGGCGTCGCCGATACCCTGTTCGGCGATGCTCCCTTCACCGGCAAGTTGCCCTATGCCTGGCCGCGCGACGCCGACAGTTTCTTACCGGCTAGTGCCTTGCCGGCGGAACGCCGGCCGAGCCTGCTGTATGAATTCGGCTACGGCCTGAATTTAACCAAACCTTAGCGGGCGCAAGCTCATGGCCCTGACCGACAAACAACGCGGTGTTCTGAAAAGGATGCTGCTCGGCTTATTGATAGCCCTGACCATCGTCATCGGCTGTGGGGCAGGCAATCCCCTGGGCTTTCCCACCGGGATGGCCCTTATTGACCGCCTGTCGATCGCGGTCCAATGCACCCTGGTACCTGGCCTCTTCATGATGATCGCGGTCGCGCGCATGGCGCGGCAGCGCTTCTTTTCGCCAGAGGATATCGACGGCGGAGTCACCGCCACGGACACTCCCCGGGCGCAATTACTACAAACCCTGTTGCAGAACACCCTGGAGCAGTCCCTGATCGCCCTGCTGGTTTATCTGGGGTGGGCCTTGACGATGCCCGCAACCTGGCTGTCGGTGGTGCCGGTGGCGGCGATGGCCTTTGCCATTGGGCGCATCCTGTTTTTCCTGAGCTATGAAAAGGGCGCGCCATCCCGAGCCCTGGGGTTTGCCATGACCTTCTATCCCTCCGTCGTCATGATGATAGCGCTGGGGGGAGTGCTGTTCTGGGATCTGATCTTCTGAGGCGAAGATGATCGGAGTCGCACCAGGTACTGTTCCACCCTCGGGCTTTCCGCGTATCAAGCTGTTCGACGGGATTGTGCCCGGCTGGCGGGCTGGAGATGGACATGAACCTTATCGAGATCAGTGTGTTAAATTCGTCCGAGGCCTTGAGCACCTTTGCCGCTACCTGGCAGGACGCCGCGACTGGCAAGGAGCCCATCCCCCACCTGGCCTTTGGCAGCCTGAGCCAGTTATTTTCCGCCATTAGCGCCAAGCGGCTCGATCTGCTCCGCCATGTAGCCACCCATGAGGGGCTGAATGTCCGACAACTCGCTCAATCCCTACAGCGCGACTACAAAAACGTCCACACCGACGTGGTCAAGCTTCTGGAACTGGGCTTGCTAGAGCGCAACGCGCAGGGCTTGCTGTCCGCTCCCTACGATGAAATCCTCATCCATGCCGAACTGCGCCATGCGGCATGAATAGCTAAGCTTTCCGCCAGAACCAGTGACCGGATCGCCTCCAAATCTTAAAGACCAACAAGCTGGCAGGCTGGGAAAGCCCGAATACCATCGCCACCCATAGCCTGGGCGACCAAAACCCGCCGCTGGTGGACGAGGGCCATCGCGGCACCAACGGCAAGGAGGAAGGCGCCTGATCCCCCGGCGCGCCAAACTTTATTCAGCATGCCGACCATGACTTTCCGGGGAACAGGGTCGGGCTCGAAGGGTGCGCCGACGCGCCTCCGGGATTTCCGGTAATGTATCGGGGCGCGAATGATTGACGCCTTTAAGCAGCACAACAGGGGAATGGCAGTGGGAGCACCAGAAGACATCGGACGGATGTTCCAGCAGGCCTTCAAGAACATTGATGATGTGCTCTGGAAGGAGGCCGGCTGTACCACCGAACTCGATTATACCGAGCAAACCTCCTGGCTCCTGTTCCTGAAATATCTCGATGACCTGGAGGACGATAAGGCGACGGAGGCCGCGCTCGAAGGCAAGACCTCGGCCTACATCCTTGATCAGCCGTATCGCTGGGGGAGCTGGGCCGCGCCGAAAGGCCACGACGGGGCGCTCGATCACCATCGCGCCCTGACCGGCGATGACCTGGTGGACTTCGTGGAGCGCAGGCTGTTCCCCTACCTGCACGGTTTCAAACAGCGCGCCACCGGCCCCAATACCATCGAGTACAAGATCGGGCAGATCTTCGGGGAGATCAAAAACAAGGTCCGCAGCGGCTACAACCTGCGCGAGGTCATCGACCAGATCGACGCACTGCGCTTCCGCTCGCAGGTGGAGAAGCACGAACTCTCGGCCCTTTATGAAGAAAAGATCAAGCGGATGGGCAACGCCGGCCGCAATGGCGGCGAGTATTACACCCCGCGCCCGCTCATCCGGGCCATGGTGCGGGTGGTCGCGCCCAAGGTCGGGGAGCGGATCTATGACGGGGCCTGCGGCTCCGCCGGCTTTCTGTGCGAGGCGTACGATTACCTGGTCTCCCAGCCGGGGCTCACGACCGCCAACCTCAAGATGCTCCAGGAGCGCACCTTCTACGGTAAGGAAAAGAAGTCGCTCGCTTATGTGATTGCGATCATGAACATGATCCTGCACGGCATCGAGGCGCCCAACATCGCCCACACCAATACGCTCGCCGAGAACCTCGCCGACGTGCAGGACCGCGACCGTTTCGACGTGGTGCTCGCCAATCCACCCTTCGGCGGCAAGGAGCGCAAGGAGGTCCAGCAGAACTTTCCCATCCGCACCGGCGAGACCGCCTTTCTGTTCCTCCAGCACTTCATCAAGACGCTCAAGGCGGGCGGTCGGGGCGGCGTCGTCATCAAGAACACCTTTCTCTCCAATTCGGACAATGCCTCGGTCTCGCTGCGCAAGCTCCTCCTGGAAAGCTGCAACCTGCACACCGTACTCGACTGCCCCGGCGGCACCTTCCAGGGGGCGGGGGTCAAGACCGTGGTGCTCTTCTTTGAGAAGGGGGCGCCGACGCGCAAGGTCTGGTACTACCAGCTCGACGCAGGCCGGACGTTTGGCAAGACCAATCCTCTGAACGATGCCGACTTGGCCGAGTTCGTCGAGCTACAGAAGACCCGTGCCGACTCGCCAAAGAGTTGGAGCCTGGATGTGGCGAGCGTTGATCAGACGACCTATGACCTGTCGGTCAAGAACCCTGAAGGCGGCGAGGCGGTGACTCATTTAAGTCCGCAGGCGATTATGGATGAGATCGCGGCGTTGGATGCGGAGAGTGCGGAGGTGTTGGCGAGTATCAGGGCGCTGCTATGAAGACGATGTGGCCAAAACAAAAGCTATGTAATGTCTGTCAGCTAATAAATGGTCGGGCTTACAGCAAAGCTGAACTTCTCGCAAGTGGGAAATATCCGGTGTTGCGCGTTGGAAACTTCTTTACCAACAGCCACTGGTATTACTCAGATATGGAGTTGGATGAAAATAAATACTGTGACAGCGGAGACCTACTGTATGCGTGGTCTGCATCCTTTGGGCCTCGCGTTTGGAACGGCGGCAGAGTCATATTCCACTATCATATCTGGAAAGTAGTTCCCCGGGAAACTCTCGCTGAGAAGAAATTCTTGTACTACTTTTTTCAGTGGGACACGGAGAAGATAAAACAAGATCAAGGGACGGGCACGACCATGATGCATGTCTCAAAAGGATCAATGGATGATCGAGATATCTACCTTCCTCCTCTTCCGGAGCAAAGGCGCATCGTCGACATCCTCGACGAAGCGTTCGAGGGTCTCGCAACCGCCAAGGCGAACGCCGAAAAGAACCTCAAGAACGCCCGTGCGATCTTTGGGAGTGAGCTGAACGCAATTTTCACGCGGAAAGGCGATGGGTGGCAGGACAAAGCGTTGTCAGAAATTGCTACGACCTTCGGTAGAGGTAAGTCCAGATATCGCCCGAGGAATGCGTCTCACCTTTACGGTGGAAAATACCCC
>JBASIS010000021.1:0-18642 GCA_049654905.1 Chromatiaceae bacterium
GCCGACCTGCGCCGTGCCCGGCTGGGTGCCGATAGCCCCTCGCGCTCGGCCGAGCTGAGCCGCGCGGACCTGTCCGAGGCCCGATTGGAGGGAGCGGATCTCCGCCGGGTAGCGGCCCACGACGCCAATCTCCGCGAGGCGACGCTGGATGGCGCCGACCTGCGTGGCGCCGATTTCCTGGGTGCCGACCTGACGCGGATCAAGGCCCGCAAAACCCTCTTCATCCAGGCGAACCTGCGCGAGGTCAATCTGGAGGGCGCGGATCTGCGCGACAGCCACCTCAATGATGCCAACCTGGCCAAGGCCAATCTCCGCGGGGCCGACCTCTCCAGCCGCTATGAGGACGGTTTCAGCGTCATTAACCTGGCCAATCTGGAGGGCGCGGATTTGAGCGGGGCCGATCTCCGTAATATCTCGGCCCAGGACACCAACCTGCGTAACGCCAACCTGACGGGCGTCAATTTCACCAGCGCCGTGCTGGGCGGGTCCATCCTCCACCGTGCCAATGTCACCGACGCCGACTTTTCCGCCGTGGAACTGGCCAGCGTCACCATGGAATTCGCCAACTTCTCCAAGGCCCGCAACGCCGCCATCCCACCCTACAAGAAAAACCTGCGCTAAGGGGGCACCCTACCAGGGAATAGGGAGGGGATAGGGGATAGAAATTCCAACGTCGCGCCCGTAGGCAGTGGTGGCCAGGCGCGGCGGCGGGATCAGGGTGGCAAGGTGGTCGCTGAACGCCAGCAGGGGGTGAGTCAATCAGCTCCGTCCGCCAACCTCCGCTCCAGCTTCTCATAATCCCCCAGGTGCGCACGCATCAACATTTTCCACAGCTTGCCGTGGTTCGGCACGGCGAAGTGGAGCAGTTCGTGGACGATGACGTAATCGCCGAGCTTCTTGTCCATGCCGATCAATTCATCGTTGAAGCTCAAGGTGCCCGCCATGGAGCAGGAGGCCCACTTGCGGCGCATGGGGCGGACGTAGATGGCGTGCGCTTTCACGTCGAGCTTGGCGGCCCATTCAAGCACGCGGGCTTTGAACTCCTCCCTGTCGCGCCAGCGCTTCACCCCTTGTAGCTCCTTCGCAGCAGCGTGAACAGCGCATCCACGGTGGCAGTCACCTTGTTCAGATCATCCTCTTCGGACAAAATCGCGAAAGTTACCTGCTTGCGCGCTTCCCGCATCTCCGCCTCGCCCGTCTTCCAGTTCGGGTGCTGCTCGAAGGCTTCCCGCACCTTCCCGGCCACCTTCTCGGCGTTCGGGATACCCTCGTCGGTGAACTTGGACATCATGAAATAGGTCAGGCTGTCCAGTCCCTTGGCCGCCTGCGCCTTCTTGCGTTCTTCATTCTGCGCGATTGCGGCAAACAATTCCTCCAGCGCCTGCTCGGTGCTGTTTTGCCGGGCCTCGAAGGCCTCCTGCACGGCTTTCGCCCGGTCCGCCATGGTGAGCAGGAAGGGATCGTCGCTCCTTTCCTCGGCTTCTTTCTGGATGGCCTTGATCAAGTTGATCACTTTCGTGGCCTTGCCTTCGTCCCTGAGCTTGATGGTCTCAATCGTGCTGCGGTCGATCACCACATAGTCAGCCGCGGGATCGGCCATGGATGCCCCGATGTGCTTCTGCACCAGCGCGTTGGTCTTCTTTTGAAAGTCCCGGTCCACATAGACTCGCCGCGTGTAGGCGTTGCGAACCACCTGATAGATGGCGCTCAGCGTCGCATAGTCGTCGATGAAGGGCCGCAGGAAGGCATCCGGCGAAATGATCTCGTAGAGCATCTCCAGCTCTTTGTATTCCTTGAAAAACTTCTTGCGCCGCTCGGGATCGCGGAAATGCTCGATGAGCGTGTCGACGTCCTTGTCGTTGAAGTTGCGCTCGATCAGGCCGAGGTATTCCGGGGCCTTGGTCTCCATCTTGTTCTTGAACAGCACCTTCAGGAGCTTAAGATCCTTGACGATGGCGTTGATCTCGTCGCTGTCGAAGGCGAGGGCTTTCTCCAGCTTGTCGAAGATGCCGACGAAATCGAGGACGAAGCCGTGGGGCTTCACCATCTCCCGCGCCTCGTTCTCGTAGGGACGGTTCACTCGGGCGATGGCCTGCAGCAGGGTGTGGTCGCGCATCGGCTTGTCGAGATACATGGCATAGAGCACGGGCGCGTCGAAGCCGGTGAGCAGTTTCTCGGTAACGATGAGAATCTTCGGCATCTGGTCTAGCTTGCCGAAGCTCTTGCGGATCTGCCGCTCCTTCTTGGGGTCGAGGTGGAATTCCTTGAGCAGGGCCGAATCGTTGTTGTTGCCGGTGTAAACGACCTCGGAATATTCCGGCGGGAGGAACTGATCGAGGGCGTGCTTGTAGTGGGCGCAGGCCTCTCGGTCCACGCCGACGAGGAAGGCCTTGTAGCCGAGCGGCTCGACGTTTTCGCGGTAGTGGTCGGCGACGAACTTCGCCACTTTCTGGATGCGCTCCTTGCCCTTGAGGAAGTTCTTCAGGTTCACCGCCCGTTCGAGGATCTTGTTCAGCTCCTCGATATCGGCCACGCCCTCGGCTTCGGCGAGGGAAAGGAACTCCTTGTCCAGCGTCTCGTGCGGGACCAGCATCTCGTTCGGGGCGAGCTGGTAGTAGAGCGGCAGCGTCGTGCCGTCATCGATGCTGTCGGCGATGGAATACTTGTGCAGGTAGCCCTGGTCATCCTCGCAGCCGAAGGTCTTGAAGGTGCCCTTGCCATACACCGTCTTGTCCACCGGGGTACCGGTGAAACCGAGGAAGGTCGCGTTCGGCAAGCCGGCCAGCAGGAAATTGCCGAGATCGCCGCCGGTGGTGCGGTGGGCTTCATCGATCAGGACGTAGATGTTCGTGCGCTTGTTCAAGTCCGCCGGCATATCGCGGAACTTGTGGATCATCGTCACGATGATGCCCCGGTAGTCATTGCGCAGGAGCTGATTGAGCCGGGCGATGCTGCTGGCGTGCTCCAGATTACCCAGGCCGAGCGCGGCGAGGTTCTTGAGCATCTGGTCTTCCAGCTCGTTGCGGTCGATCATCAGCAGCACGGTCGGCTTGTCCGCTCCGGGCGCGCGGAAGAGCCGCTCCGCCGCCTTGATCATGGTGAAGGTCTTGCCGCTGCCCTGGGTGTGCCAGACGAGTCCGCGCGTGCGGTGGGGATCGAGGGCACGCGCCACGGCCGCCTCCACCGCGCCGGTCTGGTGCTGGCGCAGGATGTACTTGTTCAGCTCCTCGTCCTTCTCGGCAAAGACGATGTAGTCCTTCAGGAAGGCGAGCATCTGCGGGATGGCGCAGAAGCTCTTCACCTTGGCTTCCAGCTTGCCGACCTCCCCGTCCTTCCAGTTGAAGATGTTCCGCCGCACCGTGTTCCAGCTCACCCCGTAGCAAAAGCCGATGGCGTCGGTGGCGGTGAACAACTGCTGCGACACGAACAGCTCGGGCGTCTCGCGATGGTAGCGGCGGATCTGGTCCACCCCCAGGGCAATCGCCTCGTCCTTGTCGGCGTTCTTGCACTCGATGTCCAGCACCGGGATGCCGTTGATGAGAAAGACCACATCCTCGCGCGTGCCGTAGTGGCCGTTGTGAAAGGCCCACTCCTCGGTGACTTCGTAAACATTGCGCGCCGGATCGTCGTAATCGATCAGGATCAGGTCGCGCTCGCGCTTCTCCTCGTGGTCGAAAAACTTGCCCCGGTTGCGGAGGTGCTCGACGAATTCCCGGTTGCCGTAGATGTCGGTGTGGAGATGGCGTAACTGCCCGAGCAAGGCACCCTTGGCCTCCGCATAGCGCGGGTTGAATTCCCGCACCTTGGCGTCGAGCAGGTCGTCGAAGAAGAGCGAACGGTTCCTGGCGCGGTCGGCAGGCGGCACCTCCGGATCAAACCCGCGCCGTCGCTCGGCTTCCTCGCGGGACAGAAAGGTCCACCCGCTCGCCTGGGCGTATTCCAGAATGCGGGACTGAACGGTCTTGTGCTCGCCGGGAGTTGGCATTGGTATCAGGGGAGTCTTTCCGCTTCGCGGATCACATCGTCCAGGAGACTGCGCTTCAGGTGCAAGGTCGATTTTTGAGGCAGTTCTCGCAGAACCTCAATCAGCTCGTCCTTCGAACGCTGGCCGCGGCGGATTGCACGCAGCAGAATACCGAGCGTTCCATGCGCCCTGATCGACAGATTGCGGGCTGCCAGGCGCGCCGCCGTGTCATCGGTCAACAGCAGGGCTGGATCATGCTCACGTGCGACCCGGAGGGCCTCCATTTCCCCTGCATGCAGGGCAAGGAGCCGAGCCATGGCGGCGAGTGCGGGCGGTACGGGTTGAGTGGGTGTTAGCTGCCGCAGTGTCACAACAGATTGAGCCAGCGCACTCGGCCGGTACCGCCGCACTTCGCGCCAGACCTCCGCCGGTACCAAGACAGCCCGGAAGTCCGCCAACAGCTCCAGGCAGGCCAGCTCATCAAGGTGAATGAGGGGGCCCGCGTCACAGACGACCAGCGGCGGTCTCTGGTCAGTCTCGTCCACGCAGACCCCACTCTACGTCTTCTTTGATAAAGGATTCGGTTAGCGACGCCTCGTGGGACTCCAGAAATCGCCGTAGGGCCTCCGCCAGCAGGTCGTTAAAGTCCGTCGCCCAGCCTTCCGCGACGAATGCACGCGCCTGGGCCGCCAGTTCGGTGGGCAACTCAGCTTCGATCAAGGTGTTGTTCATGGCTTGTCTTCGAAAATGCCTCGTGTGTGTCTTTAGGCTGCGGAGGACGCCGATCTATGCCGCTGTTGGAGAACATGCCCCGGTTGCGCAGGTGCTCGGCGAATTCCCGGTTGCCGTAGATGTCAGTGTGGAGATGGCGGAACGGCCCAAGCAAGGCGCCCTCGGCCTCGGCATAGCGCGGGTTGAATTCCCGCAGCTTGGTGTCGAGCAGATCGTCGAAGAAGAGCGAGCGGTTATTGGCGCGGTCGGCGGACGGGACTTCCGGATCAAAGCCGCGCCGCTGCTCGGCTTCCTCACGGGATACAAACGTCCAGCCAATGGCCTCGGCGTATTCGAGGATCCGGGACTGGACGGCTTTGTGTTCGCCGGGGGTGGACATGGGACTACGCTGCAAGTGCTAAAGCATGAACGCGGGTCTTCGCGGTCATCAGTTCGTGAAGGAGGGTGCGGAAGAGGTCTTGGAGACTTGTCTTCTTCGAAAGGGCATTGTTCGTTTTGTCGTCAAGGAGCGCTAGTGTTTGCGCAATCTCCTCCTGTTCCTCGATTGCTGGGACGGGAACGAGCATCGTCTTCAGCGTTCCCGAATTGATGTTGAACTTCCCGTCCGCGGTTCGGATTGCTTTGCCGCTGAGAAATGATGTGCCGACTTCGGTTCTCGAATACTCGTTGAGAAAATCGGGATTGAGAATCGTGGGATCCAAGCGGACTCGGATCAGATAGGAGGCAAAATAGCAGTCGACCAATTCGTCATTAAACTTCGAACATCGCCCGGCGTTCTCCTTCACTCCGTTAGTTCGGACAAAGAGAAGGTCGCCACCTTCTAGGGCAAGTTTTCCAAGCTCGCTTTTCTTTGGCTTTCCAAACTTCAAATCCGCAGGGTCGACATGGCCGCCCACAACATTTGGAATTCTCAAGACCGGCATTCCATCCACATCGTAGCCGCATTTGACCGATGTGCCGTATTGGAACGATTCAGCTTTTGCTTCCAGCTCCACTACCTCCCAGCTTTCGGGAACGGGGCCGATTTCGGTTTGTTTTTGGGGTTCGTTGCGGAGGCCTTCGGTGAAGAGCTTGTGCATGAGAGCCTTTTTCAGCTCGGTGGTGGTCTGAATGATCCGCTCTTGCGCTTCGATCGCCCGCTGCACCGTCGAAAGGATGTGCGCGATCTTCTTCTGCTCGGGGAGTGGTGGGAGCGGGATCAAGCGGTCGCCAAGAACCGTTTTGCTCAAACGCTGCCGCCCAGTGCTTCCCTCCATTTTTCCCGCGAGGTCTGAGCGGACTTCAGGATGCAAGAGATAGAAAAACAAGAAGAGCGTGTCCGACTCTCCTTTCCGGCCACGCATCGGAATTACCTCGGTTGTTGCGTAAGCGAAGTCAGTCTCGATATTAACAATGGCCTGTTTCCCATTCTCGAACGACGGAGTGATTTTTGCGACCATGAGATCGCCATTTTCGACATACGTTCCGCTTCCGAGCTGAGCCAATGGCTTGGGCGTGAATTTAGATACGCGAATCCGACCCAACGGGATTTGATCCATCGGGAAGAACGGAATTTCGTCGCCATTCTTCGAAAGGTCGAGACCGCGAGGCTTTGTGGTGAAGTCGAACCACCCAGCAACGGGGCCAAGTTTCCAATCGGAAGGAAATTGGAATTCTTCGATCTTCATACCCCGATCTTCTCCAGAATCTCCTTCAGCGCCTTGCCCGTCTCTCGGGCCTCGGCTTCCACCTTCGCCAAGGCTTCAGCGGACAGGTCGATGACCGGAGGACGGGTTTTCCAACCCGCCATGTAGGGGACTGGAAAGTCCCCGCTCCTTTTGGCAGCCAGCGTTGCAGCCCAAATCGAATGATTCAGGCCGGAAAATCGGATGATTATCGGATGATTGGTTCTCACGGATTCGGGGAGTGTCATGGGTGGGTAAATCTGACGATTCGAGAATTTCATCTGACGATTCCTGACGATTCTGAAGGAGCATAAACATAACGGGTGGCGCGGGCTTTGCCGATTTTCTGCGCAAGCTTCAGCTCGATGAGCGCCGCCATGTCTCGGGCAACTGTTTCTCGGGACACGGAAAAATCGCTCTGCATTCCGGCACTGGTGAGTTCTTCGCCAGCCGCAAGGCGCACGAGGATGGCTCGTTGGCGTTTGCTGAGTTCCTCCAGCACGGACTTGGGCAGGCTTTCCGCGGCGGAGGCGGGGGCCTTGATCCGGCCGAGGTCGTCGCCGGGCCCGGGAAGGGTCAGGACGAAGCGGTCTTCATCGGTATTGACGTGGGGGAGCTCCAGCCCGTGATCGAGCATGGCCCCACGCATGCGCCGGATGCCGGTGCCGCGTTCCTCCATGAGCCCGAGGAAGACGAGCCCCTGGCTTAGGAGCGGATTGCGGGAGCGCGATCGGGCTTCCCCTTTTTCCAAGCGCTTAAGCGAAGGGTGCCCGACGGGCAGACCGGGATTGGTGATGACGATGCGGTCGAAGAAGACTTCAACGATGACATGCTGGCTGGGGTCTTCATAGTCGCGGTGCGCGAGGGCGTTGACGAGCGCCTCCCGAAGGGCGGTCTCGGGATACTCGGGCAGCTCCATGCGCTTGAGGCCGACGACGCGGGGAGTTTTCCGGGTGTTCTTCCAGATGGTCGAAACGGCGATGTCAATGGCATCGGGGACATTGGCGCGGATCGTCTCCGCAAGCGTTGCCTCGTCGGAATTCGAGCGACCGGGATAAAGATCCAGTTGGATCCGGCATTGCGGAAAAAGCGTTGTTGGATCCTTGCCCGCGAGAAGGAGGCCCGCCGCAGTCGGACGTGCCATGTCCTTGCCGGAACTGAACCAAAGGTAACCGCGATCCAGGAGCAGTTGCTCGCGTTCGGCGGGATGGAGTGTTTTCCGGGATTCGGGATCAAGCCCCTGGGCCAGGGCGGTGACACGGGCCGGACTCAAATCGCCGAGATCGCGTTCAGGTAACCGCTGACGATCGAAGGGGGACGCGAAGGCGATGCTCGCTTTGGCGACCGTGTCCTCCTCCTTGGTGGGAGCGAGTTCGTAGTGCTCATGGATGTGGGCGATCAGCCGCTCACGGACAATTTCGTGGAGTTGGGTGGTGTCCTTGAAGCGGCTGTAGGTATGCCCGTCCGCCTTGACAAGTTTGAAGAACGCTTCCTCAGCATCGTCGCGTTTGAATCCACCATCGCCCTTGACGCAAACCAGTGTCGGAAGCCGGTGCTCCTGGGCATAGTCGTATTCGTGGTGGGTGGCCGATTTTCCGTCTGTCTCGTTGCCATATTCTTTACCGATGATCAGGACGTAGATCTGGCACTTTTCCAAGAGCTTGAGGTAGGCCTTCTTGTCGGGACGGAGGGGAACCGGATATTTCTCGAAAAGCTGTGGGACGGTGTAGCACAACAGGAAGGGATCCGACGTCAGCAGGATCCGAAGCTGCATGCGTTCCTCCTCCAGCTCTTTTTGAACGGAGCTGATGAAGACGCGAAGCTTCAGATTGGCTGCGGGATCCATGCTCATTTTTTAAATCCCGATCTTCTCCAGAATCGCCTTCAAGGCCTTGTCCGTCTCCCGCGCCTCGGCCTCGATCACGGCCAGCTCCTCGACGATCTCCGCGATGGGCCGGTAGGTTTCGGCGTCGCTGGTGTGGATGTAGCGGCTGGGGGAGATGTTGTAGTCGTTCTTCTTCAGCTCGGCGTGATCAACGATACGGCTGAGTTTTTCGGCTTCCTTCCACCCGATGAGGGTGTCGGCGATGCGCTGGATGCCGGCGTCGGGGATGAAGTTCTTGGGGTCGCCTTTTTCGAAGACCTGGGATGCGTTGACGAGCAAGACCTTGCCCTTGCGCTCCATCGGCTTGGCCTTGTTCAGGAACAGCACGATGCCCGGGGCGGTGGTGTTGTAGAAGAGGTTTTCCGGCAGGTAGAGGACGCTTTCGATGAGGTCGTGGTCGACGAACCACTGGCGGACGGTCTTTTCCTTGTTGGTGCCGGCATTGCCCGAGCCGCGGGAGGCGGCGCCGGTGTCGAGGACGACGGCGGCGCGGCCTCTGTCATTCAGGCTGGCGAGGATGTGCTGGACCCAGCCCCAGTCGGCGGAGGACTTGCCTGGGAAGCCGGCCCCGGCGGGGAAGCGGTCGAGTTCGTCGTTGTCGTAGTCGGCCTCGGTGAACCAGTCCTGGTTCCACATGGGATTGGCGACGACGCGGTCGAAGGTGCGGAGCTTGCCCTGCTTGTTGCGAAATTTGGGGTTCTTGAAGGTGTCGCCGATCTCGATCTGGCCTTCCATGTCGTGGATGATCATGTTCATGTTGGCCATGGCCCAGGTCTCGGGGATGTATTCCTGGCCGAAGAGCTTGAGCGGGGCGTAATCCGTCCTGCGGGAAGCCTTCATTTTTACCTTCATGGCAAGCTCCAGTTTGATCAGCAGTCCCACGGAGCCGCAGGTGGGATCGTAGGCCTCCATGCCAGGCTCGGGATCGAGCACACGAGCCATGATCTCCCCAACCTCGCCCGGAGAATAGAATTCGCCGGCGCTCTGGCCGCTGCCCTCGGCGAACTTGCGGATGAGGTATTCGTAGCTCTTGCCGATGATGTCGCCCTCGACGTCTTCGAGCCCGAGGCGCTTGGTGCTGATGGCCTCGATGAGGTTGGAGAGGCGGTCGTCGTCGAGGTCGCGCTGGCCGTGGGTGGTGGCGTTGAAATCGACGCGGTCGATGATGCCCTGGAGGAGCGGGTTTTCCCGGGCGATGGCGCGCATGCGAGTGGTGACGCCTTCGCCGATCCTGTCGGAGAGCTTGCGGATGACGGACCAGACCGACTGTTCGGGATCATCCGGCATGAGGGGCAGGTAGAAGCGCACCAGCTTGTGGTCGGCCCTGGCGAGCTGGAAGGCTTTCTTGCGCGAGCCGACCTCCGCGGCGATGCGGTTCAGCTCGTCGTCAAAGACGTCGCAAAGGCGCTTGGTGAAGATGAGGGGGAGGATGTAGTCCTTGTATTTCGGCGCGTCCTTGGCACCCCGAATCGAACAGGCGGCGTCCCAGAT
This sequence comes from Chromatiaceae bacterium, assembly GCA_049654905.1. Lineage (GTDB taxonomy): Bacteria > Pseudomonadota > Gammaproteobacteria > Chromatiales > Chromatiaceae > M0108. Next base: position 9,737 of record JBASIS010000021.1, read on the forward strand.
CCAGGATTCAAGGGATTTATTTTTTTCGGGGTTGCCGTTGGCCATGGGAGAAGCGGAGTTCAGAGGGTGGGCGTGGGTGCGGGACGAATGAAGTGTGAAGGAAGAATCTAGAAGTAGGAAGTGGCGAGTGGCCCTTTTCGAAGACCTGGCTGGCTTTTGGGCTCGGTCACTGCCACCCTACAAGAAAAACCTGCGCTAAGCGGATCGCCCTACCAAGCCACCAAGCCCCAGACAAACGACCACCAAAATTGGCCCGAAGGGCTGGTCCAGCCCCAAGGCCAGGACGAAGGCGACCCCATAGGCCGCGATGCCAAATAGCGCCGAGATCCCTAGGGTCCAGCCCCAACTCGGGGCTACCCGAAAGGCCACCCACGCCGGCACCAGGATGAGGGCGAAGGCACCCATGAGTCCCAAAGTCGCGGTGGCGACCGCCAGCCCTAGGGCGACCAGCAGATCAAAGCCCAGATGCCAGCGCCAGGCTGGCAGGCGGTTGGCGCGCTCGTGTCGGGGGAAAAATCGGGCGTGCAATAACTTGGGCATCAATCCGGGCAGGGCCATCGCGGCGGCCAGGACCAGCAGCAGGGCGGCGATCAGCTCCGACCAGCCGGCAAAGTAGAGCTGACCCTCGATCAAGGCATGTCCCAGGGCCTCACCCCCGGGGGAATTGGCGGCGACCAGCATGAGCCCCGACCAGCCGATGAGGATCATGAAGGCGTAGGCGCCATTGCCACGGATGCCCGTCAATGACTTAGCCATCCCGCCAGCACAAGCACCGAGTCCGGCCCCGAACAGGGCGGGTATCCCCATGGCTATTCCCAAGAGGGCACCGGCCGCCGCCAAGTGAGCGAGCCCCAGAGCGGCCAGCCACTCCTCCCGGAGCATCAGCAGCACCCCGAGCACCGGCAGCCCCCCGGCCAGCAGCAGACCGGCCAGGAAGGGTAGCCGAAAAACCGGATCGGTAAGCAGATCCCAAGTCATGGGCGGCCTCCCAGTCGGCCAGAACAAGGCGCCAGTGGTGAACTCAGTCCCATGCACCGATCTCCAGGACTCGGGTACAGGCTCCTTCAAGGAAGACACGCTCATGGCTCACCAATAGCACCGCGCGGTGCTGAACGGGCCCCGGATCAGGTGTCGACAAAATCTCCGTGAGTAGCAACTCATGGCGGGGGTCCATATTATTGGTAGGCTCGTCCAGGAGCACCAGATCGGCGCCCCTAGCCAGAATGGCCCAGACGCATAGGAACTGGAACTGACCACCACTCAGGCGATCGATCCGCCGACCCAAGACCTCACCCGGCATCCCAGGGGGAGGTCGTTCCGGCGGCACCCCGGCGCAGCCGAGCAGATCCCGGCCCGTGACCGGCATGGTGGGAAGCCGTGCTGGCCTTTGCTCCTGATAGGCAAGGGTCAGACCGTCCGCCCGCTCGATCTTTCCGGCAAAGACCCGCGCACTCGCGGCGATAGCCTGAAGCAGGGTTGATTTACCGCTGCCATTCGACCCCCAAAGGCCCAGGGTCTCCCCAGGGCAGATCTCAAAAGAGACGGGCCCAACCACCGGCGACGCATACCCCGCCACCAGGTCCGTGACCCGGAGCAGGGCGGCGGACCGGTCCGGCATTGCCTGGCTCATCGGACACTCGCGAGCGCCGCGACCCAACGCTCGATATGGGCAAGATAGCCCTCCCCATCGGCATCCGCCGGGGGCTCAAGGGGAAGCTGAATGGCCTGCCAACCCAAATCCCGGGCGAGAGCCTGGGGAGCCTGCGGAGACTGGTATGGCGTGTAGAGGATGACTCCGCGACTATCCTTGAGGGCCTTGGTCAGCTCACTCAGTTGGCGGCCAGTGGGCGGCACCCCGGGAACGGGTTCGATGACGCCCAGCAAGGGCACGCCAAAACGATTCAGCAGATAGATCGCGTCCCGGTGATAGAGCACCGCTCCCGGGGCGCCCGTCAGGGTCTTCTGCCAATCGGCTACCCGTTTTTGGACTTGGGCGGCAAAGGCGTCGGCTCGTTGACGGTAAGCGCCGGCCCCCGCCGGATCGAGTTGGCCCAGGCGCACAGCCAGGGCCTGGCCAACGGTCGCCATACGCACGGGATCCAGATCCAAATGCGGGTTGCCCACCGGATGCACGTCACCCATGGCGCGGTCCGCCGCTCCCCCGGTCTCCAGAAGATCAACTTGAGCGGCCGCCTCGAAGTAACCGAGTTTGCCAGGCTGGATACTCGGATTGGCGGCCCCGCTGATGGCCGCCGGCAGCCAACCGGACTCCAATTCGGCCCCCAGGGCCAACACCAGGTCGGCATCGCGCAGGTGACGAATCATGCTGGGCTTGGCTTGAAGTTGATGCAGATCCCGATCGGGACCCGCTAACACCGTCAGGGTCGCACCGGGGCCGGCAACCGCCCGGGCCAGGGCGCCCAGGCTCGAAGCGGTGGCCACGATTTCCAGGGCGGCGGCCTTGGCCGACGCCAGAGCCAGGAGCCCGACCAGGGCCATCTTGAGTTGTTTGATCATGGGATGTCTCCGGGGGTTAAAAGCCATGGGCGCCATGGCTACCCATGCTCACCAGGAATTGCAGGTAGAAGGCATCGAAATTCGCCCGCTCGCCGGGCTCCACGAGGATGTCGTTCTTGGCGTACTGGGCCCGCAGGAGCGAGAACTCCGAGAGTTTCCAGGTCAAATCCAAGGTCCAGCGGTTAGAGGAGCCAAAGGAGGCCTGCTCGCCATCGCCGCTGACCTCGTTGGTCAGCCCCAACACGTCATAGCGCAGACCCGCGGTCCACCGGGGGGCGAATCCATAGAGGGCCTGGGCATAGAGACCATCGGTGGTAAAGGTAGGGCTTAGCCCCAGATCCTCCGGGTTGGGACTGGAGCGGATTTCCATGTCCTTGATGGATCGCAGATACTCAGTTTGAAATTTGAAGTCCCCCTGACCCTGGGCGCGGCCTCCCGCGTACTTGTAAACCAGATCGATACCCCAGAGTCCCGCATCACCCGCGAGACCCATCTCTTCGATCAATTCCGGGTCCTCGGCCAGGTGGTCGTGTCCCCCCTCACCATGGATGTAGGGCTGAACCTCCTGATGTTGGCGATTATGGGCGTAGGAGATACCCAATTGCAGGCCATGGCGGTCGCCGAGGTCTGGTGCAACCTTGGCAAAGGCGGTCCAGAGTCGCGGCCCGCCACTGGTATCCCCCAGCCCTAGCTCCTGCTGCTCCAGGTCATCCAGAGTAGCCCCAAAGATCTCTTGATTGCCCTGGGCCAACTCGGCCCCGACCAAGGTGTACAGGGGCAGCTTGGGCAGCCAGGTGATCTGGAGCCCGGTATCCTGAAGCCCATGAGCGCCTAGCAGATTCAGGTAAGGCAGATTCTGGTCCACGAAGTCCCACTGATGAGGGTGTTGTCTGTTGATGTACCCAAAGTCACTCAGGAACTTACCGGCCTTGATACGCAGCCCATAGGGCAGGCCGCGGGTTTGGAGCCAGCCCTCCTCCAGCTCGACCCCCCCGTCCCCGTCTATCGAGATAAAGAGGCTGGCGTCGAAGTAGGGGTCCACGGTGGCCGAGAAGGCCAGCTCCGCTTCCCGAAAGTTGAACCCGTTCTCCGCCGCACCGTGGGCATGGGCCTCGGACTCCAGGGCCGCCTCGCCGGCGTGGGTATGAGGGAGCAGCCGGGAGGGTTGATAGGCCGCGCCCACCAGCACTGAGCCCTCGCCATCGACCCCATCCTGGTAATAATTACCGTCCAGAAAGACGGAGATTTGGGGATTGAAGGCGCTACCGGAGGTCAGGGCACCCAAGGCGCCGCCGCTCGCAGCGGCTGGGGGCGACGCCACAAGGGGCACGGCACCCGGAGCGGTGGGGGCGGTCATGGGTCGGGGCTCGGCCCCAGCGACCGCCTGATCCGCCCGGGGGGCGACGCGGTCGGACTCTCGAGTACGGGTACTGGCGTCGCGCTCGGCCTTGGCGAGCCGGGACTCCAAGGCCGAGATACGGCTTTCGTACTGAGACTTCATCTGGTTGAGCATGGATCTCAGCTCGGCGATCTCGGTATCGCTCGCCGCCATGGCGGTGCCAGGGGCAAGCAGGGCCGCCAGCAGGATATACGGCCGGGGGGTGGGCAGGGTAGCGCAAGACACGCCCTGCGACAGGTAATGACGCATGTGAAATAGTTCCGATCAAGGTCAGCAAAAACCCTACCGCGTCCGCGACGGGTATGGGGATGGCTTATTAGGGTCTAATCGGGACTAGGCGGGCGGGGCGCGCGCCACCGGGGCGCGCTGGGGACGAATGATGGGGCTATCGGCGATCGTGGATGGGACTTCGACGCGCCAGGCCAGGCTGGGCATGGGGGGCGGGGGTAGGACGGACAGCAAGGCGGGGGCCGCGCCGATCATGCAGATCGGACAGGGGTCCGCTTCACCCTGCGTGAGGTGTTCCAGTTCGTGAGCCCCCAGCAAGAACTGGAAGACCACCAGGGCGAGGGCGAGTATGAGCCGCCGGGATTTCATCCTAAATTTTATCTGACCTTGCTAATCCGCTTGCTCAAGCATACTTCGCCACCCCCCGGGACCGTCAAGGACCCGAGGTATCCCAACCCCGAGAGTTCTTGAACCCCCGTGCGCTTTGGGGCAAGCTGAGCCATCCTCCAAAGCAGTCACCAAGGCCATGCCAACCACACTTCTTGCCCGCACCCCACGCCTGGATGGCACGGACCCGGAAGCCAAGCGCGCCGAGATCCTGGGCTATTTTCACGCCACCTGGGACCGCTACGAATCCCTGTTTCAGTTGCTGGCTAACGACTTGGCCTACACCCGCAAGCCCATCAGCCTGCGCCATCCTCTCATCTTCTACCTGGGTCACACCGCCACCTTCTTCATCAACAAGCTGGTGCTGGCCGGACTGCTGGACCGGCGCATCGACCCCCGACTGGAATCCCTGTTCGCCGTCGGCGTGGATGAGATGAGTTGGGACGACCTGGACGAGGCTCATTATGACTGGCCAAGCCTGGACCAGCTCTGGGACTACCGCCGCCAGGTGCGCGCCTCGGTGGACCAGGTAATCCGCGACACGCCCCTGGCCTTGCCCATCGGCTGGCACGACCCCTTCTGGGTGGTGCTGATGGGCATCGAGCACGAACGCATCCACCTGGAAACCTCCTCGGTGCTGATCCGCCAGCAGGTGCTGGACTGGGTGCGGCCCCACCCGGACTGGCCGCCCTGCCCCATCAGCGGCCCGGCGCCGGAGAATAGCCTGGTGGAGATCCCCGCCGGCCAGGTCCGGCTGGGCCGGGACTTCGCTGACCCCTGGTATGGCTGGGACAATGAATACGGTCACCACGAGGCCGAGATCACCGCCTTCCGCGCCGCCCGCTATTTGACCAGCAACGGCGAGTTCCTCCCCTTTGTCCTGGCCGGCGGCTACGCCGACTCCAGCCTCTGGGACGAGGAAGGCCTGGGCTGGTTGCGTTTCGCCCAGGCCCGGCATCCGACCTTCTGGGTGGCGGATGGCGATACCTGGAAGCTGCGCCTGCTGGCCGAGGTCGTACCCATGCCCTGGGACTGGCCGGTGGAGACCAACTGCCACGAGGCACGAGCCTTCTGCCGCTGGAAGGCGCGGGAGACCGGCCTGGGCGTGCGCCTGCCAAGCGAGGATGAATGGCACCGCCTCCATGACCATGCCGGCCTGACCGACGTGCCGATGGACGAGCCCGCGACCGCCAATCTGCACCTCGACCACTGGGCCTCCAGTTGCCCGGTTGACCGCTTCCCCCACGGCGACTTGTTCGACGTGGTCGGTAACGTCTGGCAATGGTGCGAGACGCCCACCTACCCCTTCGCGGGCTTCGCGGTCCATCCCATTTATGACGACTTCACCACGCCCACCTTCGATAACCGTCACAACATCATCAAGGGCGGGTCCTGGATCGCGACCGGCAACGAGTCCCGCCATGTCTCGCGCTATGCCTTTCGCCGCCACTTTTTCCAGCACGCGGGCTTCCGCTATATCGTCAGCGCGGCGCCAGCGACCCAGCCCGACTCCCGGTACGAAACCGATGCACTGCTATCGCAGTATGCCGAATTCCACTATGGCGACGCCTACTTCGGCGTGCCTAACTTCCCCCGCGCCGTGGCGGACATCGCCCTCGCCGCCTGGACCCGCCACGGCCAGGGCCGGGCGGCGGGGCGAGCCCTGGACCTGGGCTGCGCCACCGGTCGGTCCAGCTTTGAACTGGCACGCCATTTCACTCAGGTCGAGGGGATCGATTTCTCCGCCCGTTTCATTCAGACCGGCGTGCAACTGGCCGAAAGCGGCGTCATCCGCTACACCCTCCCGGACGAAGGCGAACTGGTGCTGTACCGCGAACGCCGCCTGGTCGACCTGGGTCTGGCGGAGGTCGCGCCACGGGTGGCCTTTTGGCAGGGCGACGCCTGCAACCTGAAACCGGTGTTCAGCGGCTATGACCTGATCCTGGCGGTCAATCTCATCGACCGCCTCTATGCCCCGCGCCGCTTCCTGGCGGAGGTGCATGAACGGCTCAACCCCGGTGGCCTGCTGGTGCTGGCCTCGCCCTACACCTGGCTGGAAGAACATACCCCGCGCGAGGAGTGGGTCGGCGGCTTCAAGAAGGATGGCGAGTCCTACACCACCCTCGATGGTCTCCGGGATACTCTGGGCAGCCACTTCGATCTGGTGGAAGACCCGGTCGAGGTACCCTTTGTCATTCGCGAGACGCGCCGCAAGTTCCAGCACAGCCTGTCGGAGTTGACGGTCTGGAAGCGCCGGGGGCCATGATGGACCCGATTCGATTAGCCGGCGCTTGGGCGCCCCCGCTGGCGACGGGCCCACTGGATGACCCCGGGAGCCCACCAGCGATGTCTCGGCTCCCAAGCGATTCATGGCCAAGCCGGTATGCGGGAATGGTGGGCTTGGCGCTGATTCTCGCCGTTTATTCCTCAATGACCCTGGGCGACCCCGGTTCCAGGGTCAAGCATGTCATTCTCATGATCGCGGATGGGGCCGGCTACAACAGTTGGGATGCGGCCAGCATGTACCAGGGTCGCTGGGATGCCAGCGCCGGCCGGAGTACGCAGCTTTATGACGGACCTGGCTGGGTCAAGCTGGGATGCAGCACCTACCCCTTGAATTTGTCGAGCGCGCCAACCGGCAAGGGCTCCCAGGACCCCAACCTGGTTTACGACCCGGTCAAGGCCTGGGACCGGGAGCAAGCCTATGGCTGGCTGATCGCCACCCCCACCGATTCCGCCGCGGCGGCCACGGCCCTGTCCATGGGTACCAAGACCTACAACAGGGCCATCAACTGGAGCGACCAGGACCAACCCCTGCAACCCACCCTGGCGGAGGTGGCCAAGGCCGCGGGTAAGGCCGTTGGCGTCGTGACCACGGTCCCCTGGTCCCACGCCACGCCGGCGGGCTTGAGTAACGCCCACAATGTCCACCGCGACCACTACGTCGAGATCGCCAGCGAGATGCTGGCGATTGGGGTCATGGATGTCATCATGGGTTGTGGCAACCCGGACTATGACAACAACGGCGCGCCGATCGAGACCGCCAAGGAGTACAAATATGTTGGCGGTCCAGAGACCTGGAGTGCCATAGAGGCAGCCCGGGCCCGTCCGGACGGCACCTATCAGGGTTTTCGACCCCTTTCCGCCCTGGCGGAATTCACGGCCCTGACCACCGGCCCCACGCCCCCGCGGGTGCTCGGTACGGCCCAGGTCGCGACGACGCTGCAACAGGGCCGGCAGGCTGCGGATGCGGGGAACCCGGCTGCTGACACACCGCGCAATGCCCAGGTTCCGGACCTGGTCACCCTGGTTCAAGGGGCACTGAATGTCCTTGACGAGGATCCTGAAGGCTTCTTTCTCGCTATCGAGGGAGGCGCCATCGACTGGGCGTCCCACAACCAGGATGCCAACCGCCTGATCCAGGAAGAGGTGGATTTCATCGCGGCGATCGAGGCGGTCATGCACTGGGTTGAGACGCACAGCCACTGGGGGGAATCGCTCCTCATCATCACCAGTGATCATGAAACGGGATTGCTCTGGGGACCCGGGTCGGACAAGTTGCCCTTCACGCCCCTGGTGGACCAGGGCCCTGGCCGCCTGCCGCAACTGGTCTTCAATGCCAAGGGGCACACCAATAGCCTGGTGCGGGTCTATGCGCGCGGCGCTGGCAGCGAAGGGCTGGTCCGGTTCGTGATCGGCGATGACCCGGTCAGGGGGGCCTATATTGACAACACCGGCGTGGCCAACGTCCTGCGATATGCGGTGGCGGGTCCAGCGCCAGCCCTACCGGCCCCAGCCACCCCCGAGCCCTGAGGGTATCCTGATTCGCATGGCACTTGATTCCGTCACGGATCTTGACATAGCCGCGACCCCGTGGGTTGGTGGCCAGGAGTTCTTCCAGCTCCTCACGGTCGAGGAGTTCGAGGCGCGAGATCAGTTCTTTGCTGATGCGGGTGGCGCAAGCGACAGTACGGACCTGAAGGAGATTGTCGGCGCGTACCTGGGCGCGGGTCTGGTACCAGTCGCCCAGGGTTAAGTAGCGCTCGACGACCAGCGGGGCCTCGCGGAGAAAAAGACCGCCGGTGGTGAAGGACAGGCGGTAACGCTCGGGGGTCATGCCAAATTCCGAAACGGCGCGGCGCTGTCGCTATCGGAAATTTGCTTTATATGCAAGGGGATATGAAATTAGTTGGCGGAGAGAGAGTCTGCTGTTTTAGCATTCGCAATGGTCCTGTAACATCCTAAGTCATAAGAAAATCTAGTATTCATTGTCCGCTTGGGTCCGCTAGAATCCGCTATAATCATCGTCGAAAGGTGGTTCAAAAGGTGGTTCGGTAAAATTGGCGGAGGGTTTGCGGCACATGGCAATTCAAAA
>JBASIS010000022.1:0-5871 GCA_049654905.1 Chromatiaceae bacterium
TTTTGAATTGCCATGTGCCGCAAACCCTCCGCCAATTTTACCGAACCACCTTTTGAACCACCTTTCGACGATGATTATAGCGGATTCTAGCGGACCCAAGCGGACAATGAATACTAGATTTTCTTATAACTTAGGATGTTACGGGACAGGTGCGAAGCCTAAAACGGCAGACTCTCTCTCCGCCATTAAGCTTTTCTATCCTGCTGATAAGCAAGGTGATATTTATTGAATATGCCTTGTCTCTCCCCGGTCGCGACCCTTAGCGATCATTTATACCCCTAGGCTTACTGCATCTTTCCCGATTTCCCCATCCCCTTGCCGCCAAGCATCAGTTGGTTATTTTCTGGATTAGCCAATTACTGGCGAAGCCCCCAGGTCCAGATCCGCTACGGGCAAAGGCGATGCCGCAAGGTGCCGGTTGTTTGTTCCTTGAATCGCGTTTTTCCCTTGATCGTCCTGATCCTCGCGATTGCGGTTGCTGGAGGCTGTAGTTCGGCCAGCAAACGGCAGCAGGACGGCGTGGCATCCTGGTACGGACCCCAACACCATGGCAAGAAAACCGCCAGTGGTCAGCCTTTTAACCAAAATGCCCTGACCGCGGCCCACCCCAGTTTGCCTTTTGGGACCCAAGTCAGGGTCACGAATCTTGCCAATAGCAAGCAGGTTGTCGTGAGCATAAACGACCGCGGACCCTACAAGGGCAGCAGGATTATCGATCTCTCCCGAGCGGCTGCGCGGAAGCTGGAAATTGATGGTATTGCCCGCGTTCGCGTTGAAGTGCTTTCGGATTAATGGCTTGAACGCGGGCTAAGGGCCCTCCGCCTGGGGCCATGGGGCCTGAAGGACCAAGACCCTCAGGGCAATGCTGACGGGGGTCCAGGTCGTCAATGGGACTGCAGGGTTCGAGGGACCTGCTAGGATTAGGGGCAGATAGCGTGGGTGAGAATTCCAGGTCCAGGTGCCTTGAAATCATCCCGGCCTTCCCAACCTAGCCACCATAACCGATTGCAGTCGTGGAGATTCTTAGTCATGCGCATGGATAAATTGACGTCCAAATTCCAGATGGCCTTGCAGGATGCGCAGAGCCTGGCGGTGGGGCGTGACCATCAGTTCATCGAGCCTATCCATTTGATGGCGGCCTTGCTGGACCAGGAGGGTGGCAGTTCGCGGCATCTGTTGGCGCAGGCGGACGTGAACGTGAACCGGCTGCGCTCGGCCTTGGGCGAGGCTCTGGAGCGGCTGCCGCGGGTGGAGGGTAACGCCGGGGAGGTGCATCTCGGCAATGACCTGAGCCGGTTGCTGAACCAGACCGACAAGCTGGCCCAGCAGCGCAAGGACCAGTACATCTCGTCCGAACTGTTTGTGTTGGTGGCCGTGGAGGATAAGGGCGAACTGGGCCGGCTGCTGCGCGAGGCCGGGGCCAGCAAGGGGCCCATCGAGCGCGCCATCGAGCAGATGCGGGGTGGCCAGGCGGTAAGCGACCCCAATGCCGAGGAGCAGCGCCAGGCCCTGGAGAAGTACACCATCGACCTGACCGAGCGCGCCGAGCAGGGCAAGCTGGACCCGGTCATCGGTCGCGACGACGAGATCCGCCGCACCATCCAGGTCCTGCAGCGCCGCACCAAGAATAACCCGGTGCTGATCGGCGAGCCTGGCGTCGGCAAAACCGCCATCGTCGAGGGCCTGGCCCAGCGTATCGTCAATGGCGAGGTACCGGAGGGCCTCAAGACCAAGCGGCTACTGTCCCTGGACATGGCCGCCCTCATCGCTGGCGCCAAGTTTCGGGGGGAATTCGAAGAGCGCCTCAAGGCGGTGCTCAATGACGTGGCGCGCCAGGAGGGCAATATCATACTCTTTATCGATGAGTTGCATACCATGGTGGGCGCGGGTAAGGCCGAGGGCGCCATGGACGCGGGCAACATGCTCAAGCCGGCCCTGGCCCGCGGCGAGTTGCATTGCGTGGGCGCCACCACCCTGGACGAATACCGTAAGTATGTGGAAAAGGATGCCGCCCTGGAGCGCCGCTTTCAGAAGGTGCTGGTGGATGAGCCCAATGTCGAGGACACCATCGCGATCTTGCGCGGCCTCAAGGAGCGCTACGAGGTCCATCACAAGGTGGAGATTACGGACCCGGCCATCGTGGCCGCCGCGACCCTGTCCCACCGTTACATCGCCGATCGCCAGTTGCCGGACAAAGCCATCGATCTCATGGACGAGGCGGCCTCCCAGATCCGCATGGAGATCGACTCCATGCCGGAGGAGATGGATCGGATGGACCGGCGTCTCATCCAGCTCAAGATCGAGCGGGAGGCCATGAAGAAGGAGTCCGACGAGGCCTCCAAGCGGCGCATGGCGGACCTGGAGGAGCAAATCGCCAAGCTGGATCGCGAGTTCTCCGACCTCAACGAGATCTGGAAGGCCGAGAAGGCCAGCCTGCAGGGTACGGCCCATATCAAGGAGGAACTGGATCGGGTCCGGGTGGAGATGGAGACGGCCCGTCGAGCGGGCGATCTGGCGCGCATGTCCGAGCTCCAGTATGGGCGAGTCCCGGAGCTGATGAAGCGTCTGGAGTCGGCTTCCGCCGCCGAACATGTCGTGAAGAAGCTGCTGCGCGATAAGGTCACGGAGGAGGAGATCGCCGACATCGTCTCCAAGTGGACCGGTATCCCCGTCTCGCGCATGCTGGAGGGGGAGCGCGACAAACTGCTGCGCATGGAGCATGCCTTGGGCAAGCGGGTGGTGGGTCAGGGCGAGGCGGTTGCCGCCGTCAGCGACGCCATTCGCCGGTCGCGGGCGGGGCTTTCCGATCCTATGCGCCCCATCGGCTCCTTCCTCTTCCTGGGCCCCACGGGCGTGGGCAAGACGGAGCTGTGCAAGGCCCTGGCGGAGTTTCTCTTCGATACCGAGGAGGCCATGGTCCGCATCGACATGTCCGAGTTCATGGAAAAGCACTCTGTAGCGCGGCTCATTGGTGCCCCGCCGGGCTATGTGGGTTACGAGGAAGGTGGCTATCTCACCGAGGCGGTGCGCCGCCGGCCCTATAGCGTCATCCTGCTGGATGAGGTGGAAAAGGCCCACCCGGACGTCTTCAATGTCCTGCTCCAGGTCCTGGACGACGGGCGCTTGACCGATGGTCAGGGGCGGACGGTCGATTTTCGCAACGCCGTCATCGTGTTGACCTCCAATCTGGGCTCGGACGTTATCCAGCAGATGGCCGGGGAGGAACGCTATGCCGAGATGAAGGCTGCGGTGATGGAGGTGGTCCGCGTCGCCTTCCGGCCCGAGTTCATCAACCGGCTGGATGAAATTGTGGTCTTCCACCCCCTGCGTCGCGACCAGATTCGCGCCATCGCCCGTATCCAGATCCTCTTCCTGCAGAAGCGGCTGGGGGATCGGGACATGAAGCTGGTGGTGGACGACGCCGCTCTCGACCACTTGGGGGAGGCAGGCTTCGACCCCGTCTATGGCGCCCGGCCTCTCAAGCGTGCCATCCGTACTCAAATGGAAAATCCCCTGGCCCAGGAAATTCTTGCCGGCCGTTTTGGCCCCGGCGATGTCATCGAGGTCGAGGCTGTCGACGGTGCCCTGGCCTTCGAGCGGGTGCTGGAGGGAGAGGTCGTGGATTGAGGCAGGCTGACGGGTGCCCATGAAAAAGGGGCCCGCAGGCCCCCAAAGTTTTTCCACAACGCGCCCTTGGGGGCGCGTCTCTCTTCTTATTACTTGAAGATGTCTTTGATGATGTTGTCGTACCAGCTATAGGCGTACTGGACTTCGCGAGCATGGGCCTCGGGGGAGGCGTCCATCGGGGTCAGACCGCCAGAGTTGGGAACCTCGGCGATCTTGCCATCGGCGCCCAGCTTGTAAACGCCCGCGACGGAGATGGCCCAGTCGGGGGTGATGAGGGAGTAACAGGTGTTGACGAAGGCGGGTACCCCGACTTCGCCACCCTTGAGCAGAGCGACGACGGCGGCGGCACAGACCTTCGCCTGGCTGTTGGCGGCATAGGCGGACTTGGGCATGGCGCCGGCGATGGCGGCATCACCAATGACATGGACGCCGGGCACCTTCTTGGATTCGAAGCTGCGTTGATCCACCGGGCACCAGCCGCTGTCGTCGGCCAAGCCGGCGGCCTGGGCGATTTTGCCAGCACGCTGGGGCGGGATGACATTGATGACGTCCGCCTTCATCTCCTCGCCCACTTCGCCATAGGTGAGGGTCATGGCGGCGGGATCGACCTTGGTGACGGTGGCATCGGGACCTGGACGCCATTCGATCAGGGCCTTGGGGGTGCCATAGCCGTAAAATTTCTCCCAGGCCTGGATGAAGAGCCCCTGCTTGGAGAACTTCTGCTTGGCATCCAGGATGACAACCTTGGACTTGGGCTTGTGCTTCTGCAGGTAATGGGCAATGAGGCTGGCGCGCTCATAGGGCCCGGGGGGGCAGCGGAAGGGGTTGGGCGGGGCGACGATAGCGACCACGCCGCCGTCCTTCATGTCCTCGATCTGCTTTTTCAGCAGGAGGGTTTGCGGGCCGGCCTTCCAGGCATGCGGCATCTGCTTGTCGGCGACTTCGGGCGTGTAGCCCTCAATCTTGTCATAGACAAACTCGACACCCGGGGAGACGACGCACCGGTCGAAGGCCAGGGACTGGCCGCCGGCGGTCTTGACGGTCTTGGCAGCGCCATCGATGGCCTCCGCCGAGTCAAAGACGACGTTGATCCCCATCTTCTTGACATCGTCATAGCCCACTTCGAGGGACTTGATGTCGCGCTCGCCGGCAATGACTTCATTGCTGAAGTAGCAGGTGAAATAGGTCTTGTTGGGCTCGACGATGGTGACGTCGATGGAGGGATCCAAGCGCTTGATGTACTTGGCGGCGGTGGTACCGCCCGTGCCCCCACCGACGACCACCACCTTGCTGGCGGCACCGAAGGCGAGGTGAGGCATGCCAACCATGGCAACGGCGGCGGCCGTGCCGGTGGCTTTGACGAAATCGCGACGATTCATTTTCATGCTAGGTAACCTCCCCGGTCCTTATTGCTGGCTGGCGTAAAAGGCGTAAAGGGCGTCGAGTCCCTTGTCACCTTCCTTCTTGACCATGCCGTCGAACTTCTCCTTCATCTTCTTGGGCATTTCACGCTTGTCGGTCTTGAAGTCCTCCATGCTGTACTTGAGGTAGGGAGTCCATTGACCGGCGATGACCTGATATTCCTCGTCCGCCACCACCTTACCGCCTTCCGCGTGGCACTTCTCGCACCACTTGTCGTGAATCTTCTTGCCGGCGGCGGCCAGTTTGTCGTCGAATTTCTGCTTGGCGGGCACCCAGGGCTTGGCGGCGAAGTACTCGGCCATGAGTTTGATTTCGTCTTCGGAGTAGCCCTTGGCGATGCGGCCCATCACGGTGGAGTAGGCCGTGCCTTCCTGGAAGCTCTTCATGATGGAGACAAAGTACTCGGGATGCAGACCGCCGATATTCGGCGAGGCGGGTCCGACGCTGGCGCCGTCGGTGCCATGACAACCGTTGCAGGTCTCGCTCAGCATGGGGGCGCTGGCGCCGGAGATGAGTTCGACGGGTGCGGCGGCTGGGGCGGGAGCCGCGGCCGGGGCGGGTTTGGCTTCTTCTTTTGCAGCAAAAGCAGTGGTCGCGAGACCCAGGGTGACGGCGCTCGCGAGCAAGGCCAGCTTCATTAATTTTTTGGCCATGATTCCTCCTTATGGGTGACAGATTTCTCGGGTAAAACGGAGAACCGGGTCTCCGTCATGCGTGAAGCGCCCGTAGGACGCCTCCCTTCGCATAGGTTGTCGGCGCCAGCATCCTTAATCAGGGTAGTCCGGCTACTCACACATTCAAGGTTTAGACAGCAGGGCAATA
>JBASIS010000023.1:0-4630 GCA_049654905.1 Chromatiaceae bacterium
GCGCCGACCACTGCCACCTTTGGCACCGCTTCCGCTTCGAGGCCGCCCACCGGCTGCCCCAGGTCCCCCCGGGCCATCCCTGCGGGCGCATGCACGGCCACGGCTTCGAGGTCATCCTCCACGCCGACCAGGAACTGGCGGGCCTGGACATGGGCATCGACTTTGACCACCTGGCCCGCGTCTGGACACCCCGCCAGGCCGAACTCCACCAGGCCTGCCTCAATGATCTCCCCGGCCTGGTGAACCCGACCAGCGAAC
Organism: Chromatiaceae bacterium; assembly: GCA_049654905.1. Classification (GTDB taxonomy): domain Bacteria; phylum Pseudomonadota; class Gammaproteobacteria; order Chromatiales; family Chromatiaceae; genus M0108. The sequence goes on from JBASIS010000023.1 coordinate 259, forward strand.
TGCTTGCCCACTGGCTCTGGGATCGCATCAAGCCGAGTCTGCCAGCCCTATCCTGGGTCAGCGTTTACGAGACCGCCACCGCCGGCTGCCACTTCGACGGGGTTAACTACCGCATCTGGAAGGAACTACGCTTCGAGGCCGCCCTGCGCCTGGTCCGTGCCCCGGCCGGGGACCATCGCCGGCGCCTGCATGGCCACAGCTACCTGCTGCGGCTGCACCTCAGTGCCCCCCTGGATCAGGTCCTCGGCTGGACGGCGGACTATGGCGACGTCAAGGCCCTCTTTAAGCCCATCTATGACCGGCTCGACCACCACCTGCTCGACGAACTGCCCGATCTGGCGGCCCCCGATCCGGCCAGCCTGGCGCACTGGATCCGTGGCGAGGCCGCCGCCAATCTGCCCCAACTGGACCGCATCGACCTCTTCGAGACCCCCGGTAACGGTGTAAGCCTCTGCTGGGGCCCCCTGGGACCGGCCCTGCCAGCCTGACCGGCCCCGTCCCGCCCATGAGCTACCACGTCAAGGAAATTTTCTACAGCCTGCAAGGGGAGGGCGCCCAGACGGGCCGGCCGGCGGTCTTCTGCCGGTTCGCCGGCTGCAATCTCTGGTCCGGGCGGGAGCTGGACCGCGCCCGGGCCGTCTGCACCTTCTGTGACACCGAGTTTCGGGGTACCGACGGGGTGGGGGGAGGCCGGTTTACCGGCGCTCAAGCACTGGCGGAGCGGATCCAGGCCACCTGGGGCGGCGAGACGGGCCCCGGCATCCGGCCCTACGTTGTCTGCACCGGCGGGGAGCCCCTGCTGCAACTGGATGCCCCCCTGATCGCAGCCCTCCAGATACGCGGCTTTGAAGTTGCCGTCGAGACCAACGGCACCCGTCCGGCGCCCCCGGGGCTGGACTGGATTTGCGTCAGCCCCAAGGCCGGCGCCGAGCTGGTCCTGCGGTCCGGCGACGAATTAAAGCTGGTCTATCCTCAAGCGGAGGCGCCCCCGGAACGCTTCGCCGGGCTCGACTTTCGCTATTTCTTCCTGCAGCCCCTGGATGGGCCGGGCCGGGCCGCCCATACCCACCAAGCCATGGCCTATTGTCTGGCGCATCCCCGCTGGCGGCTGAGTCTGCAAATGCATAAGGTGCTGGGTATTCCCTGAGGCCGGTATTCTTCGCAAACTCCGGAGGGGTGAATTGCGCAGAGCGAGAGAGGTCTTCGAGCCTCAGGCCATTGTAAAATAATGGTTTTATGATGGATGACTATGAAAACTACCTAGCTGACTGTAAGAGGATCAGGAAGGCCAACGCAGCCTTGCTGGCCGACTTCGCGGCCTGGTTGAAGGTGACCGGTATTGGGGACAAGACGGTCGAGCAGCACTGCGGCAACATTGAGTTTTACATCAACCAATACCTGCTTTATGCCGAGGTGGTCGAGGCTCCGGCGGGCGTCCACCAGGTGGACGACTTTCTGGGGTATTGGTTCATCAGGAAGGCCATGTGGTCGAGTCCAGCGAGCATCCGGAGCAATGCCGCCAGCCTCAAGAAGTTCTATGGCTTCATGGCTGAAAAGGGTTTGATTGGTAAAGACGATCTGATCGACCTGAAGGCAACCATCAAGGAAGGCATGCCGGATTGGTTGGAAGCGATTAACCGCTTCATGGACGATGAGGAAGACTTTTGACGCTTCTGGCTCCCACACTCCAGCGCCGCGCCTCGGGCAGCTGGAGCGGCCGGGAGGTATTCCCACCATGGAGCGTGGGAACGGGAAGAACGACTTTGACTTTACACAGACCAGCGGCGGGATGACGTATCGCCCAAGGTCGGTTCAGACCATTCATTCGGCAATAGGCGTGTCACGAACCATGAATTCAGGGGCTATTTTAAGGCAGCTTCTTGACCATAAAGCGGAAATCACCGAGCAATTTGCCGTCGAGCGTTTGGCGCTTTTTGGGTCCGCAGCCCGGGATGAGATGACCGAAGATAGTGACGTGGACCTGTTGGTCAGTTTTCGGGGTCGGCCGCGTTACGCCGCCTACCTCAGCCTCAAACATTATCTGGAACAGCTCATTGGTCGGCGCGTCGATCTGGTCACGGAAACCGGTCTGAAGCCACGCGCACGCCAAAGCGTAGTAAGAGATTTGATCGATGTCCCGTGACTGGCTGCTGTTTCTGGATGATTTGGTCGACCTAGGGGGGCTGCCGCCATGAAAACCCCCGCCCAAGACGCCTTCGAGTACCTGGTCCTCCAGCGCGGCTATTAACCATGGGGCCTGACAGGACGAAAGATTCGCCAGCCCGCAGGGCGCCCAGGACAAACGTAGCTTGGCCCTCGGGGCCCGGCCATGTTTGTACGCTAGCGCTCATGTCGGGGGGCGTGGGCGGGAGGTGAGGGTGGGGGTCCGGTGTGTTGCTGCATGGCTACCGGGTTCGTGGTGTCATAGGGGTGTGTGCAGCCAGGGAGATAGGTTCCTGGTGGGTTTCATTGATGGCGCTTCTGCCGTCTGGGCGGAGGTGGCCGTTAAGCTGTAGCTCAGCCAGGCCCGGCGCAGAAATCGCAACATCGAGAACCCTGGTATGGCGGACCCCTGCCGGGGTTTTTCATGCCTGGCCCCGTTGGAGTGAAGGCCCGAGGGCATCATCGGCGGTGCCTTCGAGTGCCGGCGCCACGATCAGAACAAACCATGATCCACAAGGCGGCCCCGGGCGGATGCAAATCAGTCTGTCCCAATCCTATCCCAAGACCCCTAAAAACACAAAAGGCCAGAGATTTAATCTGGCCTAAGTGATTGTTATTATGGTGGGCCGTCAGGGATTTGAACCCCGGACCAAGGGATTATGAGTCCCCTGCTCTAACCGCTGAGCTAACGGCCCTGAAAGGGAAATGATCGTAGTTTGCCCTACCCCTCGTTGTCGAGGAAGCTCCTGAGTTTGTCGGAGCGGGTGGGGTGGCGGAGTTTCCGTAGGGCCTTGGCCTCGATCTGGCGGATGCGTTCGCGGGTGACGTCAAATTGCTTGCCGACCTCTTCCAGGGTGTGGTCAGTGTTCATGTCGATGCCGAAGCGCATGCGCAGGACCTTGGCCTCGCGGGAGGTGAGGCTGGCGAGCATGTTTTGGGTGGCCTCGCGCAGGCCCTCGATGGTGGCGGATTCGACGGGCGATACGACGCCGGAATCTTCAATGAAGTCACCGAGATGCGAATCTTCGTCATCGCCAATTGGGGTCTCCATGGAAATGGGTTCCTTGGCGATCTTGAGGACCTTGCGTACCTTGTCCTCGGGCATCTCCATGCGAACGGCCAACTCCTCGGGAGTGGCCTCGCGTCCCATTTCCTGAATCATCTGGCGCGAGACGCGGTTGAGCTTGTTGATGGTCTCGATCATGTGCACGGGGATGCGGATGGTGCGCGCCTGGTCGGCGATGGAGCGGGTGATGGCTTGGCGAATCCACCAGGTGGCGTAGGTCGAAAATTTGTAGCCGCGCCGGTACTCGAACTTGTCCACCGCCTTCATGAGGCCGATGTTGCCTTCCTGAATGAGATCAAGGAACTGCAGGCCGCGGTTGGTATATTTCTTGGCGATGGAGATGACCAAGCGCAAGTTGGCCTCGACCATTTCCTTTTTGGCGCGGCGGGCCTTGGCCTCGCCAATGGACATTTTGCGATTGACTTCCTTGATCTCACTGACCGTAAGGAAGTTCTCGCGCTCCACCTCCTGGAGGCGGCGCTGGGCGCGGCGGATGTCCTGGGCATGGCCGGCGAGGGCGGCGGCGTAGGGTTGACCGCTGGTGAGTTGGCCTTCGAGCCAATCGGGGTTGGTCTCGTGCTCCGGGAAGGTGTCGATAAAGGCCTTGCGTGGCATGCCGGAGGTTTCAACGGCCAGGCCCATGATGAAACGCTCTTGGGCGCGGATCCGCTCGATAGTGGCGCGCAGGGTCTCGGCGAGTTCCTGGAAAATATTGGCGACCAGTTTGAACTGGAGAAAGACCTCGGAGACCTCTTCCATGGCCTGGCGGGTGCGGTCGTCCATGCGGCCGTGTTGCTCCAGGCATGTCTTGAGGTAGAGGTGACGATCGCGCATCAATTGGACGCGGCGGGCGACCTCCTCGGGGTCCGGACCTGTGTCCGTGGCGGCCACCTCTTCGGCCTCCTCTTCGTGATGCTCGTCCACGGCCTCGGGGTGCTCGTCTTCGGCATGGACTTCTTCCACGGGCGGCGGGGCAACGACGACCACAACCGGGACGGGGATGGGTTCCTCGGTGTCCGTGAAGCCGGAGATGGCGTCGGACAACCGCATGTCGTCCCGGGCGACGCGGTCGAAAATTTCCAGGAGGCGCTCGATGCTGCGCGGGTACATGGATAGGGCGGCGAGGACCTGATTCAGGCCTTC
>JBASIS010000024.1:0-1638 GCA_049654905.1 Chromatiaceae bacterium
GCTCAAGACCTTTTCCCTGGCCAGCGTGGCCTTCATCCTGGCCACCATCGCCATGGCCACCATCGCCGTGCGCAACCTACCGGCACTCCTCGAAATTCTTCTGCTGGATCGCTTTTCCGTTTCCTCCGGGGCCCGCTACGCCATCAAGACCCTCACCGCCTACATCCTCATCGCCTTCGCCATCATGACGGTTTCCAGCACCCTGGGCATCTCCTGGGGGCGGGTTCAATGGCTGGTGGCGGCCCTGAGCGTGGGTATCGGCTTCGGCCTGCAGGAGATCGTGGCCAACTTCATCAGCGGCATCATCATCCTGTTCGAGCGCCCGGTGCGGGTCGGCGACGTGGTGACCATCGGCCAAACCACGGGCACCGTGACCAAGATCCGCATCCGCGCCACCACGGTACGCAACTGGGACCGCCAGGAACTCCTGGTCCCGAACAAGGAATTCATCACCAACCACCTGCTGAACTGGACCCTGAGCGATTCCCTGAACCGGGTCGTCATCAGCGTCGGCATCGATTACAACGACGACGTGCGCCTGGCGATACGACTCATGGAGGAGGCGGTGGCGGGCAATGAGCGGATACTGAAGGAGCCGGAGCCCAGCTTCATTTTTGAACGCTTTGGCGATAGCGCCTTGATGCTGCAGGCGCGCGGTTTTGTCCCGGAGGTGGAGGATCGGGTGCCGGTCATTTCGGACCTGCAACAGGTAATTCTGGACAAATTCCGCGCCCATGGCATTTCCCTCGCCTTCCCCCAGCGCGATATTCACCTGCGTGCCTCCGATCCCCTAGAGGTGCGTATCCGCCGCGAAGGCCCGGGAAGGCCCGGGCCCGGGGTGGAGGCACCGGCCTGAGGCCCCAGGGCCTGGCTGGAACCGCCGACCGGACTTATACCCTGCGCGAGTCACGCTTCGGCAGGGCCGGGTGGGGGCTGGTGGGGGTGTCGACAGCAGGGATGCTGTCGCCTAGCCTACCGGGACCTATTCACGGCGTCCCCCGCCAGACACCACCCGGCCCGAAATACCGAAGGCTCAGGTGGTTTGGGTCGACAACTCCAGGGGCAGGTAGAAAAAAACGAAACGACCGTCCTCGATATTCAGCATCAGGGTGGCGCCATGGTGGATGCCATAGTCCACGTAGCCGGGCGTCGTGCAGTCGAGGTGGCACTCGCTGGAGTGCTGGGGCGACTCGAAATCCCGGTCCCGGTCGTACCAGGACAGGAGCATGCAATCACCCAGACGGGCCCGGGCCTCCCGATCCGCCAGCCCCATGGCGGCGAGGTAATCCGCCAACGGCGGATCGGGATCAAGCTGGACCCGCGTCAGAGGGGGCTGGACCGGAATCCTATTGGTCATCTCCATTTCCTTCTTCAGGGTTAGGCCAGGCCCTTCGCGGCCACTTCATAGACATCCTTCGACAGCTTGGGGACGGCCAGGATGCGCTCCAGTTCCGCCCGCATCAGGCCCTGGCGGTGGGCGTCGTAGTGGCGCCAGCGGACCAGGGACTGGAGCAGGCGGGCGGCAATTTGGGGGTTGAGGGGATCCAGTTCGAGGACGCGCTCGCGCAGAAAGGCATAGCCGGCGCCATCGGGGGCATGGAAAGGCAGGGGGTTGGCGCAGAAGCTGGCCACCAGGCT
>JBASIS010000025.1:0-24815 GCA_049654905.1 Chromatiaceae bacterium
AGTGATGTCCTCCGAAGTCTATTCGTCCCCCCTCCAGCCGCCCCTACCCCTTGATCCCGGGGAACGCCACCAGTGGGGACGTCTCTATGGGTCCAGTCTGGCCCTGGCCATTGCCCGCGCGGCGGGGCAAGGGGAACGGCTGATCCTGGCCTTGACGCCAGACGTCCAGGGAGTGGCACGGCTGACGGCGGAGCTGGGCTTCTTTCTCGACGACCCCGAGACGCCGGTGCTGGGCTTTCCGGATTGGGAGACCCTGCCCTACGACGTTTTTTCGCCCCTGCCGGAGTTGATCTCGGAACGGCTGCTGACCCTGCACCGGCTCCCGGGTTTGAAGCGCGGGGTGCTGGTGGCACCGGTGGCCACCCTGCTGCAGCGGCTGGCGCCCCGGCACTATCTGGATGGCCATTCCCTGGTGCTGGCCCGAGGCGACCGGCTGGACCTGGACCTGACCCGGCTGCGCCTGGACCGGGCGGGCTACCAATGCGTCTCCCAGGTCATCGCCCACGGGGAATACGCCGTCCGCGGCTCCTTGCTGGACGTCTTTCCCATGGGCAGCCAGGAGCCCTTCCGCATCGACCTGTTCGACGCTGAGGTAGAGAGCATCCGCACCTTCGACCCGGACAGCCAGCGGTCCAGGGACAAGGTGGATTCCATCCGCCTGCTGCCGGCCCGGGAGTTTCCCCTGAGCGAGGAGGCGATCACGGGCTTTCGCCAACGCTACCGCGCCCAGTTCGAGGGCAATCCTCAGGCCAGCCTCATCTATCGCGAGGTTTCCGACGGTCATGCGCCCGGGGGGCTGGAATACTATTTACCGCTCTTCTTCGCGGAAACGGCGACCCTCTTCGATTATTTGCCGGATCCGATTCTGCTGATCGAAACCGAGGGCTGCCGCCAGGCGGCGGCGGGATTTCTCGAGGCCGTGGCGCGGCGTTACGAACAGCGCCGCCATGACATCGAACGCCCCCTACTGCCGCCGCGCCACCTCTTTATGACGGCGGAAGAGCTGGCCCATCGCCTGAATGGCCTGACGGGGGTGGTCTGCCAGTCCATCGAGGCCCCGGAGCGGCGCAGGGGTTTCTCCCGGCTCACCCACTTTGCCACGGCCACCCTGCCTCCCCTGGCGATCCAGGTCCGTGCCACCGAGCCGGCGGCGCAGCTCAAGGGCTTTCTCGCCGCCCCCCAGCGGCGCACCCTCCTGGTCGCCGAGAGCACCGGGCGGCGGGAGATGCTGGCGGACAGCCTGAGGGGCCTGGGACTCAGCCCCACCCCGGTCGAGGGCTGGACCGGCTTTCTGCGGGGCCAGGTCAGCCTGGGCCTGACGGTGGCCCCCCTGGAACAGGGGCTCTGGCTGGTGGATGAAGACCTGGCCCTGGTCACCGAGACCCAGCTCTATGGCGAGAAGGTGCGTCAGGAGCGGCGTCAGCGCACCCGTGCCCGGGACGGCGACGCCGTGGTGCGCAACCTCACCGAGCTGCACGAGGGCGCCCCCGTGGTCCACGAGGATCATGGCGTGGGCCGCTACCTGGGCCTGCAGACTCTCAAGGTGGGCGGCATGACCACGGAATTCCTGACCCTGGAATACGCCCGGGGGGACAAGCTCTATGTCCCCGTCTCCTCCCTGCATTTGATTTCCCGCTACACCGGGGCTTCGCCAGAAAATGCCCCCCTGCACCGCCTGGGCGGCGATCAATGGGACCGGGTTAAGCGCAAGGCCGCTGAGAAGGCCCACGACGTGGCGGCGGAGTTGCTGGACATCTATGCCCGCCGCGCCGCCCGGGTCGGGGTCGCCTTCCCCGCCCCTGGGGATGACTATGCCGCCTTCGCCGCCGCCTTCGCCTTCGAGGAGACCCCGGACCAGGAGCGGGCCATCGAGGCCATCCTCGATAACATGGCCGCGCCCCAGCCCATGGATCGGGTGGTGTGCGGCGACGTCGGCTTCGGTAAGACCGAGGTGGCCATGCGCGCCGCCTTCATGGCTGTGAGCGGCGGCCGCCAGGTGGCGGTGCTGGTGCCCACCACCCTCCTCGCCCAGCAGCACTATCAGAATTTTTCCGACCGCTTCGCCGACTGGCCGGTCAAGGTGGAAAACCTGTCGCGCTTCCGCACCGCCAAGGAGGCCAAGGTCGTCCTGGACGGCCTGGCCAGCGGCACCGTGGATATCGTCGTCGGCACCCACAGGCTGCTGCAGAAGTCGGTACGCTTCAAAAATCTCGGCCTGGTCGTGGTCGATGAGGAGCACCGCTTCGGGGTGCGGGACAAGGAGGCCCTCAAGGCCCTGCGGTCCGAGGTGGATATTCTGACCCTCACCGCCACCCCCATCCCGCGCACCCTCAACATGGCCATGTCCGGCCTGCGGGATCTCTCCATCATCGCCACCCCGCCGGTGGCGCGGCACCCCATCAAGACCTTCGTCACCCCCTGGAACGACGCCCTCATTCAGGAGGCGGTGCTACGGGAGCTCAAGCGCGGCGGCCAGGTCTATTTCCTCCACAACGAGGTCGAGACCATCGAGAACATGGCCCAGAAGCTGGAGGCCCTGGTACCGGAGGCGCGGGTGCGGGTCGCCCATGGCCAGATGCGGGAGCGCGACCTGGAGCGGGTCATGCGCGACTTCTACCACCAGCGCTTCAATCTGCTGGTATGCACCACCATCATCGAGAGCGGCATCGACATCCCCAGCGCCAACACCATCCTGATGAACCGCGCCGATAAGCTGGGCCTGGCCCAGCTCCACCAGTTGCGCGGCCGGGTCGGGCGCTCCCATCACCGCGCCTATGCCTATCTGATCACACCCCCGGCGGGACTAATGACGGCGGATGCCAAGAAGCGCCTGGAGGCCATCGAATCCCTGGAGGAACTAGGGGCCGGCTTTACCCTGGCGACCCATGACCTGGAGATCCGCGGCGCCGGCGAACTGCTGGGCGACGAGCAGAGCGGCCAGATTCACGAGATCGGCTTCAGCCTCTACATGGATCTGCTGGAGCGGGCCGTCGATGCCCTCAAGGCCGGCCGGGTGCTGGAACTGGACCGGCCCCTGGATCACGGCGCCGAGATCGACCTGGGCCTGCCCGCCCTCCTGCCCGCTGATTACCTGCCGGACGTCCATGGGCGTTTGGTCATGTACAAACGCATCGCCAGCGCCGCCGACGCCGGGGAGTTGCGGGAACTTCAGGTGGAGATGATCGACCGCTTCGGTCTCTTGCCCGAGCCGGCGCGCAACCTCTTTGCCATCACCGATTTGAAATTGGCGGTACAGCCCCTGGGTATCCGCAAGATCGAGGCCGGCCCCGCGGGCGGGCGCATCCTCTTTGGGGACCAGCCCAAGGTCGATCCCCTGCGGCTGATCCAAATGATGCAGAGCCGACCCAAGGAGTTTCGGATGGAGGGCGGGGATAAGCTCAAGTTCTTCATCGATCTGGCGGAACCGCAGCAACGGGTGGCGCGGGTCGGCGCCCTGATCCGGGACTTGACCGGTTAAGGTCGCCCCAGCCTTGCGAGCCGCCGCGTTCTGGGCGGCATTCTGGTAAGATGCGCCCCAATTTCACTGCCCCAGGAAGTAGCCCATGGCCGTCGTCGAACTCACCAAAGACAACTTCGAGCAAACCATCAAGGATCACGATTTCATCATCGTGGATTTCTGGGCCCCCTGGTGCGGGCCCTGCCGCTCCTTTGCCCCTGTTTACGACAAGGTTTCGGAGGACCATGACGACATCCTCTTCGCCAAGGTCAACACGGAGGAGGAGCGGGAGATCGCGGGTCATTTCCAGATTCGCTCGATTCCAACCCTCATGATCTTCCGCCAGCAGATCGTCATCTTCTCCCAGGCGGGGGCCCTGCCTGAGGGCTCCTTCCGGCAACTCCTCGAGAAGGCTGGGGAACTCGACATGGATGAGGTGCGCAACCAGGTCGAAGCCCAGAAGACCGCCACCGCCTGATGCCGTCACCCGCGCCCCTGACGCCCGAGGACGGCCCAGCGGCGAACCTCCCCGCCCAGGCCAGGCCCATCCCGTGCTGACCCTGGCGGTCCCCCGGGGGCGCGCCGCCTTTTATCCCTGGTCCGATACCCTGCTGACGCAGGCAAGACCCAGCGTCGGCGACCTGATGCGCCTGTGCGAGGAAAATTATGCCTGGCTCAAGCGCCTGGTGCCGGGGTTGGTGGACTGGCGCGGGGAGCTTGAGTCCCGCGGCCAGGATGGCATGAGGCTGCACCTGGAGGTCATTGAACAAACCCCCTATACCAGCCTCCTGCGCCTGACCTATCTCTTTCCCCAGCTTGACGGCCAGGAACATCGCATCCCGCTGGCGGACCCGGATGCCCTGCTGCGGGCCTATCACGACGCCCGCCAGGTCGAGGTACTGGACCTGCGCCAGACCGCCCTTCCCCTCCATAATCATTACCGGTCACCGGCCCTGGAGGCCAAGTGGCGAGCCAATTTTTTCCTGGGAAAATGGTTGGCTTACTGCGTCCGGACCGGGCACCTCTTCGCCCTTTCCTCCCCGCGAGTTCCTGAAATATTTTCTGGAATTGCCTGACGGGTTTTTGACCCCACGGAAGCGTTCTTGGCTTGAACGGCCGGGTTGCTGCTGCTATCCGGTCAAGAGCTACATCCTCGCCCGGGCCCTCTGGCGGGGCTTGCCTGTTCAGTAATATCGAAGCCCGCCACAACAGTGGTAATCTAATATCGATAGGCTGGCATTGTTTCCCTACTCTCCCGCCCGAGCACCGGGTTGGAGCACCATTCACACTGCCTGCGCAGTGCGGCATACCACCAACCCACCAACGAGGGCCCAGATAGTGAACAACAAGCAATTCATGACCGGATTCAATGCCGAGGATGTAGCGAACTCAAGGCAGGCCGCGGAACAGGCCGCCGAGCGGGTGCGCACGGCACGCCGCGATTTCCTTAAGATGTTTGGCTACGGGGCCGCCGCGCTGAGCATGGGCGGGCTCACGGTGGGCAAGAATGGCATGCCTGGATTCATCCCCAGCGCGGCCGCAACCGGTAGTGACAACCCTTACGCGGGTAGTTTCCGTTTCACCGGTAATCTGCTTTACATGAACATCGGCACCACCGGGGCCTCGCCAACCCAGGTAGTCCAGGATTGCAACGACGACTACGAAGACATCGCCAGCAACCCCACGGCCTACTTCTTCGGCCAGCAGGTGATGCGCAACACCATCGCCCCAGGCTTCGGCTGCGACCCCTACGAACTGGTGATGAGCTTCAACACCACCGACGGCCTATGGCGCACCGTCATGGGCATCCCTTTCGACAAGCATGACGAGATCATCACGACCAACATGGAAGAGGATGCCGGCATCTCCGCCGTGAACATCCTGCGCGACCGCTTCGGGGTAAAGATCAAGACCGTCAATCTCCCCACCAACAATGCCTATAGCGATGAGGAGGTGATCAGGCGATTCAAGGCCCAGTTGACGAAGAAGACCAAGGCGATCCTGTTCTCCTCGCCCATCTACCTGACCGGGGCGCGCCTGCCCGCCAAGGAGCTGTGTCTCTGGGCTGCGTCCAAAGGCGTCATCTCCATCGTCGATGGGGCCCACCTGCCCGGCATGTGCACCCTGGACCTGCACGACATGGGCTGCGACTTCTTCTCCGGGGCCGGCCACAAGTGGCAGTGCGGGCCGGGACAGACCGGCTTCCTGTACATCCGTAATGGTCAGAATCCGAACTCATACACGCGCAGGACGTGGGAAAGCGACTTTGGGGCTTTTTCCCCCCCGCCGCTTCCGGGCGGGGAGCCGCCGGCGGGCGCGGTTGACATCGAGGTGCCCGGCTACACCAACATCAACCAATTGCCCACCTATTACCCAACCAACACCCTGATCTACGGCGGAGTTGACATCCTCAAGAACGGTGTGCGCAATCCGGAGCACAACATCGCCGCCGTCCTGCAACTCATCGGCAACGGCAGCCGCCCGACCCAGAAGGCCCTGACCCAGTGCTGCACCCTGTGGGACGAGTGGGGCCGCCAGGAGATCGAGGACTACATCGTTTCCCTGGCCCAGTACCTGCGCGCCAGCATCGTGGACATCTGGGGGCCCCAGTGCCTGTCCATCCCCTACGACGACCCCGCGGAGACCGCCGGCCGCACCGGCCTGACCTCCTTCAACCCCTTCTCGCCGGGATACGACTACAACGCCCCCCTGACCTCGGCCCAGTCCAGCTCCCAGAAGACCGCCTCCGGGGCCGCGGTGACGGCTATGAAGGCGAACCACAACATCGTCATCCGCAACAACTCGGTGCCCCACGCCCTGCGCACCGACCCGAGCCAGAACGCGGCCGCTGGGACCTTCTCCACCCCGCTGCGCATCTCCACCCACCTGTTCCACTCGTTGGACGACGTGGACCGGGTCATCGACGCCCTGCTCCAGGTCGTCCCGCACCCTTGATGGGCGCGGGGTCGCGGAGGGATGAGCAGTAACCCTCCGCACCCTCACCCCAGGGTCTTTGGGGGATTCGCCCCTCTCCCCCAACCCTCGCCCTCCCGGGCGAGGGGCTCAAGAGACCAGCCGTGGAGGCCAGCCCGGGAGATAAGAAGGGATTACCAGCCCTGTAAGCCGAATGGTGAGCCAAACTTTTCCAAGGCAAATAGCTGAATGAATGCGTACTGGACCGGACACTTCCCTGCCCCTTCCCCCGCGAGTCCCTGAAATATTTTGAGGATTTGCTTGACGGGTTTTTGACCCTATGGGTATGCTGTTTTCCTACAAGTTTCCCCAGTTATCATCTTCCAGCGACAGGTATCCCCTATGAGACTATCCACCAAGGGCCGCTACGCGGTCACGGCCATGCTTGACCTTGCCCTCCATGAGGGCAAGGGGCCCGTGACCCTGGCCGACATCTCCATCAATCAGGGCATCTCCCTCTCTTATCTGGAGCAACTCTTCGCTGCCCTGCGCGGCAAGCAACTCGTCCGTGGCGTGCGCGGTCCGGGTGGCGGCTACTATCTGGGCAAGGCCTCGGCCGAGATCTCCATCGCCGACATCATCTGCGCCGTTGACGAGTGGGTCGAATTTACCCGTTGCGGGGGGCGCGAGGACTGCCGTGACGGCGAGCGCTGCCTGACCCATACCCTTTGGGATCACCTCAGCGACGAGATCTACAACTTCCTCAATGGCATCAGCCTCTCCGACCTGGTCGCCCGGGGCATGGAAAAGCATGCCCGGATGTTGACGGAAGAGAAGCCAGCCAAGACTAAGGCAGTCAAGCGCCACTGATTCCGGTCCTGCCAGGCCCCCCGGCCGGCAGTTGACCCCCATGGCCCAGGATCGGCCTCCCCGGCCCTCCCCCATTCCTAACCCGCTGACACTCCAAAATTACGCATGGCAAGCCTCCCCGACGGCCTCACGACTATTCAAGATTACATCCGCTGGGGCGCCAGCCGTTTTAACAAGGCCGGCCTCTTCTTTGGTCACGGTACCGACAACGCCCTGGACGAGGCCGCCCATCTGGTGCTCCATGCCCTGAGTCTGCCTCCGGACCTGCCCGCCCGTTTCCGGGACTGCCACCTCACGGACGAGGAACGGCTGGCCATCGTCGAGCTCTTCGAGCGGCGCCTCCTGGAACGGATACCCGCGGCCTATCTCACCCACCAGGCCTGGTTCGCCGGGCTGGGATTCTATGTGGACGAGAACGTCCTGGTGCCACGCTCGCCCCTGGCGGAATTGGTGGAGACCGGCTTTGGGCCCTGGGTGGAACCGGATACCATCGCCCGGGTGCTCGACCTCTGCACGGGCAGCGGCTGTATCGGCATTGCCGCCGCGGTTTATCTGCCGGACGCCGACATCGACCTGGCGGACATCTCGCCCGCCGCCCTGGCGGTCGCCACCCGCAATATCGCGGCCCAGGGTCTGGAGGACCGGGTGCGGGTGGTGGAGTCGGACCTCTTCGCGGGTTTGGGCGCCCAGAAGTATGACCTCATCGTCACCAACCCGCCCTATGTCTCCGCCGAGGAACTGGCGGCCCTGCCCGCTGAATACCAGCGTGAGCCCCGCCTGGGCCTGGCGGGTGGCGCCAGCGGCCTGGATCTGGTCCTGCGCATCCTCGGCGAGGCCCCGCGCTTCCTGAAGGAGGACGGCGTCCTGATCGTCGAGGTCGGCAAAACGGCCGCGGCCCTGGAGGCCCTCTTCCCGGAAATCGCCTTTATGTGGATCGAGTTTGAGCGCGGCGGCGAGGGTGTCTTCCTCCTTGATCGGGCCCGCCTGCTCGAATATCAGCCCCTCTTTGCCCGCGAGATGACAGCACCATGACCCTAAGACGAGCCAAGACCGCGGATGAGTACGTGGAGTGGGTGCGCCAGGCCGTGTTCGAGGTGGGCGACCTGCGCGAATGCCTGGAGTTCGAACTGGAAGACCTCAACCGCTTCCCGGCCTTCCTGGACCCCTTGCAACAAGGCATCCTCGCCCTTCACCAGTCCATGCTCGAGGGTAACTACCTGTTCGGGCGCGAGGACTTAGCCTTCATGGACCTGGCGACCCGCTACGCCGACCAGATCCCCTTTCACCCCCTGCTCAAGCAGATTAACGAAACCCACCGCCGGGGCCTCGACCTGGATGGGGAGGACTAACATGGCCGCCGTTGACCAACGCATCGAATTCGATCTCGACCTGATCCGCCGCTACGACCAGAGCGGCCCGCGCTACACCTCCTACCCGACGGCGGTGGAGTTCCACGAGGGCTTCGGCGAGGCCCAATACCGCGCCGCCTGCGCGCGGAGCAACCAGGCCGATCGCCCCTTGTCGCTTTATTTCCACATCCCTTTCTGCGACACGGTCTGCTTTTACTGCGCCTGCAACAAGATCGCGACCAAGGACCGCACCTTGGCCCAGCCCTACCTGGACCGGGTCTACCGCGAACTGGAGCTGCAAAGCGCCCTCTTTGGCCCTGGCCGCCGGGTCGAGCAACTGCATTGGGGCGGCGGCACCCCGACCTTCATCAGCCAGGACCAGATGCGGGAGTTGATGGACCAGACCCGGCGCTGGTTCAACCTGGCGGATGACGAGGTGGGCGAGTATTCCATCGAGATCGATCCTCGCGAGGCCGATGCCCAGAGCGTCGCCCTGCTGCGCCAACTGGGCTTCAACCGCATGAGCCTGGGGGTCCAGGACTTTGACCCCCTGGTCCAGAAGGCCGTCAACCGCATCCAGACCGAGGCGGAGACCCTGGCGGTCCTGGAGGCGGCCCGCGCCCAAGGCTTCCGCTCCATCAGCATCGATCTCATTTACGGCCTGCCCCATCAGAGCGTGGCGGGCTTCGAACGTACCCTGGACCGGGTCCTGGCCTTCGCCCCGGATCGCTTCTCGATCTTCAACTACGCCCATCTGCCCCAACGCTTCAAGCCCCAGCGGCGCATCGACCCCGACCAGTTGCCCACGGCCCCGATCAAGCTCGACATCCTGCGCGCCACCGGCGACAAGCTGGCGGCAGCCGGCTATGTCTATATCGGCATGGACCACTTTGCCCGCCCGGACGACGAGTTGGCCCTGGCCCAGCGCGACGGCACCCTCTATCGCAATTTTCAGGGTTACTCGACCCACGCCGATTGCGACCTGATTGGCCTGGGCGTCACCTCGATCGGCAAGATCGACAACACCTATGCCCAGAACCGGCGCGAACTGGACGAGTATTACGCTGACATCGACGCCGGGCGCCTGCCCGTCTTCCGGGGCATCGAATTGAGCCGGGACGACGAGATCCGCCGCGACACCATCACCAAGCTGATCTGTCACTTCGCCCTGAATTACGCGGATATCGCGGACCGCTGGGGGATCGATTTCGGGGCCTACTTCGCCGAGGACCTGCCCCGGCTCCAACCCATGCAGGCGGATGGCCTGCTGGAGATGGACGACCAGGGCATCCGGGTCCTGCCCCGCGGCCGGCTGCTGATCCGTAACATCTGCATGGCCTTCGACGCCTACCGCAATGGCCCCGAGGCCGTGGCCGGCTTCTCCAAGGTGATTTAGCACAGGGGCGCAGACCCCGTAAACGGATCCGCCTCGGTTTCAAACGGGGAGCAAGACAGATGAAAATTCAGGATCGGGACCTCCTGCGGCGGCAGGCTTACCTGGGTGGCGAATGGATCGAGGCGGACTCGGGGCTCACCCTGACGGTGACCGATCCCGCCACCGGCGAGGTCATCGCCGAGGTGCCCGCCATGGGCATGGCGGAGACCCGGCGCGCCATCCAGGCGGCGGAGGCGGCCTGGCCGGCCTGGCGCGCCCTCACCGCCGCCCAGCGCGGCCAGCGACTGCGCCTCTGGCACGACCTCATGCTGGAAAGCCAGGAGGACCTGGCCCGCCTCATGACCGCCGAACAGGGCAAGCCCCTGGCGGAGGCCCGGGGCGAAATCGCCTATGCCGCCTCCTTCATCGACTGGTTCGCCGAGGAAGGGCGCCGGGTCTATGGCGACGTCATCCCGCCCCACCAGGCGGACAAACGCATCCTGGTGCTCAAGCAGCCCATCGGCGTCTGCGCCGCCATCACCCCCTGGAACTTCCCCTCCGCCATGCTCACCCGCAAGGCCGCCGCGGCCCTGGCGGCGGGCTGTACCCTGGTGGCCCGGCCCGCCTCCGAGACCCCGCTCTCCGCCCTGGCCCTGGCGGTGTTGGCGGAGCGGGCCGGCATCCCGGCGGGGGTCTTCAACGTCATCACCGGCGACCCGGTCCCCATCGGCCAGGAGCTGACCAGCAATCCGGTAGTGCGCAAGCTGAGCTTCACCGGCTCCTCGGCGGTGGGCAAGCTGCTGATGCGCCAGTGCGCCGATACCCTCAAGAAGCTGTCCCTGGAACTGGGCGGCAATGCCCCCTTCATCGTCTTTGACGATGCTGACCTGGAGGCGGCGGTGGCGGGCGCCATCCAGTCCAAGTACCGCAACACCGGCCAGACCTGCGTCTGCGCCAACCGCTTCCTGGTCCAGGACGGTATCTATGACGACTTCGCCGCCCGCCTGGCGGAACAGGCCGGCGAACTCCGGGTTGGCCCGGGCCTGGAGGCGGGGGTGGTCCAGGGGCCCCTCATCAACCAGGCGGCGGTCGCGAAGGTCGAGGCCCACATCGCCGATGCCCTCGACAAGGGCGCCTGCCTGCTGGCCGGCGGGGGACGCCATGCCCTGGGCGGCACCTTCTTTCAGCCCACGGTGCTGGCGGACGTGGACGCCCGGATGCTGGTGGCCAGGGAGGAGACCTTCGGCCCCGTCGCCCCCCTCTTCCGCTTCCAGACCGAGGCCGAGGCCATCGCCCTGGCCAATGCCACCGAATTCGGCCTGGCGGCCTACTTCTTCACCCGCGACCTGGCCCGCGCCTGGCGGGTCTCCGAGGCCCTGGAATACGGCCTGGTCGGCATCAACACCGGCCTGGTCTCCACCGCCGTCGCCCCCTTCGGCGGCGTCAAGCAATCCGGCCTGGGCCGCGAGGGCTCCCGCTACGGTATCGAGGAGTATCTGGAGATCAAGTATGTGTGCCTGGAGGTGGGCTAGAGATACATTCAGCAGCCCCCTGCTGACCGTCCTAAACTTTCAGAGGGCGGTAACCTAAAGCTCAAGCCACCTCAAAACAGCTTATCCAGCAGGGGGATGATATGCATCGTCGCGAATTTCTAACCCATGTCTTGCTGGCGGGCGCCATGGCGGGGCTGGCTGCCCCGGCACTTGCCAAGACTCGGTTCCTGGCGCCAGGCAGCGTACCGAGTGGAGGACCCAAAAAGGTCGTCTTCATCAGCGATATTCATCTTAGTGCCGATGCCAGTACTTCTTGGATGTATGAGCATATCGGCCCCCTGGCCAATTACCTTCATGCGCTGAACTCCCGCCATGACGTCTCGGAATTGGTGATCCTCGGCGACCTCCTTGATGACTGGATGGTTCCTATCGAGGAGGCTCCAACTTCATTCGCGGAGATCCTTGATGCAGAGCACAATCAGCCGGTCGTAACCGCCCTGCAGGAAATCTGTGAGAATCCCTCTATCCAAGTCACCTACGTTACGGGCAACCATGACCTGCTGTCATTCGAACCCGAGGCCAAGCTGCTGATCGGGGATACATTCCCCGGCATGGTGATTTACTCCGACGAACCCGGCCTGGGCGCCTACACGCTTGATGACGTGCTGTGGGCGGAACATGGCCATCGCTATACCCTCTTCAACGCCTCGGATACCTGGAGTCACAACGGCAGTCACTTGACCTTGGGTTACTTCATTACCCGTTTGGCCGCATCCCAGTCTCAAGCGGAAGGTACCATCCATACCTCGCCTGACATCATCAAACAATTTGTAACGCCACACCTCAAAAGGTTACCCCAATCAGCCGAGAGGCAGGATCTCCTCATTGCGGCCATCTTCAACGCCATCGCCATCTGGGCGGGTAAGGGGCCGGAGGATCTCTTTGTCATGGAGGGGAAGGACGGTTTCAGCCCAGACCCAACCGTCGAGGATATCACCCGCCTGTACGCCGCCATCATGTCCGCCTGGCCAGATCGGCAAAACATCGTCCTGCCGGACATGGCCTTATTGAACGAATGGGGATACATGATAAACAGCGCCAACCTTCTGTTTAACATGCCTAATAGAATTAAGGATCGCTTTCCCTTCACGCCACGCATCGTGCTGTTTGGGCACACCCATAAGCCACTTCTCTGGCAACGATTCGGGTGGCCAGGCAGGATTTATGCGAATACCGGAACCTGGATTGACAGTAAGCCGATGACATGGGTGGAAGTTGACATTCGGGATTTGCGATTCAGCCGTCGTAGTTACACCGTTTCGCTGTGGTATGCGGGTCAGGCTACTCCGAGCCAGCGCGGAACCATCCTCGTCTAACTCTGACGACGAACGCTAATCCCAGGGTCCACCTGGCTGATCGAGACCAGAGCACCGTGGCGAGGCGTGGTCAGGTCTGATTGACGTTCGCTGGGCCACCCACCCCGCGGTCCCCCAGCCGCTGGGCGAGGTCGAGTGGCTGGCGCCAGAGGCGATAGCGATGGCGGGGACGGTAGCGGAAGTGCTCGCCGTTGGCGAGATAAAGGTTGACGTTAAGTCCGAGGAGCTGGGCAGCCCCACCGGTGGCGCTGACACGACCGGCCGCCCCGGCGAGCCACTGCTCCAGGGCGGACAGGGAGGCCACCAAGGCCGTGCCATCCGCAACCAGCACCGCCTCCCAGAGGCCAGACCAGTGGACGAGGTCGGCGCCGGTGGCTGATGTTGGCGTAGCAGCGGCAGCCCCGGCGGCGAGGGCCGCTCCCAGGTCCTCGGGCAGGGGCGCGGTGGGGATGCCCTGGGTCCGGGCGAGGCCGAGGGCCAGGGGGTCCGGGCTGAAGACCCGGGCATAAGGAACCGGGGCGGCGGGGACCGGCAAGCACCGGCCACCGCCCCAGAGCCAGAGGCCGTTGAGGGTGGATATGCCGGCCGCCTCCCGGCGCTGGTTCACCGCGCTGTGGTGAAAGAGCATCTGGATCTCATTGAGGTAGCGGGCCCAGCGGCGAGCCTCAGGTCCTTGCGGCAATCGGCCGGCGATGGGCCGACCCAGGACGTCAGCGAGGGGTTGGGTGACCAGGTCGGGGGGCTGTTCCGTCAGGAGATACCAGCGCTCCGGGGTCGGGGCCTCCAGGCGCAGGCCATCAATGCCGAGGTGCTGGTTGAAGAGGGCGACAAGGGCATCCGCCTCTGCCCGGTCCGGGGCGACGTCGGGCCCGGCAAAGAGCACCAGCCGGTCCCGGGCCGGCCGCAGGTGGACGGGGTCGGCGTGGAGGACATAGGCGGCGGGCGGAGCACCGGGATCGTCCGCCAGGCGGCAATAGGGGCCGCTGGGGCAGTCCCGATCCGCCGCGGGGGCATAGCCGAAGAGGTGGAAGAGGGTCCGGCAGGGATCGGCCGCGACCGCCCCGGGCCGGCGGTCGGCGCGGCCCAACAACCGGGACAGGACCGGTGTCGGTGGAACCTCCGCGGGATGCACCGGCACCGGCCCGAAGAGGCCGGGGACCAGGAGATCGAGGCGCCGGCTCAACCGGCGAGGGTCTCCATGCGGATCCGCATGACCTCGCCCTTGACCGTGTTCAGGGCCTCAATGCGGGCGATGGCCCGGTTCATGCGACCCTCGCGCACCCGGTGGCTGAGCATGATGAGGGGGACATGGGTCTCGCCCTCCTCCGGCTCCTTTTGCTTGATGGCCTCGATGCTGATGCCCTCTGAGCCCAGGATGCCGGCGATCTCGGCCATGACGCCCGGCTGGTCCAGGGCGGCGATGCGCAGATAGTAGGCGGTCTCGACATCCTCCATGGCCAGCACCGGGATATCGGCGATCTCGTCCGGCTGGAAGGCGAGGTGCGGCACTCGGTTGCCGGGGTCGGAGGTGAGGACGCGGGTGACGTCCAGGACATCCGCCACCACCGCCGAGGCCGTAGGTAGGGCGCCGGCGCCCGCGCCGTAATAGAGAGTGGGCCCCACGGCGTCGCCCTTGACCAGCACGGCGTTCATGACGCCATCGACATTGGCGATGAGGCGGCGATGGGGAATGAGGGTGGGATGGACGCGCATCTCGATGCCGTGCCCCGAGCGCCGCGCTATGCCCAGGTGCTTGATGCGATAGCCCAGTTCCGTGGCATAGGCCACATCCTGGGCCTGGATGCGGGATATACCCTCGGTGAAGGTCTTCTCGAATTGGAGCGGGATACCGAAGGCCAGGGCGCCCAGGATGGTGAGCTTGTGGGCGGCGTCAATGCCCTCGACGTCGAAGGTCGGGTCCGCCTCGGCATAACCCAGGGCCTGGGCCTCCGCCAGCACGTCGGCGAAGTCGCGGCCCTTGTCCCGCATCTCGGTGAGGATGAAGTTGCCGGTGCCGTTGATGATGCCGGCGATCCACTCGATGTGGTTGGCGGCCAGGCCCTCGCGCAGGGCCTTGATGATGGGCACGCCACCGGCGACGGCGGCCTCGAAGGCTACCACCACACCCTGTTCCCGGGCGGCGGCAAAGATTTCATTGCCATGGCGGGCGATGAGGGCCTTATTGGCGGTGACGACATGCTTGCCGTTGGCGATGGCCCGCAGGACCAACTCGCGGGCGGGGGAATAGCCGCCGATGAGCTCGATGACGATATCGATCTCCGGGTCGTCCACCAGGGCGAAACCATCGTTGCCGATCTGGCCGATCTGATCGAGGCCCGGGATGTCGGGGTTGTACTGATGGGCCGCCGCGCGGGCGATGTGGATCTCGCGTCCGGCGCGGCGGGCGATCTCGGCCGCATTGCGGGTCAAGACGGTGACCGTACCGCCGCCGACCGTGCCCAATCCCAACAATCCGATCTTCACCGGCTCCATAGCTGTATTCCTCTATTTCTGAAACGCTGGGTTATTTTGTAGCACCGTATCCGCCAGGGGCGCCCAGTACCGGACCGGGAACCGAAGGCGGGACTTCACGATATGGCCCCGGGGACTGGATGCTAAGCGGCTAGTATAAGGGTCAAGGGGATAGGGAGGCGAGAAACCTAGGCAGGTACTGGTTATTTCTGAGCCGCGTCAGCTCAGTTCACAAAGGTCTCCAAGGAAACCGCATACACCGGCTTGACGGTAAAAGGCTCCTCCGCATCGGGGTCAACTTCGATCCAAACGCCTCCCACCAGCGGAGAACCCGGGACTTCCACCCGCGTGAAGCGCTGGAAGGGGACGCCACGCGCCGGGTCGAGTAAGGGGTGATTATGTTGGTAGCGATGGGTATCGCCATGAACCACCAGCACCGGACCCGGGAATCGGCTCATGGTGGCTACCAGTTGCTGTTTGAAACCCTGGAATCCCTCCGGCCCCTTACCGGATTCAAAGAAGGGGTTGGCTTGGATCAGCACCACCAGGGCTCGAGCGCCCTGCCCCGCGGGGGAGTCGAGCATCCGGCTCAGGAAGGCCCGGTTGACGGCGTCACGGCTTTCGAACTCGGCCCTGGCCCCGGCATAAGCGGCGCCGAGACCGTTATCACTGCCGACGACGTGCAGGGCCACGAAGAGCACCTCGCCGGCGACAAAGCCGTAAATCTCCGGATAACGCTCATCGGCTTGGATCACCCCAAGGGCGGCGAGCCGCAGCACCGCCGGGTCGGCGAAGAAGATCTTCCTCAGGCCCGCAAGCCGGTGCCGAGGATCCCATCTACCCGCCCCCGGGCGGTGGCAGTCGGTCCATTCGTTCTCCCCCGGGGTGTAAACCACCGGTACCGGCACGGCCTGGAAGAGGGCCGCGATACCCCGCAACTGTTCGTCCGTGCAGGGACTGCCCCCTGACTTGATATCCCCCAGATGGACGATAAAGGAGGGTTGTTCCAAGGCCACCGCCGCGAATAGGGCTTGCAGGGGGGGCTCTTCAGCCCGGTGATAGGGCAGATCACCCACTACGAAGAAGCGCGGAGGCGTCACCGGGGCGGGGGCCTGGGGGTCCGCGGCGCCCGTGGCCAGGGCCGCCTGCGAGAACATCACAGCCAAGGCCAGGACCCCGGTGATGATCAGAAAGCGGAAGATAGGCGGGCCGTACCCGGGAAGGGGTCCCATGCGCTGAATCCTTTAAGAGGCTGGGGCGATCCGGGTCGGAGTGATGGACTCATTGGCCCCCTTCACCCGACGAAGATTTAAGGGGAGCCACCCGGGACGGAATCAGCCCTGGACACCATCGCGCCGGAACATCTCCTTGATGCCGCGGACAGCCTGGCGGGTCCGGTGCTCGTTCTCGATCAGGCCGAAGCGCACATGGGTATCGCCATACTTGCCAAAGCCGATACCGGGGGAGACCGCCACCTTGGCCTCGCTCAGCAGCTTCTTGGAAAAATCCAGGGAACCCAGGGCGCGATAGGACTCGGGGATGGGCGCCCAGACGAACATGGTGGCCTTGGGTTTGTCCATGAGCCACCCCGCCGCCGCCAGGCCCTCGCAGAGGACGTTGCGGCGGCTCTCGTACTGGCCGCTGATCTGGCGCAGGCAATCCTGAGGCCCCTCCAGCGCGGTGATGGCCGCCACCTGGATGGGGGTAAAGGTGCCGTAGTCGAGATAGGACTTGATGCGGGCCAGAGCGGCGACCAGGTCGGCGTTGCCGCACATGAAGCCCACCCGCCAACCCGGCATGTTATAGCTCTTGGAGAGGGAGAAGAACTCCACGGCCACGTCCGTCGCCCCGGGGACCTGCAGAATGGAAGGGGCCTTGTAGCCGTCGAAGACGATGTCGGCGTAAGCCAGGTCATGAACCACCCAGATGCCGTGTTCCCGGGCCACGGCGACGACCCGCTCGAAGAAATCCAGCTCGACGCACTGGGCGGTGGGATTGCCGGGGAAGTTGATGACCAACATCTTCGGCTTGGGCCAGGAGTCCTGGATGGCCCGGCGCAACTCCTCGAAAAAATCGACCCCCGGCACCAGGGGGACATGGCGCACATCCGCCCCGGCGATGACAAAGCCATAAGGATGAATAGGATAGGCGGGGTTGGGCACCAGGACGGTGTCACCGGCCCCCATGGTCGCCAGGGCCAGATGGGCCAGGCCCTCCTTGGAACCGATGGTGACGATGGCCTCCCTGTCCGGGTCCAGGTCCACCGCAAAGCGCGCGCGATACCAGTGGCAGATGGCGCGGCGCAGGCGCGGAATGCCCCGGGACACGGAATAGCGATGGGTATCCTCGCGCTGGGCGGCCTCCACCAGCTTATCGACGATGTGTCGCGGGGTGGGCTGGTCGGGGTTGCCCATGCCAAAGTCGATGATGTCCTCCCCGCGCGCGCGCGCGGCCGCCTTCAACTCATTGACGATATTGAAGACATAGGGCGGCAGGCGCTGAATGCGGCTGAATTCGGAGCTGGGAGCGACCATGAGAACCTCTCGGCCGGGGAAACATAAGGAGGGACTGAGGAGTTTACCGCCAAGCCGGGCGGAATTAAATCAGGGTTTCGGGAAGCCTCTTCCTCAATCCTTGCCCACCCAGGGGGGCTTGGGGTATGTTGCCCCCATGAAATTTTCCCAAGCAGATCCCGGCGACGGTTACATCATCGAGGGCTACGAGCCTGGCCGCATCCTGATCAATGGCAACTTCTTTGGCTCGGGACTCATCCTGACCCCCCAGCGTCTTCTGCCCGCCTGGGGTCCGGAGCTAGCCACCGATCTGACGGAGGCCCACATCGACGCCTTGCTGGAACTCGACCCCCAGGTCATCCTCCTCGGCACCGGCGCCCATCAGGTCTTCCCGGCCATGGCCCTGCTGGCGCGTGCCATGGCGCGGGGCTTTGGCATCGAGGTCATGGACACGGGGGCGGCCTGCCGCACCTACAATCTCCTCATGGCCGAGGGCCGGCACGTCGTGGCCGGACTCCTGCCGATCCGAGGCTAGTCCCCTCACCCGCCCCTTCCCAGGAACCGCCGCCCAGGAGTTTTCCCCCATGGATCGCAAGATGATCCTCTCGATCCTCGCCTTTGCCGTTTTCGCCTTCATCGGCATCATGCTGCTGCTGCCGGATGAAAACATCGAGGACCAGACGCCCCGCCTGCCCTGGCAGGTGGAGCAGGATGGTCAGGGCCGCACCCAGGTCTTCGGCTTTACCCTTGGGGAGACGACCCTGGGCGAAATTCGCCGCCTTTTCCAGGAGGAGGGGGAGATCAACCTCTTCGCTCGCCTGGACCCCGATCACCAGGCGACCGGTTATGTGGTGGAGGCCTACTTCGACCAGATTTATCTGAACCGCATCCGCGGGGATTTCGTCATCGGCATCCAGGCGGACCCGGCGACCCTGGGCCCCATGTATGAACGGGGCCTGCGCATCAGCCAGTTAGGCAGCGGCGCCAAGAAGGTCAAGCTGGACCCGGCGGATATCGCGACCCTGGAGACCCTGCCCATCTCCACCATCACCTACCTGCCCTGGAAATCCCTGGACGCCGAGATCGTCGCGAAGCGTTTCGGTACCCCGGCGGAGCAGCGCCTGGAGCCCGAGACCGGGGTGACCCACTGGCTCTACCCGGATAAGGGCATGGACCTGGCCATGGATAAAAAAGGCGGTGTCGTTATCCAGTATGTAAATCGGGACGCCTTTGCCGACGTGATCGCGCCCCTGGAGGGCCTGGCCAGCCCCAAGCCAGGGCCCTAACCTTTATTCCGGACCATAACCGTTGGGATTGGCGGACTGCCACCGCCAGGCATCGCGCACCATCTCATCCAAGCCTAACTCGGCGGACCAGCCTAGGACCTCTCGGGCGTGGCTGGGATCGGCGTAACAGCTGGCGATGTCCCCTGGCCGCCGGCCCACGATATCGTAGGGCACGGGCCGACCACTGGCCCGTTCGAAGGCCCGCGTCATCTCCAGCACGCTGTAGCCCCGACCCGTACCCAGATTACAGATCATCAGGCCGGGGTTGGTGGCCAGCCGCTCCAGGGCCCGGAGATGCCCCCGCGCCAGATCGACCACATGGATATAATCCCGCACCCCCGTCCCATCCGGGGTCGCGTAATCACCGCCAAAGACCCGCAGGCGCGACCGCTTACCCGCCGCCACCTGGGCAATGAAGGGCATGAGGTTGTTCGGGATGCCATTGGGGTCCTCGCCGATGCGGCCGCTGGGATGAGCACCCACCGGGTTGAAGTAGCGCAGCAGGACGATATTCCAACCCGGTTCGGCTTGCCGCAGGTCGGTCAGGATCTGTTCGATGAAGAGTTTGGAACGGCCATAGGGATTAGTGGCGAAGGTCGGAAAATCCTCCCGCACCGGGACGCTGGCGGGGTCGCCATAGACGGTGGCCGAGGAACTGAACACCAGATTGCGCACCCCGGCGTCGGCCATGACCTGGCAGAGACTCAGGGTGCCGCCGATATTGTTGTCGTAATAGGCCAGCGGGATCTCGGTGGACTCGCCCACCGCCTTGAGGCCCGCGAAGTGGATGACGGCATCAAAGGCATTAGCGCGGAAAACCGCCGCCAGGGCGGGCGCATCCCGCAGATCGATCCGGGCAAAGCCGGGGTTCCGGCCGCTGATCTCCGCCACCCGGCGCAGGGACTCCTCCTTGCTGTTACAGAGATTATCGACCACGAAGACCGCGTGTCCCGCGGCCAGCAACGCCACGCAGGTATGGCTGCCGATATAACCCGCCCCGCCCGTCACCAAAATATGCATCGCGATAGTTCCGAGGTCATGGCCCCTTGTCGTTTCAGGGCTCCCAAGCAAAATCCCGTACTCCTCTCATTGACGCCCATCCCCGTTCGCGCAATGATCGCGACACAATTGTACCCGCCGCGGTTGGGCCTGGCATGGGCATCTCACCCGAGAGCCAAGCGGCGCCCCCGCCAACTACCGAGAGGAGCCCACAATGTCCGAAACCCTTGCCACCCCGGATTTCCCGGTCGAGACGCCCTCCAGATCCTTCAGTTGGGTGAGACTGCTTTTAATGGTCGTGCCCTATGTGGCCCTCTATGTAGTAGCCGTCTGGCTGGTGGCCATGACGGACAGCAGCCCCGAGCGGGCAGGTAAGCTCTGGCTCTGGTTCGTCCCCGTGGTCGGCCTGATTTCAATCTATGGCGGCTGGAACCGGATGAGTGCCTCGGGAGAAAGCCTTCCCGGTTACCTGATCAAGCAGATTTTGCACTGGGGGGCGACCGCGGGGGTACTCCATATCCTTTTCTGGCCCACCGTCCTGGTCTATTTGAACGCCGAAACCCATGGCTTCGTGGATATTTATATTCTGGGTCTCTCCGCCATCCTGGCCGGGGTCTATGTGGACTGGAAGATGGGCCTCTTTGGCCTCTTCCTGGTGGGCAGCGGCGTCGGTATCGCCTTCCTCGACGATAACGCCATGCTGATGACCCTCACGGGACTGGCCGTGCTCGCTGTCGGCCTGTCGGTGCTCATCCTCCGGTTAAGGAAGGCCTGAAGCACCCGCTGGCCCCGGCGGATCGCGGCAGCCGTGCCAGGGCAAGAAAAGCACAGGGGGGTTCCGTAACGCGCTTAACGCAGGGTGGATTCGGACGCCGAGACCGTCATCGCCGCCTTCCCCCGCCGCGCCCCTCCAGCCGTAGCCGGACCCGCAGCCGCCGCAACAGGTCCGGCTCCAGGTTGTCCGGTAGCAGGACCAGGGAGGCGGTGCGCCAGCGGCCACACCGGAAGTTGAGCACCACCAGCGCCGGGCTGACATAGGTCGATCCCAACAAGCGCCCGTCCCGTTCCCGCCCGTCGCCCTGGATCAGGGACCAGGCGCCATCCGGCCACCAAACCGCCTCCCTCAGGCTCCAGGGCCAGAAATGCCAGACGGCCCCGCCCAGGCTCAGGGCGCATCCCAGCAGCACGGCCAAGACCAGCCCGGCGCGTCCGGTCAGCGACACGGGCAGTAAGGCGATGGTCGCCAGGGTCAGCCCATGCGCGATCAGCACCCAGAGGGCCAGACGCCGGGAGACCCCGGGGCGGATGACCAAGGCCGGACGTTCGATGGAGCCTGTCATGGCTTAAAATCTCCTCGCCTTCCTCTCCCAACGCCCAGGACCGCCACCCCGATGGACGACTACGACGCCTGCCCCTACGAGAGCATCGCCTTCCCGGAAACCCATCCCCATCACCTGGCCGTGCTTGGCCGACTGCTGGGACTGAATACGGCGACCCCCGCGACCGCCCGGGTGCTGGAAATTGGCTGCGCCGGCGGCGGCAACCTCATCCCCCTGGCCCAGGGTCTGCTGGGCGCCGCTTGCCTGGGCATCGACCTCTCGGCGCGGCAGATTGCCATGGGCCAGGACCTGGTGCAGACCCTGGGCCTGGGTAACCTGGAATTGCGGCAGGGCGACATCCTCGACCTGGACCCCAGCCTGGGGACATTCGACTACATCATCGCCCACGGTGTCTATTCCTGGGTCCCCGACCCGGTGCGGGAACAGCTGCTGCGACTGGCCAGCCACCTCCTCGCCCCCGCCGGCATCTTCTATGTCAGCTACAACTGCCTGCCAGGCTGGCGGATGCGCGGCATGCTGCGGGACATCCTCCGCTACGCCTGCCGGGGGTTGGAAACCCCCACCACGCGCATCAGCGCCGCGCGGGCCGCCCTGGACCGACTGCGCGCCAGTCTCCAGGGCCTCGACGCCCATAGCGCCCGCTACCTACTGGCGGAGATTACCCATCTGGACCAGGTCCACCCCAGCTACCTGCTGTTCGAATACCTGGCGGAGCACAACCGCGCCTTCCTCTTCAGCGACTTCGCCGCCGACGCGGAACAGGCCGGGCTGCGCTATCTCTGCGACACCGACCCGCGTACCCTCTTCCCATCGACCTATGGCGAGGCCGTGGATCAGGCCCTGGCCCCCATTGAGGACGGCCTGGAACTGGAGCAATGGCTGGATTTCGTCACCAACCGCAACTTCCGCCAGAGCTTGCTGTGCCGCGCCGACGCGGACCTGCCGGAGGAGATCGCCATCGACCTGGACCGCTTCGCCGGCCTGGCCTTTCGCGCGGACCTGCGCCCCGCCGCCAGGCCCGACCTGCGGCGGGTCAAGGACAGTCCCTTCGTCACCCCCGCGGGCCTCGCCCTGCAGGTCAGCCACCCCCTGACCAAGGCCCTGGTTCTGGAACTCGGCGCCCGCTTCCCGGATTCCCTGACCCTGGCGGAGGTCCTGCCCGCCGCCATGGCGCGCGTCCAGTCCGCGGGCGGCGGCGCCCTGGCCCAGGCGGTGGATGACTGCCTGCCGGAGCTCTTCAGCCTCTTTGCCCACAACGGCATCGGCGCCCAGCCAGACCCCCGTCACCTGCCCCCGCCGGCCCTGGACCGGCCCCAGGTCTGGCCCTTAGCCCGGGCCCAACTCGTCGGGGGTGCCCGACGCATTACCTCGGTTAATCACACCAATCTCGACCTGGATGCCTTCGCCATCCAGCTCATCGGCTATTTGGATGGAACACGCACCCCGGATGAGGTGGCTCTGGCCCTGACCGATGACCTCGTGGAGGGCCGTCTCGCCCCGCCCAAGGCGTTGGGCACCACCAACTGGTCCAGAAACAAGCTACTGGCCCGCACCCAGACAGCCACCCAGGAACTCATAGCCCTCTTTGCCCGCCAAGGGATACTGCTAGCGGATTGACTCTGTGGCCAAAACATCTGAGCTGTCGCTGTCCCGGGCCGGGTGAGGGCTGGCAGGGGACGCCATGAATACATCCCTGTAGGCTTGGCGACAGCATCCCTGCTGTCGACACCCCCGCCAACCCTCACCCGACCCTCCTTTTATAGGCCAAGGCGTGAGGCTACCTGAACCGTTACGCTTCTCTTAGCTATTATCCCCCAGGGACTTTATTATCTTCGGGCGCCTATCCGCCACCACAGGAGTGTTAAACACCATGATTTTTGACGATACCCTGTATGAGGGGGTCCTGCTACGCCTCGTTCACGGGGTCATGGCCTTTCGGCAACAGGAATACCTGGGTGGCCGGACCCGCATGTTGGAGTTGGCCAAAGGGCAGAAACCCGAGGTGCTGTTGATCGGTTGCTCCGACTCACGGGTTGACCTGACGCGCATCAGCGGCGCGGAACTGGGCGAGGTGTTCATCATCCGGAATGTCGCCAACCTGGTCCCGCCCTATACCCTGAGCCAGGGCACCGAACACGGCGTTCGCGCAGCGATCGAATATGGGGTTAAGGCCCTCAACGTCGCCCACATCGTTGTTTTCGGACACGCCCACTGCGGAGGCATCCAGGCGGCCATCCAGACCGCCGCCGGTCAGGCACCGCCCTCGGACTTTCTCGGGCCCTGGCTGACCCTGGCCAAGGATGCCTGCCATGCCGAGATCGAGGACCCGGTAACCGGCGCTCCCCGGCCGGTGCCCGTCGAGCGGCTCAAGGATTACAGCTACCTGGTCGAACGCACCGCGGTGCTCAACTCCCGGAATAACCTGCTGACCTATCCCTGGATCGCCGAGCGGGTCGCCGCGGGCGCCCTGAGCCTCCATGGCTGGTGGTTTGATCTCGAAACCGGCGACCTCTGGGTCACCCACCCCGATACGGGCGAGTTCCTCCCGGTCGAGGTGCACTAAGTTGGCCCGCGACCGGGCGATCCGACCCGATGGTATCGACTACTGGGTGGATGAACGTCCACCCACCGGCCTCATCCTCATGGTGGCCCTCCAGCAGGTGGCCTTTCTCGGCGCCATCATGACCCTGCCCGTGGTGCTGGCCCGTCAGGCGGGCCTGGACCTGGCGGGCGCGGCGGGACTGGTGGCGCTGACCATGATAGGGGCGGGCATCGGCGTGATCCTCCAGGCGCTCAATCGTGGCGGGATTGGCATCGGCCTCTTCAGCCCGCTGCATACCTCCTCGGTCGCCTTCCCCGCCGCCCTGGCCGCCGTCCAGATGGGTGGCCTGGGGCTGGCCTTTGGCATGATGTCGGTAGCGGCCGGGATGCAGATGATCCTGGCCCGCTTCCTGCCCCGCCTACGCGCCCTTTTTCCGGTGGAAATCGCCGGCCTTATCGTTCTGATCCTGGGCCTTGGGCTCGGCCTGGTCGGCCTGCGCAATTTTCTCGCCATCGACACCCCCCAGGCCGGAGATCCCCGCATCCTGCAGGTGGGCTTCCTGACCCTGGCGACCATCATTCTCTTCAACATCTGGGGCAAGGGGCGGTTGCGCGCCTTCTCCGTCTTCACGGGTCTGGTGGTGGGTCAGGCCCTGGCCCTCTGGCTAGATCTGGTGGATACGGAGCGCCTGGCGGTCATCACCCAAGCCCCCCTCTTCGCGGTTCCGCCCATCGGCCAGTTTGGCTGGGCCTTCGACTGGACCCTGTTGCCGGAATTTCTCCTCGTCGGCCTGGCGCTCTCCTTCAACTGCTTTGGCGTCCTCACCATCG